>CAIUKQ010000173.1 GCA_903899705.1 uncultured beta proteobacterium
ATGTCCCGCGCATTTGGCGAGACCGGCGTCAAAATCATGAGCATCATCGTGGCGGTTGCCGCAATCACCTCCGCAAATGCCACGATACTGACTGGTGCCCGCACCAACTATGCGTTGGGCCGCGATTGGTCATTGTTCAAGTGGATTGGAGCCTGGCACGGTGAAAAAAGCGTTCCCGTGAACGCCATGATTGTGCAGTGTCTGATTTCCTTGACGCTGGTCGGCGTTGCGATGAATCAGGACAAGGGTGCGCAGGGCGTGCAGAACATGGTTGATTACACGGCTCCGGTGTTCTGGCTCTTCTTTTTTCTGGTTGCGGTTTCCGTCTTCGTTTTCCGGCGCTGGGAACCCGCATCGTCCCGGCCTTTCACGGTGCCGCTGTACCCGTTCACGCCGCTGATATTTTCCGGCATGTGCATCTACATGTTGTATTCCAGTCTTGCCTACACCGGTTCGGGGGCGCTCTATGGTGTCGGGCTCCTGTCAATTGGCGCGCTGCTGGTGCTGTTCAAACCCCGACGGGCGAAGTAGTCGGTTGACCCAGTAAAAATGCCCGCTTGCGCGGGCATTTTCAGGAGGCAATTCGACGGGCTTTTACCGGGTGCCGCCCATTGCCCACCAGATGACGAGCATCACAACCAGCGTTCCGCCGACAATCCAGAGCGGGTTGAACGGTTCGTCCAAAGCATTTTCTCCTGCGTGAGCCGTCGCCGGGGCAGAGCCGGACGATTTGCCCATGACGTCGTTGAACTTGACGAAGAAGTCATTGGCCATCTTTTGCGCGACACCGTCCACCAGCCGCGAGCCGATCTGCGCGAGCTTGCCGCCGATGTTGGCTTTGGCGGTGTAATTGAGGCGCGTTGAGGTGCCTTCCGTGGTGAGATTGACGGTCGCGCTACCCTTGGCAAACCCGGCTGCGCCACCGGAACCTTCAAAGGTGATTGCATAGGAGTTTGGCGGGTTGAGGTCGGACAGGGACAGTTTGCCCGTGAATTTGGCCTTGACCGGCCCGACCGAAGCGGTCAGGGCGATCCGGTATTCGTTTTCGGCCGTTTTATCGACGGCCTCGCAGCCGGCAATGCAGGATTTCAGTATTTCGGGATCATTCAGTCCGCGCCAGACATCGGCCTGCGCGAGGGGAATCAGTTGGTCGCCGGTCATTTCCATTTCAGTGCTCCTTGTATCGTTGGACTATTTTCCCACTGATCGCGTGTTGAAACCAACGAGATGTTGAAATTTATCCGAATTCCCTGGTGGGATTGCGCACGCGCCGCTCCGGGATTGGGCGTCGGGCTCAATACCCCATTCGCCCTCAACCCAATCCCGCCGCGTCGCTTATGCGGCATTCCGCTGCGGTTCGCGCCCTTCCAGCACACTGGCAAGGTCGAGAAGGCTTTGCATGTTGTGGGCGGGCAGGAACTTGTCCACGTGCGGCAGCATGGCACGAATGCCGGCTGGCCGCGCTTCGAATCCCTCGTAACGCAGGAGTGGGTTGAGCCAGATCAACTGGCGGCAGGAGCGGTGCAGCCGGTCCATCTCCTCGGACAGACCCTGGCCGACGTCCGCATCCAGGCCGTCGGTAATCAGCAACACCACCGCATTCTGACCGAGCACGCGGCGCGACCAGTGCAAATTGAAATCCCGGATGGACGCGCCGATGCGCGTGCCACCCGACCAGTCCGACACCATTTCGGCGACACCGGTCATCGCAATGTCCACATCGCGATGGCGCAGGCAACGGGTGACGTTGGTGAGGCGGGTGCCGAAGACAAAGGTGTGCACGCGGTCGCGGTCGTTGGTGATGGCGTGGAGAAAATGCAGGAACACGCGCGAGTAGCGGTTCATGCTGCCGGAGATGTCGCACATCACCACCAGCGGCGGATGCTGCCAGCGAGGCGAGCGCCGCTTTATGTCGATGAGGGCGCCGCCTTCGCGCATCGAGGCGCGCAAGGTCGCGCGCATGTCGATGCGGGCGCCGTGCAGGTCGGAACGAAACCGGCGGGTGCGGATGTCGCGAATGGGCAGGCGCATGCGCTTGATGAGGGACTTGGCCTGGGCCAGTTCCTCGGCGGTCATGGTTTCAAAATCCGCGTGCTGCAGGACCTCCCTCGAGGAAAAAGTCAGCGTTGCATCCAGCTCGACCTTTTCCTCCTGTTCTTCCTTCTTCTGGACCTGGGGCTGCTCGGGATTGAAGGCTTCGCTGACGCGACTGTTGGCCTTTTTCTCGTCCTCGGGCGCGGAGGCGAAATCGTCGGGCATGAGCATGGCCATGGCGCGCTCGAGGAGTTGCGGGTCGCGCCAGAAGATATGGAAGGCCTGGTCGAACACCTCGAAATGCTCGCGCTTGGCGAGGAACACCGATGCGAGGGTCCAGTAGAAGTCTTCGCGCCTCTCGATGCCCACCACTTCGACCGCGCGCAGTGCATCGATGATATGCGCGGGACCGATGGGCAGGCCGGCGGCGCGAAGCACCCGCGCGAAGTGCATGACGTTTTCCGCGAGGTGGCCCGGGACGCTCATTGGGTTGCCTTGCTGCGGGATTTTTCGACGGGTGGCGCCAGCAGGGATTCGCGAGCCATCACTTCAAAGCGCCGAGCGGCGATGACGCGGTGTTCCCTTGCATAGGCTTCGTGATTGCGTTCGAGGTCGGCCAAGTCATAGACATAATTCACCATCAGGCCGGCCGAGCGCCGAAGGCCCGCGGGTGAAGTGTCGCCCTGCCAGTTCAGGCGGTCCAGTCGCGCACCGTTGCCAAGGTGGAAACGCGCCACCGAATCGAGCGGCTCGTCCCGCGATTTCGCCTGCAGGAGGTATTGCGCGCACAGGCGTGTTATGTCCCGCTGCAGGCGGTTGCTGACGGCCCTGTCGGACATCCAGTCGGGGAGGTCAAGCATGGCGAGCAGGCCGGCCACTTCTTCGCGGCGCGGGTCATTGTCCTTTTTGCCCGCCTCGGCGGATACCCAGGCGCGGAATCCGGGGATGGGCGAGAGCGTGGCAAAGGTATTCAGTTTTGGAAACTCCCTGCCAAGGTTCTCGGCAACCTGTTTGATGAGCAGGTTGCCGAAGCTCACTCCCCGCAACCCCTCCTGGCAATTGGTGATTGAGTAGAACATGGCGCAGTCGGCATCCGCGGGGTCGAAGACCGAAGCGTCGGGGTCGAGCAGCGGCTGAACCTTGTCACTCATTCCCTTTGTGAGGGCGACCTCGATGAATATCAGCGGCTCCTCGGGAAGCGCGGGATGAAAGAATGCGTAGCAGCGGCGGTCCGCCTGGGTGCGCCTTCGCAGATCGCGCCAGCCCTGGATTTCGTGCACCGCCTCGTACTGGATGAGTTTTTCAAGGACCTGGGCCGATGTGCGCCAGTCGATGCGTTCCAGCAGCAGGAATCCCCGGTTGAACCAGGAGCGGAACAGGTGGGCGAGATCGGCGTCAATTCCCACCCATTGGGGGTTGTCGCGCAGGTCGCGAAGCAGCGTGCGGCGCAGGCCGACCAGCACCGCAGTGGCGCCCGGGGCCGCATTGAGCCGCCGGAACAATTCCTGAAGTGGAGATTCGACGGCACGCTGCAACAAAAGCAGGTTGGCCGGAGTTGGTGATTCCCGGTATTTTTCGGCAGAACGGCTGACGGCGTCCGGCCTGGGTGAATAAACGCCTGCGAGCAGGTCGAAAAAAGCCGGCACCGAAACCACGTCGAGCCGCTGGTAGGCCTTGAGCGTTTCTGTGGCAAGCCGCGCGCCGGAGACTTCCCCCCTCTCGGACATCAGCGCCTGGCAAAGGTCGATGACCTTCTGCGCTTCGCGCGCGGCTTCCCTGGGAGCGGGCGTGCGAGGCGCCATTCCCAGTAGACGTCGAAGCAGGGATCTGTCGGCCATGCGGCCCTCAGCCTGCCGCGATTTCCGCCTTCACCTCGGTAAGCAGCCGTTCGGCTTCGCTGCCTTTGATGCGCGAGATGTCGTCCTGGTATTTGAGCAGCGTGCCCAGCGTGTCGTTGACCGTTTGCGGATCCAATGACATTTTATCCAGCGCCATCAAGGCCTTGGTCCAGTCGAGGGTTTCGGCGACGCCGGGCAGTTTGAAGAGTTCCATCTTGCGAAGGCGCTGCACGAAGGAAACAACCTCCGCCGACAGGCGTTCTGCGGCGCCGGGCACCTTGCGCTTGAGGATTTCGGCTTCGCGTTTCGCGTCGGGGTAATCCACCCAGTGATAGAAACAGCGGCGCTTGATGGCGTCATGAATTTCGCGGGTGCGGTTGGACGTGATGATCACGATGGGCGGTTCCTTGGCCTTCACCGTTCCCATTTCCGGGATGGTGATCTGGAAATCCGAGAGCACTTCCAGCAGATAGGCTTCGAACGGTTCATCGGTCCTGTCCAGTTCGTCGATGAGCAGCACCGGCGCGGCGCCTGCGTTGCCCTCCAGCGCCTGCAGCAGGGGCCTGCGGATCAGGAAGCGTTCGGAAAAAATGTCCTTCGCGAGGTCGTCGCGGTCTTTGCCGCCCTCGGTCTCGGCAAGACGGATTTCGATCATCTGGCGCGAATAATTCCATTCGTAGACGGCGCTGGCGATGTCCAGACCCTCGTAGCATTGAAGTCGCACGAGCTTCCTGCCGAGCGTTTCGGAAAGAACCTTGGCGATCTCGGTCTTGCCCACACCGGCCTCGCCTTCGAGAAACAGCGGGCGTCCGAGCTTCAGCGACAGGTAGACGGAGGTCGCGAGGCTGCGCTCGGCGACGTAGTCGGCCTGGGCTAGAAGCGTTTCTGTCGCGTCAACGGAATTCGGGATGGCGGCCATGGTGGGGTCGATTTTGAAAAAAGAAATGCACGCAAGCCAGGCTTACGTGCATTTTCAGGGGTGAATGAAAGGTGCTGTCGAAAGGTTTTGGGTCAGGCGAGCGCCGCGGCAACCGCGCGTTTGGCCATGACGGTGACCAGGTGGGCGCGGTAATCCGCCTTTGCGTGGATGTCCGTATTGAGGCCCTTTTCGGGAACCTTGATGCCGGCCACGGATTCCGGGGCGAATTTTGCAGCCAGTGCCTTTTCCATTTCAGCGACCCGGAATACCCCCGGGCCGGCGCCGGTCACTGCAACGCGTACACCTGAAGGTGTTTCCGCCACCAACACACCGACTATGGCGAATCGTGATGCGGGGTTCTTGAATTTCATATACGCCGCACGCTTGGGTACGGGGAAACTCACGGAGGTGATGATCTCGCCGGCCTGAAGAGCGGTTTCGAACATCCCCTTGAAGAAGTCATCGGCCGCAATCTTGCGCTTGTTGGTTTGAATGGTGGCTCCCAGGCCGACAAGAGCCGCCGGGTAATCGGCAGCAGGATCATTGTTGGCCACCGAGCCGCCGATGGTGCCCATGTTGCGAACCTGGCGGTCGCCAATCCCGCTGGCGAGGGAGGCCAGCGCCGGAATGGCCTTTTTGACTTCCGCCGAGCCGGCGACTTCCGCATGCCGCGTCATCGCGCCTATGGTTACCGTGCCGCCGTCCACCTTGATGCCCTGCAGATCGGCAATGGTGCCAAGGTCAATCAGGTCGGAGGGCTTGGAGAGGCGCAGTTTCATGGAAGCAACCAGGCTCTGGCCGCCGGCCAGCAGCTTCGCATCTTCGCTCTTGCCCAGTGCGGCCGCCGCATCGGCCACTGATTTCACGCGGTTGTAGTTGAACGAGTACATTGTGTTTTCTCCTGGCTCAGCCGCGCATCGTGGCGGCGGCCGCCTTGATCGCCTTGACGATGTTGTGATAACCGGTGCAACGGCACAGATTGCCGTCAAGCTGCTCGCGTATTTCGCGCTCGGTCGGATCCGGGTAGTTTTTCACCAGATCCATTGCAGAGAGCACCATGCCCGGGGTGCAAAATCCGCATTGCAGGGCATGATGCTCGCGAAACGCTTCCTGCATGACATTGAGGGTGCCATCGGGCTTGGCCACGCCCTCAATGGTGAGGATGTCGGCGCCCTCGGCCTGCATCGCCACGATGTTGCAGGACTTGATGGCCCGGCCGTTCATGTGCACGGTGCAGGCGCCGCACTGGGCGGTGTCGCAGCCGACATGGGTGCCGGTCAGGCGAAGGTTTTCGCGGATGTAGGTCACCAGCAGCGTGCGTTCCTCGACTTCGGCGCTTACAGCCTTGCCGTTGACTTTCATCGAGACCTTGACGGTCATAGTTGTCTCCTAGTTGACGAATTTCCGGGTCGGCGCGCTCAATCTGGAAACCCGGAAGAATTCCCTCCTGCACGAGAGTATCCCGTGATGGTGTGACTTCTTTTGGGTTTTGATGCGGATGGCCGACGAGTGCGGCTATCCTAGTCCATGGAGCCTTGCTTGGCAACCGGTCCGAGGCGAAAAAACCTTCCATATTCAATGCCTACGGATCCAAATTCGGTACTCGCCGCTTGACCGGGTAACGGCGCGGGAATAGGCTAGACCGCAATCACCGTCCGGGTCGTTGTTGATAAAGCCGTCAGGCGCCCCAATATAACGGTCGAACGTTCAAATGCGAGGTCAGTATGGATAGTGTGGATCTGGAAGTTGTCAAAAGCGCGTTGGCCTGGACCCGAAGCGGTCACAAAGCCACCATTGGCACGATTACGCATACTTGGGGTTCCGCACCGCGTCCGGTGGGGGCGATGGTGGCGATACGCGACGACGGGCAGGTAACCGGATCGGTGTCCGGCGGTTGCGTCGAGGATGACCTTATCGAGAAGGTGAAAACGCGCGCGGTGGCTGCGGAAAAACCCGAAGTCGTCATCTACGGCGTGACGCAGGAGCAGGCCACGCGTTACGGATTGCCCTGCGGCGGAACGCTTCAGATTGTCCTGGAACCGGTGGGCGAGCATTCGCATCTGGAGGAGCTGCTTGCCGCGATCGAGCGCCATGAACTGGTGGCGCGCACGCTCGACATGGCGACCGGTGTTGCGACAATCCAGGCCGGCCGCTGGTCGGATGTGCTTGAATTCGACGACAAGGTGCTCAAATCCGTTCACGGGCCGCGCTGGCGCGTGCTGTTGATAGGTGCAGGACAGGTGAGCCGCTATCTCGCCCAGATGGCGCAGGCGCTTGATTACCACGTCACGGTGTGCGATCCGCGCGAGGAGTATTACGCGGGGTGGGACCTGCCAACCGTCCCGCTGACACGGAGTTATCCCGATGATGCGGCCATTGCGATGAACCTGGACGCCCATTGCGCCGTGGTTGCACTGACCCACGATCCGAAGCTTGACGATATCGCGCTGCTGGAGGCGCTCAAGTCGCCGGCTTTCTATGTGGGGGCGCTTGGTTCCAGAAAGAACAACGACGCGCGCCGCAAACGTCTGGCGGATTTTGACCTTGCGGCCGCCGAGATCGAGCGCATGCGCGGACCAGTGGGACTGAAGATCGGTTCCAAGACACCTCCGGAAATTGCGGTGGCGATTCTTGCGGAAATGACCGCCGTGCGTCACGGCGTCCAGATTCCGGAGTTGGTGGAGCCCCCGAAGGTCAATGTGACAACCGGCTGCGCGGTGCCGCAGACCTGATCCGGTCGATTGCAATTCAACGAGCGGCCGGATGGCCGCTCGTTGCATTTCTGGGGGCAGCATGATCAAAAGCATTGCCGGAATACTCCTCGCGTCCGGTTCGGGTTCTCGATTTGGTTCGGACAAACTTCTGCACCCGCTCACCCCTGGCGGGGAACCTATTGCCGTTCATGCGGCGCGACATTTGATTCAGGCCATGCCGGGTTCCGTTGCTGTGGTCCGGTCCGCCAACTCGAAGCTTGCGCAACTGCTGCGCGCGCAGGGCTTGAAGATCGCCGTCTGCCGGGACGCGGCGTTGGGAATGGGGCATACGCTGGCCGCCGGAGTGAGGGCCGCTTCTTCTGCGGGCGGGTGGGTGGTGGCACTGGCCGACATGCCCGGCATCCGGCCCGAGACCATCCGGTGCGTGGCGCAATCCCTGCGCGATGGTGCGACGATTGTCGCGCCGCGATTCCGGGGCCAGCGCGGGCACCCCGTCGGATTGGCACGCCGGTTTCATGGTGAGCTTCTTGCACTCAAGGGCGATGCCGGCGCACGCGCCATCGTTGCGGGGCAACAGGACCTGATTACGTTCATCGACGTCGACGATCCGGGCGTCATAAAAGACATCGACACGCCGGCCGATCTGCCGGGAAAATAGCGGCATTCCCGATTCCGGGTTGTTCGAGACTGCCAGAACAAGGGTTCATCCAGAATAATGAAAACAAAAACGCCAGGCATCCCGGCCTCTCAGGCCGCAATCCGGTACCGCATCGTCCCCTCGCATCCGGAAGCGCATCTTTTTTCAGTGAGCTGTGAAATCGCCGAACCTGATGTCGAAGGCCAGCGCCTTGCGCTGCCTGCGTGGATTCCCGGCAGCTACATGATTCGCGAATTCGCAAGGCATATCGTGTCGATTCGCGCGGAGTCCGGCGGCCGGGCGCTTCGCCTTGCGAAGCTGGACAAGCACACCTGGCGGGCGTCGCCCGCGAACGGTCCGCTGGTTGTCCACTACGAGGTCTACGC
>CAIUKQ010000174.1 GCA_903899705.1 uncultured beta proteobacterium
CGTTCATAGGCAGATTCCGGTAGGCCCGCTTGTTGGTGAAGTCTTTGGCCGGCGAAGCGATTTCGAGCGTAGCTTTGGACTTTCCTGCGTGCTAGCATCCCCGCTTTCCTTGGAGGGGGGGATGCATGCTCAATCTGTTCATACGAGCGGCTCTTGCGCTGGCGGTTCTGGCCTCAATTTCGCCCTCAGCGTGGGCACAGGGCTACCCGGCCAAACCTGTCCATGTTGTAGTGCAATTTCCGCCCGGCGGGACCCCCGACGTTTATGGACGCGTCCTCGCGGGCGAACTCTCCAAACTGTGGAACCAGCCGGCGATTGTGGAAAACCGAGCCGGAGCCACCGGAATGATCGCGACCGACTTTGTGGCCAAAGCATCTCCCGATGGCTATACGCTGCTATTCGGGGCGAACGGCCCGATCGTTGTCGTTCCGAATCTGATGGCTAAGATTCCTTACGACCCGGTGCGCGACCTCGCACCCATAACCAATGCAATCGCGGGCGGCTTCGTGCTGTACGCGCATCCGTCAGTACCCGCGAACACCGTCAAGGACTTGATCACGTGGGTGCGCGCAAATCCAGGCAAAGCGAGCTTCGCTTCTTCTGGAAATGGCAGCCCGCAGCATCTTGCCATGGAAGTAATACGGACTATGGCGGGCGGACTCGACATGATCCACGTTCCGTACAAGGGCTTCGGGCAGGCGCTTGCCGATGTGCTGGCCGGACAAGTGCACATGATCTTCACCGGCGGAAGCGCCTCCATTGAGTTTGCGAGGGATCCTGGCAAACTGAAAGCCATCGGCATTACCACCAAGGCACGCGCCAGGGTATTGCCGCAGATTCCGCCGATTGCCGACGCATTGCCGGGCTACCAAGTGGTCGCCTGGTACGGCTTCCTGGCGCCGGCAGGGACGCCGCGACCACTCATCAACCGAATCCATGCAGACGTACTTTCAATCATCCGGCGTCCGGATTTTCAGGAGCGATTAGACAAAGACACTCTTGAGCCGATCGGCAGCACACCCGAGGAATTCGCCGCCGAAATCAAATCGGATCTCGTGCTGTGGGACCGGGTCGTGAAGGCTTCGGGAATTGCGCTCAACTGACGTGCATATGCCACGGTTGTTGCCAACATATGTGATCTTCCGGTGTCCGATGCCGCGCTGGTTGGGCGCCGTGAGACCTCGTATAGTAAAAAATGGGAACCTCTTGAAAGCTTGATTCTTTTTGGCATTGGGCGCAGCCCCTGAAGTTCCATAGGGTAGGTTGGTCGTGACGTAAGATTCTGATCTTTCTGACTGCGGCGACTTCGCACTTATGGATTGGAGAAAGGTATTGTCCTCGTATGGTCAAAACACCAATCTGCACCGTTTTCTGTAATAACGACAGCCTCTTTACCCAGTAAGCCCGGGATCGGGCATCGGCAAATCCGGAGTTTGAACATAATCGATGATGTACGCTTTTCAAAAGTCCAAAACATGGCCCATTGAAGAAATTTAGCTGCCGCCATACGTTCAGCTCGGGTTCGGCTTGACTATCAGTACCGCCTTTTCGAGGAGAAAAGCATGAAACTGAAGACTATCGCGACACTACGGATCGCCCTCGCATCGTTAGCCGCCTCACTGCCCCTGTTGCACGCGCCGTCCTTGATGGCCCAGGATTATCCTCGCGGACAGGTGAAGGTCATCGTGCCGTTCACGCCAGGCGGCGGAACCGACATCATGGCGCGCCTCATTAGCCAGAAGCTGCAGGAGCTTTGGTCACGCCCGGTGATTGTCGACTATCGGCCGGGCGCTGGCACCGTACTCGGTATCGACGCCGTGGCGAAATCGCCGCCCGACGGACTCACCATCGGTATCGTAGTCTCGAGCTACACCATCAATCCGGGACTTCTCAAATCCATGCCCTACGACACGTTGAAGGACCTGACGGGCGTCACGCTGCTCACCCGCTTCGCCCTCGCGTTCTTTGCGGATCCGAAACTTTCTTTTGACACCATCAAGGGACTGGTCGATTTCGCGAAGCGCAACCCGGGCAAGCTGTCATTCGCGTCGCCCGGCATCGGCGGAACGCCGCACCTCGCTGGCGAGCTCCTCAACATCGTGGCTGGAATCGACCTTCTGCATATCCCGTACAAAGGCAGCGCGCCGGCGGCGCAGGATGTGGTGGGCGGGCGCGTGCCACTTCTGGGAGACCCGCTGTTCACGGACATGCCATTCGTCAAGGCGGGCAGGCTGAAAGTCATTGCCGTGACAAGCGAGAAGCGCGTCCCTGGCTACGAGCAGTATCCGACGATAGCGGAAACCTATCCCGGCTTCGACGTCGTCGGCTATACAGGCTTCGTGGTGCCTGCCGCGACGCCGCTGGCGATCGTCAGGAACATCCAGGCGATGTCCGCTAAGGCGCTCGCGATGCCCGAGCTGCGCGCGCGCATTGTGGAAATGGGCAACGAGCCCATCGGGTCGACGCCCGAGGCGTTCGATGCCTTCATCGCAGGCGACATAAAGAAATGGGCGAAAGTGATCGCCGACGCGAAGATTCCGAAGGAGTAAACGGACCTGCTACCAGGCGCGTGCCGCGCCTGGGTTGTGCAATCTGGCGGGCTTAATGAGTAGGCGTCGCCTTGCCTTTGGTCCGGCCGGTGATGAACTCCTTGATTGTTGCTAAAGCACGCAATCTGTCGGCGGGTATCCGCGTACAGGGCGCTTGGCACGTGCAAAACGTCAATGCCTTCGCTTCGCGCCTGCGCACGTGGATGGTTCGCTTCAAGGGTGTTGCCACAAAATACCTCGCCAATTACCTCGGGTGGTTCAGAATGCTCGACCGGCCGCCAGGATTCAGCCCCGATCCCGCACAACTGCTTGCTCTGGCGGTCACGGTATGATTTGAACAACATCATTCTCTAAATGAGCTTTGTTAAAACACATTCCCTGAATTACAAAACCGGCATCCAGTCCTGCCGGTAGTCAGTCAAGCTTGACTCCGGTCGCCTTGACAATGGGCTGCCAGCGCTGCCAGTCGGCGCGGATCAGGCCGGCGAATTCCGCCGGCGTGAGCGGCATGGGATCGATGAAGGCATCGTCAAGACGCTTGCGCGCCGCCGCATCCTGGGGAATCGCGCGCAGGTGCGTGTTGAGGATGTCCACCACTTCGGCAGGCACGCCGCGCGGCGCGATCACGCCGAACCAGATGGTCGACTTGTAGCCCGGCAATCCCGCCTCGTCGGCCGAGGGCACCTCGGGCAACGCCTTCATGCGCTCCGTAGCGCCCACCAGCAGCACCCGCAGCGCGCCGGCACGCACATGCGGGATCACCGAGGCTAGGGTTGCGCTCATCAGGTCAATCCGCCCGGCCAGAAGATCGATGGTCGCGGGTGCGGCGCCCTTGTAGGGCACATGGGTGAGCGTTATGCCGGCCATGGAGGAGAAAACATGGGCGCCCAGATGCAGGTTCGAACCGGCGCCCGCCGATCCGTAGGTCAACTTGCCCGGGCTCGCCCTGGCGAGCGCGATGAACTCGCGCAGGTTCGAGGCCGGCAGCTTCGGGTTGACGATCAGTATCTGCGTGGCCGCGCCGATCATCCCTATCGGTGTCACGTCGTTCAGCGGATCGAACGGCATGGAAGCGTAAATGTGCGGATTGATCGCCAGTATCGAATCGGAGGTGAAGCCGAGCACATACCCGTCCGGCCTGGACTGCAGCACCTGGGCAATGCCTGTGTTGCCGCTTGCACCCGGGCGGTTCTCTGTCACCACCGGCTGACCGGTCGCCGAGCCGATGCGCTCGGCCGCGACGCGCGCGGCGAGGTCGACAATGGCGCCCGGCGCAAACGGCACCACCAGGCGGATCGGCTTCGAAGGATAGGGCTGCGCGAGCGCGTGCGTCGCGCAGAGCGCGAAGGTTTGCAGCGCGACCAGCGCGAATACGACCAGCCGTGCGGCAATGCGTGTTGCAGGCCTCATGCTCTTCTCCGGCCGCAGCCGCTCAAAACGGCTCGAAATGACGGAGCATCGGCATCACCTCGCTGCCGAACAGGCGCAGCGAACGCATCAGGTCGTCCTCGGCGAGCGTGCCGAAATTGAATTCGCCGAGGAAGGTATTGAACATGCCGTGGGTTGCCCAGTCCTTCAGCTTCCTTGCAACGGTGTCGGGAGAACCGACGAGTATGAGATCGTTCTCCAGCAGCCACTCGGGATCCGCGAGATGCATGACGATATCGGCCGCCTCGGGCTCGCCGCGCTCGTAGAACTTTTCCGCATGCTGCGCCAGCAGGGTCTTCAGTTCCGCCTCGCTGCCGGCCTGGCCGACGAAACCCCGATAGGCGCGTCCTGCCTGGTGCAGACCGCGCTCGATCGCCTTGTCATCGGTCTCGTCCACGTAGATCGCGGTCGAGTAACCGATATTGGGCTTCTGCGTCCAGCCCGCAGCCTGCCACTGTTCGAGGAACTTCGTATAGCGCGCATGCGCGCTCGAGCGCCTGAAGAGAAAGAAGTAGCCGGTGTTGATCCCTTCGCGCGCGCAGAACGCCAAGGTCGGCGGATCGCGCGTTTCGATCCAGAGCGGCGGGTGCGGTCGCTGCACCGGGGGCGTGCACATCAGCAGTTGCGACACCTGGTGGTACTTGCCGTCGAAATCGAACGGCTCGGTCGCGCTGCACGCGCGCCGCAGGAACTCGACGAATTCGAGGGTCATGGCGCGCCGCGAATCGTCATAGGGCACGCCGTAGGGCCCGAAATAATCCTTGACGATGCCCGGAACGAGACCGACCTCCAGGCGCCCGTTCAGCATCTGGTCGGCGACGATGATCTCCTCTGCAAGACGCACCGGATTATGCAGCGGCACGACGTAGCCCATCGCGCCCAGGCGGATGTGCTTGGTCTGCATTCCGGCGGCGATGACGTAGGAGTTGGGCGAGGGCATCCAGCTTTCATCGGGCCGGAAGTGGTGCTCGACGCTGAAGCCGTAATCGAAACCGAGTTCGTCGCACAGCCTGATTTCGCGCCACAGCTGCTCGTAGCGCTGCGCGCCCGTCATGTCGGGCTTGCCCCAGACATGCGAGAAGTGACCGAACTTCATTAGACGTTCCTGTTCCCGTGTTGGAAATGCCGAGCCATCGTACAGGGCGGCGTGCAAGTCCGCAACGGATAGTCAAATCGAGTGCGACACGAAGTCGCTTGTAGAAGTTGTTCCCAATATAAAGGAAAGGAGGGAACCGCCCGTGTCACCGGGTGAATCTAGCAGCCTGTCGGACTTAGCCGACAATTATTTGTTAAGGAATCGCTGAATAAGTAGTCGCGCGAAGCAATGCTTGAACGTGATTTCGTTGAATCGGTGAAACGAATGAAATTTTCATCAACATTGGGGCCGTTTTGATGGGGATAGCGGGGTATTCCCCGGCACTTGCCATACGCAGGGCGCACCTCTCCTGTGAGGGGACTTCCCCATTTGCTCAGATTGATCATCGCCAGCATCACGAAGGCACGGTTGGCATTCTTGGCCAAGCCGCGATACCGGACCTTGGCGAATCCTCAAATGCGCTTGAGCGTCAGGAAGTGCCGCGCCAATCTTTTCTGCTCCAGCAGGTGGTGAAAATTGAGCAGCGTGGTGGCATCGGGAACCCGCTCGCGACCCAGATTGATTTCGCAGAAATCGCGAAACACAGAAATGTCATAGAGGACATCCTGACAGGCTTCATCGGCCAGGTTGAACCAGTTGGCAATCAGGTACCTGCGCAGCATCCGTTCTATCCCAATCGGGGGGCGGCCATTGCCCGGCTTGGGGTAATGCGGGTCAATCAATACGCAAAACGATGCTCATGGCATCAGGGCGTCCATACGGACCAGAAATTTCGCCTTGCGTGTGGCTCTACTTTGAACCTCGAATCCTTTCGCCGCCGCCGATGTCATTTGCTTCACAGTTAAACCCTCGCGTTTGCGCACCATACTTTGGCAACGCAATCGGGAACTTGTTCAGTGTTTCCTTAAGCAAAATCTAGTAGGCAGCGCTCCGACTATTCCGAGAGCTTGATGTTGCGTTCTTTTACCAGTCGCGCCCAACGCATCGTGCTGTCGGCGATGAATTTTGACAACTCCTCCGGACTGCTGGCCCGAGGTTCCACGCCGAGACCTGTAAGTTTAGCTGCGATATCAGGCATTTCCACCACGCGCCTGATGTCCGCACCGACCTTGTTGATGATCTCTCGCGGGGTTTTGGCCGGTGCGAATACGCCGCTCCAGGTTCCTCCCTCGAAACCCTGTACTCCCGATTCAGCTACGGTCGGTATATCAGGGATTACGCGCGAACGCTGTGACGGTGTCTGCGCAAGTACTCGAATTTTGCCAGCCTTAATCATCGCTTGCGCATTACCCAAATCGTAAAACGCAATCTGCGTTTCTCCCGCCGCAATGCTAGCTATTGCCTCCAAACCGCCTTTGTAATTGATCAATGCGTAATCAACTCCCGCAAGTGATTTCAGCATCTCATGAGTCAATAAAGTGCTCGCAGAAGCGCTGGACCCGTTGAATTTTCCGGGATTCGCGCGTAGAAGTGCTATTAGGTCGGAAACGTTCTTAACAGGAAGATTTGAGTTGACGACGAGTACAAACGGGTTCATTGACCAAAATGAAATGGGGGAGAACTCCGCCATCGTATAAGGGAGCTTAGGTAGCGTGACGATGTTAACGACGAAAGGTGTATCTATCGAGAAAAACAGGGTGTAACCGTCCGGGTTTGACTTAGCCACATAGTCCGCACCTATCATCATCGAGCCCCCGGGCTTGTAATCCATGAGTACCGGCTGCTTCCACAACTCTGACAGTTGGTTGCCTAGCAAGCGGGCATGAATATCAAGCGCCGATCCAGGCGTGGAAGCGACTACCAACCGCACCGGCTTTGTTGGATAAGCTTGTGCGTGAACACAGACTGCAGAGGCAAACGCCACCACCGCCAGTGTTGCTATCAAAAGCCGTTGCATCATTCGGCCCCCGAATTCGGCGCGGGTATCGATCTCGCCCATTGCTTGCCCGGTTTGCCATCGCGTAGTGCCTGCAATTCTCGACGCCAGATGCGGCGCAGCAGTTGCACCGCAACATCTGCAGCGCCCAGCGTTTCGTTCGGTCGATCGACAATTGGGCCCTGCCCAACCATGATTATGCGATCTTGTATCCGCGTGAGGTCAGCACCTTGGCCGCGGTCCGGAATATCTCGAAAACGCATAGTTCCAGCGAGCACTTCGTCGGCAATCTCTTCGAAGGGACGTAGCCTTGCCAACTCATCGTTTTCAGTTTGACGGTGTGCGAGAAACGCTGTCACCTGATCAGTCGGTACGCGCGCGTGCGTAACTGTAAACGTATTGTGGCTATGGTCATCGGCGGGCACGCGCCAGCCAAGCATGTCACGCCAGCCGACTTCCCCAGAGAAACCTGGGGGCTGCGCCCAACTTGTCATGTTGGGCATGTGGTAGAAAGTCGCACGACGAGTTTTAGTACGATCACCGTATTGCACCAGACCGAATTCGGTCTCTTCTGCAGAAATCCTTGGAACCTCTGCATTGATGGTGCCCTGGTAGGGCGATTTGGAGTGGAGAAAACCTATGTGCACTTCATCCATCGCATTTTCAAGGTGTTGGAAATAATTGAAAGGCCAGTCGTTGTGGTGGGTTACAACCACGCCATCAGCTTCGAAGTGCGGGTAGTGTGGCAAAGGTGGCGGATCGCCCTCTCCCAAGTAGGCGAACACC
>CAIUKQ010000175.1 GCA_903899705.1 uncultured beta proteobacterium
ACAACGCCGGCGAGAGCACGCTACTGATGGGATATGGCCCGTGCGCTGGGCCGAGGGTGATTGAGGAAATTTAAACCGGCCCCAAACGACATTGCGAGGCAACAGATCGCGACGGCGATTCCGGGTAACCGGATTGCCGCTCAGGTCTTACTTCCTGTTATCAGGCTCCGGAAACAGACTGGGCGGCAGGAAGCTCAGCCGGTTGGCCGGCCAGGAATCGTCGATGTCATTGGTCTCCCATCCCAGGTCGGAGGGGATGACGGACTCCATGCAGGTCAGGGCCATGTCGAACAGGCGCCGATCATCGGGCTGCAAGGCATCGGGATCGTTGCCGGGAATACCGTTTAAATAATTGATGATTTCCTCAATCCTCGGAAACACCGCGCCGACAAATTGATTCAATTCCTTCGTGCCCGCGGACAGGCGCTTGCCCAGGCGTCCGGACTCATGCGGAATCGACCACTCGGCAACCCACGGCTCAAGCGCCTTGAAAGATTCGGGCAATTGCAATTTGTTGCCGCTCATTTTGCCTCCGACATCATGCGATTCGTCACCACGAAGTGCTGGCGCAGGGCCATTTCCTGGCGTGACAGCACCACCTCGGTGATCGCGCCGCTCGACACCGCCATCTGCTGCGCTTCGAGCGTATTCAAGTCTTCGCGGAACACATCCCGCACCCTCGCCCGGAAGTACGAACGGCTGATGCGCTCGCCGAGATTCTTCGGTTTGTACGTCCAGCCGTGGTTGATCACCAGGGTGCGCCCCGAATCGATCGGCCAGAAACTCATTTCGTTGTGCCAGCAGTTGCCCATCAACATCACGAAATTGGGATAAAAGCCCACCACGTCGAAGGCCCAGAAGTCATGCCCCGCCGAATTGAGTCCGGGCGGCAATCCCGTGCAGTCGAAATCGAAGGCCGGGATGATCATCCGGCCGAACTTGGCGGCGACCTTCTCGCCCGGCAGGAACACCTTGTCGGGATTGCCAGGCGCCGAGTAGCGGTAATGGCGTTCGAACACTTCGATGGTCGGGCGATGCCGTTCCGGATTGCGCTTGCCGCCCTGATAATCGCGCGCCGTGCTCTTGTGCAGGTACAGCGTGTGATAGCCCTCGCTGAAACCATTCATCCCCAGGTGCCAGTTGGTGTTCACCTCGGTCTGGTAGGCCGCCGCCATCTCCTGGGGTTCGAAGTAGCCGTCGTACTTGTCGTACAGGTCGCCCAGCCATTCGGCGAGCGTGCAATGGGGCTTTTCCTCGAAGTTGACGAAGATGAAGGTGTTCCAGACTTCCGAGGTGACGGGGACGAGGTCCAGATTCGACAGATCACAGTCCCGGAATTCATTTTCGTCGGTGACGAGCCTCAGCTTTCCCTCGGTGGTATAGCTCCAGCCGTGAAAGTTGCAGGCGAAGCCCGGCCGGGTACCCGCCGCGTCGCGCACCAGCTTGTTGCCCCGATGGCGGCAGATGTTATGAAACACCCTCACCACATCGTCCTGCCCGCGCACCACCAGCAGCGAATAATTGAACGTCGGAACGTCGTAGACGAAATAACTGCCTTTGTGCGGCAGCTCCTGGGTGTGGCCGATCGTCAGCCACGAGCGGCGAAAAATGCGCTCCTTCTCAGCGGCATATTGACCGGGTGCAATATGCTCGGCAATGTTCACCCGTGAGGGCAGACTATCGATTGCGCTGCGGATCAGTGATTCAGTGCCTGTTGCCAATTCAATTCTCCTCTTCAGATCTTTGCCTTGAGCCGCGCATCACCGGATCGCCATTCGTTGGCGGATCGGAAAGTGCGGTTTGAATGTCTCGTATGGAATGAACGCCGGCTATTGCGGCTCCACTTTCGCAAGCTTGAACAGGGTTGCGTAGTTCGCCTTGTCCTTCACGATGAACTCCGCGAATGCCTCGGGGGGCCCGCCCGCGGGATCCTGCACCACCATACCGGAGGCGGTCAGGAACTTTTCGCGCAAACCGGAATCATTGAGAAAATTTTTCGTCGATTCCGCATTCAGGCGACGCACCACATCCTTAGGGGTGCCGGCCGGCGCGAATACGCCGAACCAGAGGATAACGCCGACCTCGATTCCCGATTCGCGAATGGTGGGAGCGGCAGGTGCCATCGGATGGCGGCTGTTGGTGTTCACTGCAAGGACTTTGACCTTTCCCCCTTTGGCCTGCTGCGCAGTCAACCCGAGAGAATAGATCGTGGC
>CAIUKQ010000176.1 GCA_903899705.1 uncultured beta proteobacterium
GCAGGCGCTGCTGCCCGGTGTGTATATCTGCACCTCCTCGGAACTGGTGCGCGAGTGGCGCGAGTTCGAGCGCAGTTCGACCACGGTGCTCAATGCCTTTGTCGGTCCCAGGGTGGAGAGTTACATCGCACGCCTCGAAGAGGTGACGGCCAAAGCCGGCTTCGCCGGCCAGTTCTACCTGATGCAATCCAGCGGTGGCGTGATGACCGGCGCGCGCGCCAAGCGCTATCCGGTGGCCATGGTCGAGTCAGGCCCTGTGGCCGGCATGATCGGCGCGGCGCACATCGGCGAACTGCTGGGCGAGCGCCTCGTGATCGGTTTCGACATGGGCGGCACCACCGCCAAGTGTTCGCTGATCGAGGATGGCGAACCCAAGGTGTCGCAGGTGTATTACGTGGGCGGCTATGTGCACGGCTACCCGCTGCAGGTGCCCACCATTGAGGTCGTGGAAGTTGGCACGGGCGGCGGCAGCCTCGCCTGGCGCGACAATCTCGGAGCGCTGAAGGTCGGCCCGCGCAGTGCCGGTTCGGAACCCGGACCGGTATGCATCGGCGCGGGCGGCACCGAACCGACGGTGACCGACGCGAACGTGCTGCTCGGGCGCATCAACGCCGAGCGTTATCTCGGCGGCGAAATGGCGCTCGACGTGGCCGCAGCGCGCAAGGCCATGGAGGACAAGATCGCGAAGCCCCTGGGCCTGACTATTGAGCAAGCCGCGGCCGGCGTGCTGACCATTGCCAATTCCAACATGGCACTGGCGGTGCGCGCCATCACCATTGAAAAAGGCGTCGATCCGCGCGAAGCGACATTGATTGCGTTTGGCGGTGGCGGGCCATTGCATGCCACGGCCATCGCACGCGACATCGGTATTCCGCGCGTGGTGGTCCCGACCCTGCCCTCGTGCTTCTCGGCCCTGGGCATGCTGCTAGCGGACCTTCGCCATGATCTGGTGCGCACCTTTGTGCGCCCCTTCCCCATGTCGGATTACGAAGAAATAAATAATGTAATCAAAGAGTTATTGAATGACGGCCAGGGGCGCCTGCGAGCCGCCGATGTGGCTGAATCCGCCATCGACTGCAGCGTGCATCTGGATCTGCGCTATGCCGGCCAGCAGTGGACTCTCACCACGGCGGTGGGCGGCGACACCGTATCCGCCGCCAATGCTGCGGCGATCCGCACCGCATTCAACGCGCTGTACGAAACGCGATTCGGTCACTCCTTCACCAACATCCCTTCCGAAGTGGTGAACGTGCGCGTCATCGCCATCGGACGCCGGCCCAAGCCCGGCTTTCCGCAGCTGGCTGAAAGAAAGAGCGGTTCTCCCGCCGTCACGCATCGCAACGTCAACATGGGCGCGGGCCCGGCCAGCACGGCGGTCTATCGCCGCGAGGACATCCTTCGCGGCGACCGCATCACGGGACCTGCGGTGATCGAAGAGGGCAGTGCCACTACCCTCATCGGGCCCGGCGACGTGGCCGAGCTCAGCGAACACGGATTCATCATCATTCACATCAACAAGGCAAACGCCGCATGAATACTCCCCGTGAAAAGCAATTGACCCATGCAGACCCCATCACCCTGGAAGTGGTGAGGAACGCCCTCGTCGCCATCGTCATGGAAATGACCGACAACCTCATCCGCACGGCCTACAGCCCGATTGCAGCGGAGATCAAGGATTTCTCCATCGGCCTTCTGGATGCCAATGGTGACTCCATCGCGCAGGCGCCCAACGGCGTGCCGATGTTCTGCGCCGACCTGAATGCCACCATCAAGAAGGGTCTGGAGATCTACGCCGAGGAAGGATTCGAGGACGGCGACATCATCCTGTCGAACGACACCGAAACCAACGGCCAGCACGTGAACAACATGGCGGCCTACTCGCCCATCATCGCCAACGGCGAGGTGGTGGCGTTTGCCGCGGTGCGCTCGCACTGGATCGACGTCGGTGGACAGGCCGTGGGCTCCATGCCCGGCAATTCGCGCGACATTTATTCCGAGGGCATCCAGATTCCCTTCATGAAAGTGTACCGCGGCGGCAAGCCGGATGAATCGGTGCTTCGCCTCATCAAGACCAATTCGCGCTTCCCGGAACTGGTGATGGGCGACATGCGCGCCCAGATTTCCGCCTGCCGCCTGGGCGAGCAGCGTTTCCTCGACCTCATCAAGCGCTACGGCAAGGATTCGGTGATGGCCTGCATCCGCCGCATCTGGGATGAAGCCGAGATCCTGACGCGTGCCGCCGTCGAGAAAATCCCGGATGGCACCTACGAGGCCTCCTGCGTGCTCGACAACGACGGCCTCACCCTCGACAAAACCATCCCCCTGAAAGTCAAAGTCATCGTCGAAGGCAGCGACATGACCATCGACTTCTCGGAGATGTCGCCACCGGTGAAAGGACCGTTCAATTCACGCGCCTCCGGCACCATCGCCCGAGTCGCCTTCAAATATCTCACCACGCCGCACGCCCCCATCACCGAGGGCGGCTTTCGCAACCTGAAAATCGTCTGCCCCGAAGGCACCATTCTCTCGGCCCCTGCAAACGCTCCCATGGCCTGGTTCAACATGGCCGTCGTCTCAACCATCGACCTCGTGCTCCGCGCCATCCAGCCCGCCATGCCCGATGCCGTCACCGCCGGCAGCGCCGACAACATCGGCATGTCGCACATCTCCGGCATCGACCCGCGCACCGGCAAAGTCTTCCAGACCTTCGCCCCCTTCCTCGGCGGCTGGGGCGCAAGACCCAACGCCGACGGCCCCAGCGCCGTCGTGTCCCTCGTGCAGGGCGACGTGCGCTTCATGCCCATCGAAGTGCAGGAAACCGTCACCCCCATCCGCGTGCTCGAGTTTTCATTGCACAACGACTCCGGCGGTGCCGGCAAATACCGCGGCGGCCTGGGCATCGTTCTCGGCCGCGAAGTGCTCACAGATGCAGAGTTTCACGGACGCTTTGAGCGGACCAAGGATGCCCCGTGGGGATTTTCAGGCGGACAGCCGGGTGTGGTCACACACAGCGTATTCCGGCACGAAGGCCAGCCGGACCGACCAGCTCCGCTCAAGTGCGAGAGTCTGCATTTGAAGAAGGGGGATCAGGAGTTTTCTTATACGTCGGGGGGCGGGGGGATCGGATTGCCCTGGACTCGCGATCCGGAAAGCGTGAAAAGAGACGTTGTGAATAGCTACGTTTCCATTGAGGCGGCTCGCGAGAAGTATGGCGTTGTGCTGGCCCAGGATAGCTTTGATGTCGATGCAATCGCGACTACGGCACGAAGGAAAATCCTGACCGGACCTGTGGGAGCCGCATGATAGGATTACATGCATGTTCAGCGCGCGTTTCGGGAAGTTGATCGTAATAACCGACCACGCTAGGGGGCGCATGGTCACGCGCGCTATCAGTGAGTCGCTGTTGCAGGACATGATCGAGACAGGTGAACTGCGATACCAGGATGGCACACACCTTTGGATTGCCAAGCATTATGAGGACCGGACCGACAATTTGATTTGTGTGGCTGCCGCACTGGAAAAGGCGCTGGTTATCAAAACAGTGATGCACCACTTTTCATGGGGAACGGAATCATGAAGACAATTTACTATCCACAAGATGACATTCTGGAAATCCGCTTGAGTGACAAACCCGTTGCCCGAGAAGTGTCACAAGACTGGAATGTGAATGTCAGCTACGCCGAAGACGGTTCCGTCGTTGAACTGGTGATTCTGGACGCCGTGAAGGCAGGGTTCATGCCTTTCCAAGGCGGGGATCGGAAAGCTGCTTAACTTCCGCGTCGAGTGTCCTTGATGGCAAGGACCGAAATGATTTCAGCGACCGCCTGCTGCTGACGATCGCTTAGTTTCCGGAATCGTCGTATCAGTTCCTGCTCCGAAAGATCAGCGCGATAGGCCAGCTTGACCGCATCGTGCGCGGCGACATCCGCGCTTTCCTTGCCATCGCCATCGCGCAACCACGCGATCGAAACATTCAGTAGGTCTGCCAGCGTCCTTAGTTTGTCCTGCGTCGGCACGGCCTCTCCTCCGAGCCATTTCTGCACTGCCTGGTGAGTGACGCCCTTTCCGGAATGGCGCTGGTTGAATGCCTGCGCCAGCCGAATCGCCCCGAGAGAATCCTTTCCCGCCTTGGTCAGCGCCTGCTTTAGGCGCCTGCTGAATCCCTCTCGCTCATGACTGTTGGCCATGCCGCGAACGTAGCACCGTGCCTGTCAACTTTCAGTTGATATGGTATACAACCATTAGTTGTATATAGGCGGCGTCAGACGCGCAGCCATCCTCAAGGGCAAGCCCGCCCGTCCATGCACGGACAGAGAACCAACCAAGAGCAATGATCCAAAGCAGACTATCGAGCGGAAGCAGGAATGCCGGACCAGCCTGATCCCCGCATGCGCAAGCTGTTGCTCGATCTGGTGCCGCCGGACGGCGAATCCGTGGGCAATACCAGGTTGCGGGAACTGTTCGACTCGGCGGTGGAGTCGCGGCAGTACAAAGTCACAAACGCCGATTTCGAAAAGCTGCGGAATGCCCTGATTGGAGAAGGAGCCTTACTCCGCGGCAAGGGACGAGGTGGATCGGTGCGGCGCCCTGTGGCGTCCGACAAAACAAACGGTCCAGACGCGGCTGATGACGGATTTACCCTGCAATCGCAGGAAATCCCCGCCGACGCACTCAAACCCAAGCCAAAACAAGGAAATCTCAGCCTCACCCAAGCCATTGCGCAGTCAGGCACCAAAGCACGCGCCGGATTGGGCAAAGGCTCCACCGAGGACAGCAAAGTCCTCAGCTACCGGCACGACGAGAAGCGCAAGAACAACCCCCAAGTCGGCCTGGTCAACGAAACCAACGACCCAGCACAGCCCAAATCCACATGGCGCTACGACCCGCACATCGACCCGGCATTGGCCTTCGACGTCGGCCGCGCCCAAGTTGAGAAACTCATAGACGGCGCCTTGGCCAGCGGAGGCGAAGCACAAATGCGCGCCGCCCTGGAAGAACTGAAACGCGCCGGCAGCCCCTACCTCAACTGGGCGGGCAAAGCCGAACGCACCAGCTTCGACATCGACACCGTATCCCTGCACGTCCACGAACGCATCGACCCGATGAGCATCCTCGCGGCCGTAAGCAAGAGCATCAAGAATGCCAAAGCAGGCAAGAAAAGCTCATTCCAGCCCGGTCTGTTTGAAGCAGCCTTTGAAAACCTGCCGCTGCGCGAAGCGGTGGACTTCTACAAGCATGAGCGCGGCTGGGCGAACCGTCTGATTGCCGGCGATTCATTGCTGGTGATGAACTCGTTGCTTAAAAAAGAGAGCATGGCGGGGCAGGTGCAGATGATTTACATCGACCCTCCCTATGGAATTACCTACGGTTCGAACTTTCAACCATTCGTGGGAAAACGGGACGTAAAAGACCGCAAGGATGACCATCTGACCCAGGAACCCGAAATGATTAAGGCCTTTAGGGATACATGGGAACTTAGCATCCATTCCTACCTTACTTACCTGCGCGACCGACTATTGCTGGCAAAAGAGTTATTGCACGATTCAGGAAGCGTGTTTGTGCAAATTTCGGATGAGAACTTGCACCATGTTCGCGAGCTATGTGATGAGGTATTTGGCTCGGATAATTTCGTTAGCTTGGTTTCTTACGCAACCACGAGCGGATTTGAAACGACATCACTTTCTCGCGCTGGTGACTACATAGTCTGGTATGGAAAAAGCAAAAGTAACCTTAAGTACCGGCAAATTTACAAAGAGAAAAGTATTGGTGAGGAAGGGGCAACAAAATATAAAAAGGCGTCAAACATTTCTTCATTGTCAAAAATTCTTGATGGAGATATTTTCGCTCGAATTGACAATCTAATCTCCCAAGGTGAGGGCAGCTCAAGCCCAACATTTTCCTTCCAAGGACATCAATTCACGCCGCCCACTGGATCACACTGGAAAACCACAATAAATGGATTGGAAAGATTGGCCCGCTCAAGCCGATTAGTTATGGAAGGATCGCGTCCCGGATACGTGAGAAAACTAGATGATTTCAAAATCTTCCCAATAAATAATCTTTGGAATGATATTGGTGGTATTCAAAGTCGAACAGATAGCAAAATTTATGTTGTGCAGACGGCTACGTCAGCCGTTGAACGGTGCTTGCTTATGACCACTGACCCAGGTGACCTCATAGTCGATCCGACTTGCGGCTCGGGGACTACCGCATACGTTGCCGAAAAATGGGGCCGACGTTGGATAACCTGCGATACGTCGCGTGTTGCGGTGACACTTGCAAAACAACGGCTGATGACAGCGAGCTACGATTATTTCGAGTTGCGCTACCCGCACGAAGGCCTACGCGGTGGTTTTATGTACAAGACCGTCCCGCATGTCACGCTTAAGTCCATCGCCAACAACCCGGAAATCGACGGTATCTACGAACGCATGCATCCAGCAATTGGTGCTGCACTCGAAATACTGAACAAAGTGGCCAAGCAAAAGTTCGAGAGGTGGGAAGTGCCTATCGATTTTCCAGAGGCATTGCCGAAGGCAGTGCGTGAAGCCTTTGACGCATTCCACGCCGCGCGCCAAGCCATGCAAAAACAGATGGACATTTCTATTGGGGTACACGCCGATTCCGAAATACTTTACGACGATCCTGACAAATCTAAGACGAAGCTGCGGATCACTGGTCCATTTACAGTGGAGGCGGTGCCCTTCGCTACTGTGCTTTCGCTCGATGAAGCCGAACAGCCCAAAGAGGCCGACGTCGCCATCGCCCGCTCC
>CAIUKQ010000177.1 GCA_903899705.1 uncultured beta proteobacterium
CGCGAAACGCCTCAGGGAACGGTGACGATAATTTTGCCCCGGGCGTGTCCGGTTTCGCTCGCCAGATAGGCGGCTGGCAATTGCGCATAGGGGAATCGCTGTGTGATCTGCGCCTTGAGAATGCCCTTCGCGGCCAGTTCCAGCTGGCTTGCCATGCGCTCCGCGGTGCAGCGCACATTGGCCAGTTCGGATCGCACATCGTCTCTCGGCGGTTTCGGGTCTACGGGAATAGCATTGACCCGAACCTGAAGACCGCCCGGCTTGAGCGCCGCAAAGGCGCGTTTGTGGGTGTCACCGCCGATGGTGTCGAAGATCACGTCACAAGGTGTGGCGACCTGCACGAAATCCTCTTTGCTGTAGTCGATGACACGATGTGCACCCAGGGATTTCACGTAGTCGATGTTTTTTGGGCCGCAGGTGGCAAAGACTTCCGCGCCCAGATGGCGCGCCAGTTGCACCGCGATACCACCCACACCGCCTGCTCCGGCCTGGACCAGAACGCGCATGCCCGGTCCTACCTTGCCCATTTCCACAATCGGAATCCACGCGCTGGTCCCCGCCACGCCAAAGGCAAGCGCCTCTTCATCGGACACGCCCGCCGGTATCTTCGTCGCAAAGTCCGCGGGCACGGCCGCATACGACGCATGCGCCCCCTGATACCCTCGTCCCTGGTCGGAAACTGCAAGCACGCGGTCGCCCGGCTTGAACCCCGGCACGCGGCTTTCAATCACAACGCCGGTGCAATCGCGCCCCAGCGTCGCGGGAAATTTCAGTTCATACATGCGCCGGTGACCGCCTTCGCGAATCTTCCAGTCAACGGGGTTGACCCCAATTGCGGTCACCTTGAGGAGCAACGATCCTTCGCCGGCTGCCGGCACCGGCATTTCCTCGAGCACAAATTTGTCAGCCTTGCCGTAATCGTGGACGCACCATGCTTGCATGGTCTTGGGGGTGTTCATGACTTCATCTCCTTGTTGGACTGTCGTTGCAGCCTGTCGAAAGCGGGCGTCGCTTTCGACACTGCCGCGCGATGCGACTAGAGGGGGCGCAGGACTTCCACGCCGCCCATGTAAGGCTTGAGTTGCGCGGGTACTGCGATGGATCCGTCTTCCTGCTGGTAGTTTTCCATCACGGCGATCAGCGTTCTTCCAACGGCAAGTCCCGATCCGTTCAGCGTGTGGGCAAGCTCCGGCCTGCCCTTTTCATTGCGGAAACGCGCCTGCATGCGCCGCGCTTGAAAGGCTTCGAAATTGGAACACGAGGAAATCTCGCGGTAAGCGCTCTGCCCCGGCAGCCAGACTTCAATGTCATAGGTCTTGGCGGAGGAAAATCCCATGTCACCGGTGCACAAGGCCATCACGCGATAGGGCAACTCCAGCCGCTGCAGTATCGCCTCCGCATGCCGCGTGAGCTCCTCGTGACCCTCGTAGGACTTCTCCGGGTGGACGATCTGCACGAGCTCCACCTTGTCAAACTGGTGCTGCCGGATCATGCCTCGCGTGTCCTTGCCATAGGAACCGGCCTCGCTGCGAAAGCACGGCGTGTGGCAGACGAATTTCAGGGGCAACTTATCAAGCGGCACGATTTCATCACGCACCATGTTGGTCACCGGAACCTCAGCTGTCGGGATCAGATACAGTTTTCCGGCGTCACCGCGGGGAATCGCGAACAGATCGTCCTCGAATTTGGGCAACTGCCCCGTTCCACGCATGCTCTCGGCGTTGACCAGATAGGGCGCATAAATCTCGGTGTAACCATGTTCAGCGGTATGCACATCGAGCATGAACTGCGCGATGGCCCGGTGCAGTCGCGCCAATGCCCCTTTCATCACGACAAACCGCGGACCGGCGATTTTGGTTGCCGTCTCGAAATCAAGTTGTCCCAATGCCGCGCCCAGATCGGTATGGTCTTTGGCGGTGAAATTGAAGCTGCGGGGTTCACCCACCCGCCTCACCTCGACGTTGTCATCGGCACCCCTGCCCTCGGGTACGGACACATGCGGCAGATTGGGAACATCCAGCAGGAACACGCGCAGCTTTTCCTGAATTTCCTGCAACTTCATTTCAAGGCCGGAGAGGTCGACATTGGCCTGCGTCGCCTCGGCCATGAGCGCACCCGCATCCTCGCCCTTCGCCTTGGCCTGCCCGATGCGCTTGGCAAAACTGTTGCGAAGCGATTGCAGTTCCTGGGTGCGCGACTGCACGGCCTTGCGCTCCTCCTCCAGCGCGGTAAAGCTTGCGGTATCGAGGACATAGGGGCGCATCGCCAGTCGGCGTGCAACCGCCTCGATATCGCCGCGCAACAGTTGTGGGTCAAGCATTACGGCATCTCCAGATATGCATTTTTATTAACATAATCAAATACTTATAAATTACCGCGGAAGCACTCCCCGATCGCCGCAACCGGTCTACTTGCCGCGTGATCGCCGATCCAGCTCTCGCAGGCGCGAAAGTTTCTCGGCGATGCGCGCCTCGAGCCCTCGATCCGTCGGCTGATACCAGTCCGGTCTTGCCATGCCGTCGGGAAAATAGTTTTCGCCCGCCGCATACCCCTCGGGTTCGTCATGGGCATAGCGATATTCCTTGCCGAAACCCATTTCCTTCATAAGCTTGGTGGGCGCATTGCGCAGGTGCGGCGGCACCGGCCGGGATTCGTCCTTGCCGATGAATGAGCGGGCTTGATTATAGGCGACGTAGGCGGCGTTCGATTTTGCGGCGCAGGCAAGGTAAATCACGCATTGCGCAAGGGCCAGTTCACCTTCCGGGCTGCCGAGCCGCTCGTAGGTTTCACAGGCGTCCAGCGCCATGCGCAGGGCGCGCGGATCGGCAAGGCCGATGTCCTCGGAGGCCATCCTTACCATGCGCCGCCCCATGTATAACGCGTCGGCGCCGCCATCGAGCATGCGCACCAGCCAGTAGAGCGCGGCGTCCGGATCCGATCCGCGCACGGATTTGTGCAGGGCCGATATCTGGTCGTAGAACGCATCGCCTCCCTTGTCGAAGCGGCGCAGATTTCGCGCCACGGCATTCTCAACAAATGCGCGATCAATTTTGGCCAGACCCGCGCCTGCGGCGGCGGTTTGCAGGATTTCAAGCAGATTGAGCAGGCGCCGTGCATCGCCATCCGCGAGGCCCACCACGCTGGCTCGTGCGTCGGCATCCATTTCAAGCCCCGAGAGCGCAGTACCCAGTGTGCGGTCAACGAGCACACCGAGCTCCTCGGCGGAGAGGCTTTGCAGCACATACACCGCCGCGCGCGAGAGCAAGGCGCCGTTGACTTCGAAAGAGGGGTTTTCAGTGGTCGCACCGATGAAGGTGAACAGACCCTGTTCGACGAAGGGCAGGAAGGCATCCTGCTGCGCCTTGTTGAAGCGGTGCACCTCGTCAACGAAGAGAATGGTTCGACGACCGCGCGCGGCGCTGGCCTGCGCCTCCACCACCGCCGCCTTGATGTCCTTGACGCCGGAGAACACCGCCGACAGGGCGATGAATTCCGATTCGAAAGAGGTTGCCATGAGACGTGCAAGCGTGGTTTTCCCCACGCCGGGCGGCCCCCACAGAATCATCGAATGCGGCTTGCCGGACTCAAAGGCAAGACGCAGGGGTTTTCCGGGGCCGAGCAGATGCGCCTGACCGATGACTTCGTCAAGTGTCAGCGGCCTGACCGCCTCGGCAAGCGGCGCAACAGCGAATGGCGCGGGAAAAAGATCACTCACGGCGCGCGAATCGCTCTCGGCCCTGTTACTTTGCCGCGGGCTTGGGCGTATCGCCGATCACGTCAGCGCCCTTGGGCGGGACGAAGCGAAACAGGCCCGGATCAAGGCCCGGATTGCGCTCAAGCGAGGTCAACCTCAGGATCGTCTTCTGCCCGAAGCTGTCGGAGAGCTCCATGACCTCAAGACCGGAAAATCCGAATCCGAGACGAACTTGTTCGAAGCCGCCTTCCTTCTCTTTGGGAATAGCTTCCAGCCATTCCAGGCCTTCGCTGGTTCCGCGGTCAACCATGTGGAAAGCGCGCAGGGCTTCATTGTTTCCCGCCAGCAGCGCCGCCGGCGTGGATGTCATCACCTGGTCGATTCGCTTGACGGTGACCTGCTGCAGATCGGAATCGTAAACCCAGACACGAACGCCGTCTCCGACAATCAGTTGGGCAAAGGGCTTTTGATAGTTCCAGCGGAATTTTCCTGGACGGGAAAAAGCAAGCGTGCCTTTGGATTCCTGGACCATTTTGCCGGCCCGGTCGAACACCTTCTGGTCAAAATTAGCCCGGGCAGTCTGGGTGGCGCCGATGAACTGGGCAAAGCGTTCGATGCTGGAGGCATTGCACAAAGTCGAATGCAGGCAGAAGACGACAAGAACAAGCGTGGCTCGCAGGAATGCAGGCAATTCAAATTTAGCGGAGGTCATCGGCCGATTATAGACCCCGCCACCATGACACATTCACATTGCGGACGGTGCCGGCATCCGCCCATCGCGGTCCGTCAACGACAGGAAAAGGCCTGAATCGGCGTGCTTCCGTAGCATTTCACATTCCGGTCAAACAATTCCTGCGGCTGACGGTCCAGATCACGGCCGCCGCCCGCAGCGGTGGCCGACAATGAATTGATGTCATCCGGACTCACGGGTTCGTTCAGACTGGACAAGGTGATAGGAGGCTGATTGAACGAAATCGGCGTGCCGTTGGCATAGCTGATCAGATCAGGCAGCATCGCGCGCTGGATATCCGGAATGTTGAACGACAGCAGGGCGTTTTGCACGGACGACGTATTCGAAAGATTGGACTCGCCAACTTTAAGAGTTCCGGCGAAGTAGCTGATGGAATAATCCGATGAGCTCAACCCTGAAGGGATGATTGCATAGTTGCCCGCGGTAGATGCCTTGGTGGCAGCCGTGGCAAACGACAATGTGCCTCCCAGCGATGCGGGAGTATCGGTAAATTTCAATCCCGCAAACGATGCGGTAAAGGCAGGATTGAAATCACCCGCCAGCTTGGCCTTTTCATCGGCCGTAACGCTCAGGGACACCGTTGTGACATTGAGGTTTGCCGCTGCGAACGACGTCACGCTGTAATTGGAATTTGCCGCCAGTGTTCCCTGGGTAATTGCATACGGTCCGCCAGAGACCGTCTCCCCGGATACCCTCGTCATCGCACCGCTGAAAACAGACGCCTGGGTATCGACAACTCCGGTTCCCGGATTATTTGCCAGGCCCGATCCGCCGACAGCATAGGTGAATGCCGGATCGCTGCTGCCGTAGGTCTTGGATTGCGAATCGGCTGCAATGGTGATCTGCCGCGGCGTAATGGTCAGTTTGCTGCCGCCAGCCAGTGTGGCCGAGTAATTCGATGAGGCGGAACCCGTCAGCGGACTGAATGTCGCGCTCGTATAGGCGTAGGGACCGCCAGCCACCGTCTCGCCCGCGGTCCGGCTGAGGCTCGAGAGCGATGTGGACACGTTGCCGGTGTCATTGATCACGGTGTGGGCGCCATTCCAATTGGTCACGGTGCGATTGATCGCGCCTCCCAAAGAGACTGTAATCCCGCTCAAATTGGGATCATCCGCCCCATACACCTTGCTCTGGTTGGCAATCGTAGCCGTCAGGCTCGCCGTGCCGATCGTCAACGTCGGGCTTCCGGTGAATGTGGGCGCACTGTAGTTCGTACTTGGCGTGCTGAACGTGCCCGCGGTGATGTTGTACGACCCTACGCTCTCGCCCACCGCGCGCGTAAGCGCCGTCGCGTTGCTCGTCAACGCGCTGTCATTGACCGTCACACTGCCGTTCCAAGTCGACACCGAGCGGTTAATGAGCCCCGTCACGCTCGCCGCAAACGGCAGCGTCGGATCATCGGCTCCGTACACCTTGTTCTGATTGGCCACGCTTGCCGTCAAACTGGCCGTGCCAATCGTCAAGGTCGGTGTGCCCGTGAACGTGGGCGCGCTGTAGTTCGTGCTCGGGGTGCTGAAGCTGCCCGCGGTGATGTTGTACGAACCCACGCTCTCGCCACCGGCCCGCGTGAGCGCCGTCGCGTTGCTTGTCAATGCGCTGTCGTTCACCGTCACACTGCCGTTCCAGGTCGACACCGCGCGGTTGACGAGCCCCGTCACGCTCGCTGCAAACCGTAGGCTCGGATCATTCGCGCCGTACACCTTGTTCTGATTGGCCACGCTCGCCGTCAAACTGGCCGGCGTAATAGTTAGGGAATCGCTGAATAAGTAGTCGCGCGAAGCAATGCTTGAACACGATTTCGCTAAATCGGTGAAACGAATGAAATTTTCATCAACATTGGGGCCGTTTTGATGGGGATAACAGGGCATTCCCCGGTATTTGCCCTACGCAGGACGCACCTCTCC
>CAIUKQ010000178.1 GCA_903899705.1 uncultured beta proteobacterium
CGCTCCCCGAATTCCTCGCTTACGCGCGCAACAAGCCGGGTGGCATCAGTTATGGCTCACCCGCCATTGGTTCGCCGGCACACCTCATGGGCGCCCTTCTATCGGAGAGCACCGGCATTCCGATGCAGCATATCGGCTACCGCGGGGGGCCCCAGATCATGATTGAAGTGGTCAGCGGGATTCTGGATACAACATTCACGTCGTCGGTGCAGGCGTTGCCGCAGATTGCACAAGGGCAGTTGCGCCCGCTGGCAACCGCGGCATCGACGCGCCTCAAATTGTTGCCGGACGTCCCCACGCTCGCAGAACTGGGCTACGGAACCGCCGCCGTTGAATCGTGGTTTGGTCTGGCTGCGCCCAAGGGAACCCCCGGCGACATCATCGCGCGTCTGGGCGCGGAAGTGGTCAAGGCATCAAAGGAACCGGCTACGATGAAGCGCGCCGAACAGGATGGCGTCACCCTGACGGCGGGTTCGCGTGAGGATTTCATGAAACTGGTCTTGAGCGACTACGACCGGCTCGGCCGCGCCGTTCGGCGACTGAACATCAAGGCCGAATAAGCGGCCGGCCTCCTAATTTTTGTAGGACGGATCAATCTGGTCCGCCAGACGCAGATACATCTTCCATTCGATGTCGCCGCGCGGTCGTCCGCCGCTGCGCGTGCGGATCTGGTTGGCGGTATGGGCGCAGATTTCCGGTGAAAGCGGCTTTGCCTTCGACCCCGTTGAGCGCAGCAGCACCTGAGTTTCGCAGGCACTAATGAGCGATGCCATGTAGGTAAATCCTTCTCCAAGTGTGCGGCCCACCGTCAGGAGGCCGTGGTTGCGCATGATCATGATGTAGGCGTCGCCCAGTTCTTTCACGATGACGGGTGCCTCGTCCTTTTCATCGGCCAGCCCTTCGAAGTCGTGATAGCGGACATCGCCGGAAATCGTCGCCCCGCCCTGATCGAAGAATTGCAAGCCCTCTTCCATCGCCGATACCACCACGCCGTATTTGGGATGCAGATGCAGGGTTGCATTGAGGTTGGGTTTGGCGCGCAGGATCGCGCTGTGGAAATTAAGGCCCGCGGGCCCCGGCGTCATGTCGGTGTCGGTCAGGATGCGGTTGGTTTCGAGGTCGATCTTGAGCAGGTTCGAGGCGGTGATTTCATGCCATCCGAAATTCTGGGCATTCATCAAAAACTGGCCGGGTGCATCCGGAAGTCGCAGGGTCATGTGATTGCGATTGCCGAAATTCCATCCGAGATGGGCGGCCACTCGAAAGGCCGCAGCCAGATTGACCCTTGCCTCCCACTCCTCGCCGCTCACCTGTTCAAGCTGGGAATCGGTGCCGCGAAGGGACACTACGCTGGGCTTTAACATGACGCCTCCTTGTAGGTAGAGGCCCATGATACCGCTGCGCGTTTGCTTGCGCGAAGGCGCCGCCGGTCAATCTCTCCGGCTCGACGCAAGGCGCATGGCGTGCATACAGCGCGCCATCACCCGTGCAAAGCCAGGCAATGCCGCGAATGGACGTACAGGAAGAATTCACTGCCCATGCGCGGCGTACGATCCGGATGCAACTGGACCTTGAAGGACTGCTCCCCGATCCGAACCCGGCAATCCATGAAATTACCGACAAAGCTGGTCGATTCCAACCGGCCCCGCAGCCGGTTCTCTCCCTCTGTGCCGCTGGATTCAAGCTCAAGGTGTTCGGGCCGTATCGCCACCGTGATCGCGTCCCCCGGATTCAATACTCCAGCACTGGTGCACATGAGCATGCCCGACGCACAGTGGACCTCGACCATCGCAGAGCCGCCGTTGGAGCCGCCACTCGCCACCGTTCCCCGCAAAAGATTCGAGTGGCCGATGAAATCCGCCACAAACGCACTGTCTGGCGCACGGTAAATATCCAGGGGCGGACCCTCCTGCGCGATCCTGCCGCCATGCATGACGGCAATGACATCCGACAGGGTGAGCGCCTCGATCTGTTCGTGCGTGACAAAAATCGTGGTCACACCCGTCGCCTTGACCAGCGCTCGCAGCTCAGAGCGCATTTCTTCACGCAGCTTGGCGTCGAGATTGGAAAGCGGCTCATCCAGCAAGAGCACTTTGGGCTCCATCACGAACGCCCGCGCCAGGGCGAGGCGCTGCTGCTGGCCGCCCGACAGATTCGGTGCCGGACGGTCAGCGAGTTCCCCGAGTTGCACCAGCGCAAGCACCTTGTTGACACGCTCGCGAATATCGCCCGCCGATATGCGTTTTTCCCCATAGCGAAGCGGGAAAGCCGCATTCTCGAACACCGACATGTGCGGCCAGATGGCATAGGACTGGAACACCATGCCGATTTCACGGCGGTTGGGCGGCACCCAGACATCTTTCACCGAGGACGATACCGGCATGCCGTCAATTCGAATCTCGCCTGTGTCGGGACGCTCAAGTCCGGCGACGCTGCGCAATGTGGTGGTTTTGCCGCAGCCCGACGGCCCGAGCAGGGTATAGAACTGCCCCTTCTCGACACGGAATGAAACCCCGTCCACGGCAAGATGGCTGCCGTTTGCGGATCGATAAGTAAGGGATAGATTTTCGACCTCAATCATGCTTCGCGCAGTCCTGTTTTTCGCATGGCCCACCAATAGAGCGCAATCAGGGGAACCATGAGGAGCATCAAAAGAAGTGTAATGGCGGCCGCCTGCCCGAAGCCCCCCGCCTGCCACATGCTCCACACGACCACGGGAAGCGTGATGTTATCGCGCGTCGTCAGGATCACCGCAAGCGTCAGTTCGCGAAAGGTGATCAGCGCGATCCACAACCATGCGTAGATGAGGGTTGGCGCAAGGAGCGGCACCAGGATGCGGTGAACGATGACGCCTGTGGAAACGCCGCTCATCGTGGCTGCTTCCTCAAGCTCGCGATGGATTTGGATAAGCGTCGAATTCGTCATACGGGTGCCATAGGAAAGCCGCGCAATGACAAACACAAACAACAGTATCCATAGAGTGCCGAATAGCGGCACCGCATTGCGCACGAGAAATATGGTCATCAGCAGTATCGCCACGCCAAACACGATGTTGGGAATCGCATGCGGCAGGAAGGCGATGAAATCAAAGGCGGTTCGCCCGGGAATTTTCGAGCGCAGCACCACCCAGGAAAAGGCCAGCGAGAAAGCGAGTGTCAGCGTGGGAGTCAGCAGCATCAGCACCACGGTGTGCTGCGTGCCTTCCCAAACCAGGTCCCAGGGAATGGCGTGAAAGTGTTTCAGTGATATTGAAGAAAACGCCTCCGCCGAAGGGAGCTGGAAATACGGAATCAAGGATGCCCAAATAACGATGAGGAGCGGCAACAGCTTCGACAACACGAAGTAAGAGCCGAGAAACAGCCAGGCCCAACCTGCATGACCACGCAGGGCCAGCAGGCGCGGACGATAGCCCTTGCCGGTCACCACCTGGTAGCGATGTGCCTCACCCTGCAGGCGCGCATACCAGAGGCTCAATGCCCCGGCGAGAAAGATGACAAAGGTGGACAGCGCCGCCGCCCGGCCATATTGGGGCAGGTCGCTATCGGGCTGAAGCTGACTCACCACGTAGGTGCTGAAGGTGAATATCCGGTTCGACCAGCCGATGATGGCGGGCACGTCGAAGGCGGCGAAACCGATGGTGAAAATGTAGATTCCTGCCGCGAGGATGCCCGGCCATGCCAGGGGCAATGTGATTCTGCGCAGCACCCTGCGGTACCCCACACCCGACATGTGTGCGGATTCCTCCAGCGACGGATCGATCGCCTTCAATACAGCCGCCGTCATGATGAATGCCACGGGGGCGAGACTCAATCCTTCCACCCACCCCATGCCGGTGATGGTGGCGATATTGAAAGGGGGCTCGGTCAGATCAAACACCTGCTTCGCGAACGCATTGACCAGCCCAATGCGAGGATGCAGCAGAAACAACCATCCCATGGCGGTCGCGAAGCCCGGCATCAGCAAGCCGATCGTCATCAGCGTGAATACCGCGGATTTGCCCGGCAGATCAGTGCGCTCCACCAGCCACGCCGCGGGCAACCCGAAAGCCATTGACACCACCAGGGTGACAATCGAAAAACCCATTGTATTCAATAAGATACGGTAGACAAACGAATCGCTGAATACCGCCGTGTAGTGAACCAGGGAGTACGCCGATACCGCCTCGATGGGGCCGGCTTCGCGAAGCGACAGCGCAATCACAATGACCGGCAACACCACGATCACCGCCGAGAGCAAAGCCACCACCGCAAACAGGGACCAGCCCCAGGCGTCCAGCCGGGGCCAATAGCCCCGCCAGCGGGTGCGCCCAGCCGTGAGCGTGTTCACAAGAAGCGAATTAAAAGATCGACGATTTACTTTCCATCCCGACGCAGGATTTTCTCAACCTGCTGTTGCGAGTTATTGCCCTCGTCATTGCCGGTCTGCCAGGCAATGTCGGCATGCTTGAAACGAATGCCGTACTTCGCCTCGACTGCCTTGACCTCTTTGCCGGTGTCGGATTCCGGATACAAATGCAAATCGCCGCTGGTCTGATCGCGAATAATCGCCTGGCCTTCTTTCGAGACCGCGAACGCGGTGAACAGTTTTCCCAGATTCGGATGTTCGGCATTTTTGGGAACCGCAAAATAGAAAAAACTGATCAGGCCAACATCCGGGGCGAGCACGCGCGCAAGCGGCGCGCCTCGCTTGATCGCCTCCTGCGCAGCATCACCGCTGCAATCGGTGACCAGCGCGACAAATTCGCCCGTTGCAATGCGTTCCATCTCATTGCAACGCATGAAGCCCGCCACGTTCTGGGAAAAGCCCTGTGCAAATTTCAGCGTTCGTTGCAGGCCCCACGCATCTTTCGCCCCGATCTGGTCGAAGCCGCTCGCGAAAGATGTTGTCGCAACCTTGCCCTTCCACTCCGGTTTCAGAAAATCCTCCAGTTTCTCGGGCTTGGATGGCGCGAGCTTCGCGTTGTAGGTCCAGCCCAGAGTGGCCGAGACAACCTTCACAAAGGTATTGCGCTCGACCACCGCGTCAGTGAGCCTCTCGGGGTTGAATTCCTTCCATCCTGCGGAGAGAAACAGGTCGTGTTTCAACAGCTGGGCCATGTTGCGGGAGAAGCCCATGTAGACGTCCGTGGGTGAGGTAAGGCCACTTCCGGCACGCATTGCGATCTGCTGGCCGACATTGGGCATGGCCGGGCCCGGCACCCAGCGGATACGAATCTTCGTTCCATAGGCCTTGTTGATGCTGTCTTCGAACACCTTCGCGCCGGCGGCACCGCCCATGGTGCCTGCGCTCCAGGTCAAAAGCAGCGTGCCCTCCTTGTCAGCGGCGGCGGCAAGTTGTTTCAGAGCCGGGCTCATGGCCACCTGCGCCAGGGCCGCGCTTGCGACGCCAAAGACCAATGCCGCGACAAGGGCGCCGCGCTGCACGACAGTCAAAGAAATTGAATGCATGGGAGTTTCCTGAATTCGAGGGGTTAGGACGTAAAGGCGCCGGCAAGTTCAAGCTCCCGGGTGCGCTCCTGGAGGAAGGACTCCCCCGGCCGCCGCCACTGTTTGGGTTCGCGCCCTTCGGCAATGGCCAGGAGTTCGCGCGACCACATGCGGCGAAGGAATATCAGTGCCTTGTCCGACTGGCCAAGGTGATCAAGGCTGCGGTCGACGATCTGGCCTTGCCCGCCCAGGGCAACGTTGTCCTGCACCATGAAGAGTCCCGGATAGTCAGGATCAATATCCTGCACGCGCATGCGCCCGGCAAGCACCTCCGCGGTCAGGAAATTTGCATCAGGCTCGATTTCCGGGCGTGGCTTCAGGCCTTTCCCGCCTCCCTTTTCCGCCGCCACGATGAAGCTGCACATTTCAGTGTCGGATATCGGCACGCGCCATGCCAGGTGCAGCATCCACTGCGGGCGCGACGGACGGCCCGGCGTGAATGTCATCAGCACATTGGGCATCATCCAGAACGCAGTGCGCGTCACATTGTGGCCGGATTCCCTGCGTATGCCCTTGCGCAATATTCCATATTCCGTCTCGGTAACATCGATTTCTGGAAATTCCACCAAACCCACTTCGTCCGTGCTCACCTTGTGGACAAAATGCAGGTGCAGTTCATCCATGTCATTTTCGATTCGCTGGAAATAATTGCAGGGCACCGGGTGCCGGTTGTAGAGCACCGAGTCCTTGACGGCGTCGATTTCAGGCATCAGCGGGAAAGGCGGAGCCTCACCCTCTCCCATATAGGCAAAAACAAGCCCAAGGTACTCGCGTGTCGGATAGCCCCGAATCCTGATGCGCTGCCGGTAGGCCTCGCTTTCGGCCGGTTGCTCCACGCAGTTGCCCTGGGGATCGAATTTCCAGCCGTGATAGAAACAACGGATATCGCTGCCCTCCACCCAGCCAAGAAACAACTGTGTCTGGCGATGCGGGCAGGCGTCCTGCACCAGGTGGGCGGCGCCATCCTGTCCGCGATAAGCGGTGAAATATTCGTTCAATACCTGAATACGCCTGGGCCGCCCGATGACCAGCTCATCGCCGACCAGCACGGGTTGCCAGAAACGCCGCAGAAATTTTCCGGCGACCGTTCCCTGTCCGACATGGGCAAAGTCCTCATGAGATTCCATCGTTCAGCTCCTTGTGTCTTTGCGCCGCCACCATCGCGCAACATTCTCCTTGCGATGCCTCGAAGTCTCGAAGACCGCTCCCAATCCGCATTATGTCCAGTTTCGGACAATTCGCCATATCCTCCAGGATCCTATGTCGAAGCTTGCTCTCCGTATAATCTTGCAATGAGCGAAACCCTGAGCGCGCGACCGGAAGCCCGCTTTGCCCTGATCATTGGCATCGTTGGAGGACTGGCTTCGGCGGTGATATCCGTGAAGGCGATCTTTGCTTCGTCGAGTTCGACGGCGGGCATTGGATTTGTCTTTGTTCCCTTCATCATGGCCGCAGCCATGGTGTTCAGTGGTGTATGGGGCATTGCGCTGGGCTGTGTCTGGCACGCCCTTCGCGGCACGCACAATTATTACCGGCCGGTATTGCTGCTTGCCTGGGCGATGACACTTGGCGTTCCTGCGTTCTGTGCCTGGCAGGTGCAGCAGGGCCTCGCACTGGAGCATGCGGTGGCGGAAGCGTCTTCGATGAACGCGTCCCAGCTTGAGCGGGCACTGGCGCAATCACCCTGGCGCGACAACCGTTTCTACC
>CAIUKQ010000179.1 GCA_903899705.1 uncultured beta proteobacterium
CTATTTTCATGGACCTCAGGCTTTGTTTGGCGGTGTCCAGTACAAGACCCCGTGGGATAAGCTGGTGCTTAAGGTCGAATACGACGGCAACAATTATCAAAACGAACCTCAAAACAACAACCAAGTGCAGAAGACACCTTGGAACATTGGTGCGGTATATCGACTTTACAATTCATTAGATCTTGAAGTCGGGGTGGAACGAGGCAATACGCTGTCCATCGGTTTTGCGGTTCACACCCAGCTTGACGGAATGTCGGTGCCAAAGAGGGACGATCCGCCGCGCGTTGGCGTGGTTGACGGTCGACCCTCGGGCTCGCCTAATTGGGCCCAGACGGTGCGCGACTTGTCGACGCAAACGGATTGGCAGATTCTGGGCATTGAACAAATGGGGCGCGACCTGGTAGTAACTGTGGATGGTGTAAGCGCCACCTACCTTCGGGAGAGAGTGGATCGCATGGCATCTGTGCTGCATAGGGATGCTCCGGCGTCGGTTGACCGTTTTGTCATTGCCTACCGACAAAATGGCATCGGCATGGGCGAAAACGTGATTGACCGGGACACCTGGGTTACGCAACGAACGCGCCCGGTTGCGCATAGAGACTGGAGGGAGGAAGTGATCGCCCGTGCGACCGTCGAACAGCAATCGAAATCACCGTTCTTCAACCGGGAATTGCCGCGGTTCGACTCGGGACTTGGCTTCAATTTGCAAAGGAACCTGGGCGGTCCGGATGGATTTGTTTTGTACCAGATTGGTGCTGTCGAGAGGGCCAAGTTTCGCTTCCGGGACGACACCTGGGTGCAGGGAAGCGTGCAGCTCGGGCTTTTGGACAACTACGACAAATTCAAATTTGCTGGTTTCAGTAGCCTGCCGCGCGTGCGCACGTATTTGAGGGAATATCTGACTACGTCCCCGGCCACCATACCAAATCTGCAACTGACGCATGTCGGTCGAATTGGGAAAAACCAGTTCTACAGCTTTTATGGCGGGCTGCTCGAGCCCATGTTTGCGGGCGTTGGCGGCGAATGGTTGTACCGGCCACATGCCAGTCGATTGGCTTTCGGCGTTGACGCAAATGCGGTTCAGCAACGGGGCTTCAGTCAGGACTTCGAGATGCGCGATTACAAGGTCTTAACCGGTCACGCCACCGTTTATTGGGATACCGGTTGGAACGATGTGTTTGTCACGGTCAACGCCGGCCAATACCTGGCCAAGGACATTGGCGCAACGTTTACCGCGGCGCGAACGTTTAAAAATGGTGTCGTTGTTGGTGGCTATTTCACCAAGACAAACGTGTCTGCAGCCCAGTTTGGCGAAGGCAGCTACGACAAAGGAATCTTCCTGGGTATTCCTTTCGATGCTTTCCTGACCAGGTCGAGTGATACGACCGCAAATTTTGTATGGCAGCCATTGATTCGTGACGGTGGTGCAAGGCTTTGGCGTGCCGAGACCTTGTACGGAATGACCGACATTCGTTCCAGCAGATCCCTGGAATATCGCCCGGCGCCCCCTCCCAACGATGAAGTCATCCCCGCCGACCGTCGTGAGAACTGGTCTCCAAAGGAAAACAAGCCCGAGCCCTACACGCGTGTAACCACCAAAGTCAGCGCAAAGCAATGGATTGCCGATCCCCAAAACGAGGATCGCTTGCACGACGCGTTGTACGCGCAGTATTTCCGGGATATCCGGATTGACTTCGATTCCAGCTACCGGTTGACTGTTCGCGTTGCCAGCGATCGAATTGCACCGATCAGCCTTGCGGTGGGGCGTGCTGCGCGCACGGCACTGCGTCTGGCACCATTGGAAACACGAGAAATCCGGGTGGTATTTGCGGAGCAGGACGCCCCGGTTGCGGCATACGACTTTGTGGACTTGAACAGGTTGGATGATTTTTTCCAGGGAAAACTGAGCCAACGGAAGATTTCAGAATATGTCGCGGTGGAATATCTGGATCGTGGGGTGAGGGAAGAAAATCCACTTGCCAGACTTGACGATCTTGAGCCCATCCCAGCACGCCGCCTGATTGACGTGGTCACACCCGACACGCGTACCGTCAATCGAGTTGTTGGCGACTTCTCGGGCGCTGTGGACGCCGCGGCGTCCACCGACTGGTTGCGGCTGGGATTGATGGGTTCCGGGCTTGTTTTGGGCAGCAGCCTGTTGGATTCGCGTATGGATAAATTGGCCAAACGATTCATCGACAAATCCTGGGTCAAGACCGGCGTCAAGGTTGGCAATGCGCTGCCGTTCCTCGCCATTGGAGGCGCGGCTATTGCCGCCCTGGATAGCAGTGATCCCAACCGATCAAGGACCAGTTACGCCTCGCTCGAGGCTGGGGGCACGGCATTCCTGACGGTCACCGGGCTCAAGTACGCCATCGGACGTGCCCGTCCGACAAATGAACTTGGCAGCAAACAGTTCAAGTTCTTTACCAACGCAGCTGGATATGATTCTTTTCCGTCCGGCCATACTATCGAGGCATGGTCGGTCCTGACACCCTTTGCGGAGGAATATCAGGCTCCATGGTTGTACGGAGTAGCGGCAATGACCAACCTTGCACGTATCGGCAGCCGTCAGCATTGGTTGTCAGACACGGTGGCGGGCAGCCTGATGGGATACGGCATCGGACAGTTCTTCTACAGGTCCTCGCTTCCTTCCAAGAAAGGCGAGCCGCGCGTATCAGTGGATCCCACCGGAATAAATGTGGCCTGGCAATGGTAAATCCCTTGTACCGAGGCCTCGTCCTGATAGTCGTCACCGGCTTGCTTGGCGCCTGCTCCCTTTTCCCATCAAAATATGATGATAATCAAAGGCTTATGGATGCTCGGCAAACCTACCGCGCACGCATGGCGAAAGAGGTTGAGGTCATGGTCGCGCAGCCGGGGGTAACGATCTGTCGTCAATTCACGGCAGGAATCGGAAACCGGGAATGGGTGCGCGGAACTGTGGTCGAGGCCGAATCGGCAAAGATTAAAGTCAGAATCGACGACCCGGGGCAGTTTTCTCATAACTTGGACGGGGTGGAAATCCAGCGTGGAGTTATGATTGTGGATACCGCCGATTCGTGGATTCCCTGCCAGTAGCTGTCCGTTCAACTTTTCGCGCCCCAGTGAATTGCCGCCAATGAGGTCCCCTTCAGGAAGCCTTTCAGGTTGTGCAATGAAAACCAATCGGCCACACATTTTTCAACAAACTGTCCATAACGCGGTGGCGAGCTGGATTGCCATTGCAATGCGCATCCTGATGGCGGCGATGCTCGGCATTGTGATGGTCACTGGTGCAAAAGCGGATCCATCGCCGGAGCAGGGGCCTGACATCCGGGTACGCATCGACGGATCAGCCGTGATCGTCAATGTCGCATTATTCGTACGTGCAACCCCCGAAGAAGCTTGGGCCGTCATGACCGACTTTGACAATGCCAGCCGCTTCATCGCCAAGCTTCATGAAAGCAGAATCCTCTCCCGCACGTCGGAGGTCCTGATGGTCTCGCAAAAGGGCACGATGGGCTTCGGACCTTTCACGGTGCCCCTTGAGTCGGTGAGCGAAATCCGGCTCAAGCCTTACGAGGCCATTCAGTCCCGCATGTTGAGCGGC
>CAIUKQ010000180.1 GCA_903899705.1 uncultured beta proteobacterium
ATCACTTTGGTCGCATTCCTGATTGCACTGGCAATCCTGATCGTCATTCACGAATATGGACACTATCTGGCCGCGCGCCTGTGCGGCGTAAAGGTTCTGCGCTTTTCCCTTGGATTCGGCCGCCCTCTGTATTCGCGGAAATTTTCGGCCGATGGCACGCAATGGGTCGTCGGCGCCCTTCCCCTGGGGGGGTACGTCAAGATGCTTGACGAGCGGGAAGGCCCGGTGGCGGCACACGAACTGCAATTTGCTTTCAACAGGAAAAATGTCTGGTTTCGAATTTTCATTGTCGTTGCCGGCCCCATCGCCAATTTCCTGCTGGCAATCACGCTTTATTGGGTGCTTTTCATGGGAGGTCTGCCTGATGCCCGGCCGGTCATCGCGCAACCCGCCGCAGACAGCATCGCGGCGCTTGCCGGCCTCCGTCGCGGGGATACGCTGGTTCGTATCAATGATGAAGCAGTTGCGAGCTGGCAGGAGGCACGCTGGCGATTGCTGCAGTTTGCCGTTGACAGGACTGAAGTCATTCTCGATGTGAAGCACGAGTCTGGCAGTGAAAGCCGGAAGTTTCTGGATATCCGTCAATTTGATCTTGAAGGACTTAAAGGCGATCCGGTCGCCCGTTTGGGTTTCCGGCTTTATCGCCCCGACGCGGTTATCGGCCGAGCGATACCCGGCGGCGAAGCGGAGCGGGCCGGTCTCCGTTCGGGAGACAGGATCATCGCGGTTGACGGCGCGACTGTCAGCACATGGGATGAATTTGTGCAACACGTTCGTGCCCGGCCCGGCGTGCAGGTGACGCTCCGGATTGCGAACAACTCCGGGGAATCGCTATTGTTTGTCACGCCCCGTCCGGAAATGGAGCGCGGACGCGAAATCGGACGCGTTGGGGCGGAACCTCTGGTGAGCGCGGAAGAAATGAGCAATCTCTATACGATCGTGCGCCATGGTCCGGTGACGGCAATGGGGCTTGCCATCAGCAAGACCTGGGAAACAAGCATTTTCAGTTTGCGCATGATCGGACGGATGATTACGGGTGATGTTTCCTGGCGAAACATCAGCGGCCCGGTGACAATTGCGGATTACGCGGGACAGTCCGCCCAGGCCGGATGGGTGCCCTACCTTATCTTTCTGGCAATCGTTTCAATCAGTCTGGGCGTGCTCAATTTGCTGCCCGTGCCCTTATTGGATGGCGGGCACCTGATGTATTATGGCGCCGAGGTTCTGCTGGGGCGCCCGGTCTCTGAAATGGCGATGGAAGCAGGGCAGAGGGTTGGCCTTGCGATTCTCCTGATTCTGATGTCATTTGCCCTGTACAACGATTTTAGCCGGCTGTTCTCTGGATAAGCACATGTTCAAGCATTTATTGAGCGCAGTACCTGTATTCCTGCTGTCTGCGAGTGCATGGGCGTTTGATCCATTCGGTGTCAGGGATATCCGCATCGAAGGCATCCAGCGGATCGAGGCCGGAACGATCTTCAGCTATTTGCCGGTCAAGGTCGGGGAGACCTTTACTGAAGAGAAAGCGACGCAGGCAATCCGCGCGCTGTTCGCGACGGGCTTTTTCCGGGACGTCAGAATAGAAGTTGAAAACGACGTCCTCGTCGTGGTGCTTGAGGAACGACCGGCGATTGCATCCATAACCTTTACGGGAATGAAGGAATTCGAGCCCGAGGTTGTTAAAAAGGCGATGCGTGAAACAAGCCTCCAGGAGGGGCGGGTATTTGACCGCGGACTCGTTGATCAGGCGGAACAGGAAATAAAACGCCAGTATTTGACCAAAGGTAAGTATGGCGTGACGGTATCGACCACAATCACACCGCTCGAGCGCAATCGCGTGGCCATCAACTTCGCCGTCGATGAAGGCGATATCGCCAAAATCAAGCAAATCAATATTGTCGGCAACAAGGTATTCAGTGAGTCGTTGCTGCTCGACCAGTTCGTGCTGCGGACGCCTGGCTGGCTTACCTGGTACACAAAAAACGATCAGTATTCGCGACAGAAACTGCAGGGTGACATCGAGACGCTGAGGTCTTACTACCTGAACCGGGGCTATCTTGATTTCAATGTTGAGTCGACCCAGGTGTCGATCACTCCCGATCGTCAGGATATTTACATCACGGTCAACATATCCGAGGGTGAAAAATACACCGTCCAGGAAGTCAAGCTGGGCGGGGACACGATCGTTCCGGCGGCCCAGCTTCAACCCCTGATTCAGATTGTTCCCGGCGAGGCGTTCTCACGTGAAAAGCTCAACGATTCGACCAAGAAGATCACCGACAGGCTTGGAAACGAGGGATACGCATTTGCAAACGCCAATGCGGTGCCCGAGGTCGATCGGGTCAAGAGGACGGTTTCGTTCACGATCATGGTGGATCCCGGACGACGTGTCTATGTCAGGCGGATCAACGTGGTTGGAAACACGCGAACCCGTGACGAGGTCATCCGGCGCGAGATGCGGCAACTGGAAGGGGCGTTTTATGATGCTTCCAAGCTGACGGCATCGAAAACACGGATTGACCGGACGCAATACTTCTCGCAGGTCGAAATCGATACCACGCCGGTGGCCGATTCGAGTGACCAGATCGACGTGACGATGAAGGTGAAGGAAAAACCCACTGGCGCGCTCCTGCTCGGTATCGGATTTTCAAGCGCTGAAAAAATCATGTTCCAGGGCTCGGTATCGCAGGCCAATTTTCTGGGCAGCGGAAACACGGTTGGTGCGGCGTTCAATACCGGCAAGATCAACCAGAACATAGGCTTGAACTACACAAATCCTTATTACAACGTCGACGGACTATCACGTGGATTTGAAGTCCACAAGCGACGCGTAAATGCCGCCTCGCTGAACGTAGGCAATTACGCCACGGATTCTGTCGGCGGCGGCGTCAATTTCGGCTACCCCTTGAGTGAACAGGACGCCATTTTCTTCGGTTTGACCGGCGACCGAACCTCATTGACTCTGGACGACACCAGTCCTCCACGATTGCTCAATTTCTCCAGGCAATTCGGCTCGAAATACAACTCGCTGACCGGAAACATCGGCTGGGGATGGGACAACAGGGACAGCGCGCTGTGGCCGACCCAAGGTCTTGTCCGGCGCGCCAATCTGGAGGTAACGCCGGCGGGCGATCTCAATTACTGGAAGTACACTTACGAGACTTCATGGTACAAGTCACTCACGCGGGATTTGACCATGATGCTGCGCGGGGAATTTAGCTCCGCGGATGGATACAACAACAAACCGCTCCCGTTCTTCAAGAACAATTATGCCGGTGGAATTGGCTCCGTTCGCGGCTATCGGACCGCGAGTCTGGGTCCCCGCGATGCCACCGATGACAGTTCCATCGGTGGAAGCAGGCGGCTGACGGGAACCGCTGAATTGCTGTTTCCATTCCCCGGCGCGGGACTCGACAAATCCCTGCGTATGGCCGTGTTTACCGACACAGGACAGGTTTGGGGTTCGGACCAGAAGATGTCCCTGTCCGACCTGAGATATTCCGCTGGCGTGGCGGTGTCCTGGCTGTCTCCCATGGGACCGATCCGGGTCAGTGTGGCCAATCCGCTGAACAAGCAGGCGGGAGACAAGGTCCAGCGGGGCCAGTTCACCTTCGGGAGTCTATTCTGACAAGTACGATCTGTGAGATTATCGCAGGGAGGGCCGGCAGATCATGTTCATGCGTTTGGGCTCCCAGTTTGACGAGAACGAAAGGGATACATTGAAGCGAGTATTGCGAGTCATTGTCAGCATCAGTAGTGCAGTTTTCATGCTTTTCGCCTATGCCACACCCGCGGCGGCGCAGGCCAAACTGGGGTTTGTCAGTCTGGACAAGATTTTGCGTGATGCTGCACCTGCGCAACTCGCCCAGAAACGCATTGAGGCCGAATTTGCAAAACGGGACCAGGAACTCGTCAGGGTTGCCGACCAACTCAAGAAACAGCAGGAAAACCTGGAGAAGAATGCCGTCACGATGTCGGAGACCGAGCGTGCGCGAAGACAGCGCGAATTCTCGGACATGACCCGTGATTTCGAACGCAAGCAGCGCGAGTTTCGCGAAGATCTGGGAACCCGGAGAAATGAAGAGCTCTCAGCGATCGTGGAGCGCGCGAACCGCGTCATTCGCCAGATCGCGGAAGCCGAAAAATTTGATGTCATTTTCCAGAATGACCAGGTTGTCTGGGCCAGTCCCCGGATAGATTTGACCGACCGGGTTATCAAGACGCTGGAAACTAGCGGCGCCGCGAAATAGGACGGAGCGCTGGATGTCAGCCCCCAGGGCCTTCCTGTTGGCGGAGATTGCAGCCAAAGTCGAAGGCGAGATGCTGGGCGGTCAGAACCCGGAGATTCGCAGCATTGCAAGCCTCGCGAATGCCACCTCTTCCGATTTGAGTTTTTTGACGAACACGCGGTACCGTTCGCAGTTGACCAATACCCGCGCAGCCGCAGTGCTCCTTTCACCGGCAGACCGGGATTCGACAACCATGCCGCGTATTGTCTGTGCCAATCCCTATCTTGCTTACGCGAAGGCTGCGGAGATGCTATTTCCTGCGGTGGAGATCAGTCCCGGGGTGCACCCGACTGCGGTAGTCGACCCTTCAGCCCGAATCGGTTCGGGGACTCAGGTGGGACCTTTCTGCAGCATAGGCAGCGGCGCCGTAATCGGCGAATGCGCATACCTTGGTGCCGGTTGCGTCATTGGTGATGGCGTTGCAATTGGTGACCACGTCATATTCCATCCCAATGTCGTTGTGTATGCCGCCTGCAGGATTGGAATGAGAGTCATCGTGCATTCCGGTGCCGTCATAGGGGCCGATGGGTTCGGCATGGCGAAGGATGGCGAGGCTTGGCGCAAAATTCCGCAAATCGGCGGCGTGGATATCGGTGACGATGTTGAAATAGGAGCAAACACCACGATCGATCGGGGCGCGCTCGAGGACACGGTCATAGAGTGCGGCGTCAAACTCGACAATCAGATCCAGATCGGCCACAACGTGCATATTGGCGCCCATTCGGCATTTGCAGGCTGTGTCGGCATCGCGGGGAGCGCAAAGATCGGGCGCCGCTGCACCATTGGCGGTGGCAGCGTTGTGCTGGGCCACCTTGACCTTGCCGATGACGTGCACATCGGCGCGGCGAGCGTGGTTACGAAATCAATCGACAAGGCAGGCACCTACGCGGGCTTGTATCCGTTGCAGGAAGACGCCGAGTGGGCGCGTAATGCGGCTCGGCTCCGGAATCTGGATACACTCGTCCGCAGGATGCATGCCCTTGAGCAGGAGATAATTGAAATGAAGAATAAACGGGCTTGACGGTTTTTCGGAACAACGACGGTGCTCGACACCGCGAATAAAATCAACTGCCCTTTGGAGTGGATAGATTGGACATACACGAAATCCTGCGTTACCTGCCGCATCGCTACCCCATCCTGCTGATTGATCGTGTGCTGGAATGCGAACCGGGAAAGCGCATCCTCGCCATCAAAAATGTCAGCGTCAACGAACCTTATTTCGCCGGCCATTTTCCCCACCATCCCGTGATGCCGGGGGTTCTGATCATTGAGGCGATGGCGCAGGCGGCAGCCGTGCTCTCCTTCAAGACCATGGGCAGCCGGCCGGATGACGAATCCGTTTATTATTTTGCGGGCATCGATGAGGCGAGGTTCAAGCGTCCCGTGATTCCCGGCGATCAGCTTCTGCTGGAAGTCAACATTCAGCGTTGTGTGCGCGGCGTATGGAAGTTTTCGGCCCAGGCTCGCGTTGGCGAAATCCTTGCCGCCGAGGCAAAACTCATGTGCACGGTGCGAAAACTGTGATTCATGCCAGTGCAGTTGTTCATCCCGGTGCGCGAATTGATCCGACGGTCAGCATCGGGCCGTACTGCGTCATCGGTGAGCACGTGGAAATCGGACGCGGAACAACGGTCGCGTCCCACGTCGTGCTGGATGGTGATATCCGGATTGGTGAGGAGAACACGATTCACTCCTTCAATTCACTGGGCGGCGCGCCGCAGGACAAGAAATACTCCGGCGAGCGCGCAAGCGTCATCATCGGAAACAGGAACACCATCAGGGAGTTTTGCACCTTCAATCGCGGGACGGCGCAGGATGCGGGCGTGACCAGGATTGGCGACGACAACTGGATCATGGCCTATGTGCATATTGCCCATGACTGCCAGGTTGGCAGCAATACGATCTTCGCAAATAACGCGCAAATTGCCGGCCATGTTCATGTCGGAGACCATGCCATCCTCGGAGGATTTACCGTAGTCCACCAGTTTGTTTCCATCGGTGCCCATTCAATCACCGCGATGGGGACCATCCTCCTGCAGGATCTTCCGCCTTATGTCATGGCGGCAGGGAACACCGCGGAACCCCACGGAATCAATTCCGAGGGTCTGAAGCGGCGTGGATTTTCTCCAAACGCAATAGCTTCTATTCGAAATGCATACAAAACCCTGTACAAATCGGGGTTGACGCTCGCCCAGGCAAAGGAAGAACTCTCCGGGCAGGCCCGGGATGTCCCCGAAATCGGATTGATTTCGGATTTTCTATCGAGCGCCCGTCGCGGCATTATTCGCTGATCGACAGAATGCTGATAGGAATCGTTGCAGGTGAGCCTTCCGGGGATTTCCTGGGTGCACAGCTGATTTCCGCACTGCGCAGGCGGGTTCCCGACCTCGAGGTGGTTGGCATTGGCGGCCCACGCATGCAGGTGGCGGGAATGGACTCCTGGTACCCCATGGAGCGTCTAGCGGTCCGCGGCTACGTCGAAGTGCTTCGGCATTATGCAGGACTTGTCGCCATGCGATCCCGCCTGAAGTCGAGGCTTGTGCAGGCGAAACCACGCCTTTTCATAGGTGTCGATGCCCCGGACTTCAATCTGTCACTTGAAGCCGGATTGAAACGCAAAGGCATTCCGACGGTTCACTATGTCAGTCCGTCTCTTTGGGCATGGCGCGGGGGGCGGATTCGAAAAATGGCGCGTTCCGTGGAACATGTGCTTGCGCTGTTCCCCTTTGAGGAGCGGCTTTACCGCAAAGCGGGCATTGCTGCGACCTATGTTGGCCATCCCATGGCTGACACCATCGAACCGGGGGACTGGACGAGTTGGGGCAGGGAGCAACTCCGCCTGCCCTCCGGAGGAAAAATATTTGCACTGCTTCCGGGGAGTCGCCTTTCGGAATTGAGATATCACGCCGACGTTTTTGTGAAAACGGCGCTGAGAATTGCAAGGCGCATGCCGGACGCCCGTTTTTTGGTGCCTCTGGTCAGCCGTGAAACAAGAATGCTTTTCGAGGCGGCGCAGTACGATGCCCAGGCTCAGGATCTGAATATCACATTGTTATTCGGACACGCCAGGGAGGCCATCGCGGCTTCCGACGCCGTGCTGGTCGCCAGCGGGACCGCCACCCTTGAAACGGCGTTGTACCGAAAACCGATGGTGATCACTTATTGCATGTCGCCGACTTCGTGGAAGATGATCTCCCGAATGAGATACCAACCCTGGGTGGGTCTTCCCAACATCATCGCCGGACGATTCCTGGTCCCGGAGATTCTTCAGGAGCAGGCCACACCGGAAAATCTCGCCCAGGCATTGCTCAATGTGTGCACGGATCCGGAGATCGGAAAGCGGCTGCCGGAGCATTTTTCCGCAATGCATGAACTGTTGAGGAGAAACGCCTCTGAACGTGCTGCCGACGTTGCAATGCTGTGGCTGAAATCGAACTGATATGCGGCGTGGATGAGGCCGGACGTGGCCCGCTGGCGGGTCCGGTATTTGCCGCTGCTGTTATCTTTCGTGCCGGGAAGGGAATTGACGGAGTGGCAGATTCGAAGGTGCTATCTGAGCGCAGGCGAGACCACCTGGCGGAAATGATACGCGGGCAGGCGCTCGCATGGGCAGTCGCGCAAGCCAGTGTGGAGGAAATCGACAACCTGAACATCCTCCAGGCAAGCCTGCTTGCCATGCGTCGGGCCGTCCTGGATCTTGGGGTGAATCCCACGCTGGTACTTGTCGATGGCAACAGGCTTCCGCGCCTGGATATGGCGGCGCGTGCAGTGGTCCGGGGGGATGCTACGGTGCCACAGATATCGGCCGCTTCAATTCTCGCCAAGACGGCCAGAGACGCGGAAATGCGCCGGTTGCATCAACTGTATCCGCAATACGGACTGGATCGTCACAAAGGGTACCCGACCGCCGCGCATTTGAAAGCGATTGGAGAATTCGGTGTCTGCACGATACACCGGCGGAGTTTTTCTCCCGTTCGAAACGCGATTGAATCGGCACGCGCAAAAAAAACATGAAGACGCTGACATCCCGCGACAACCCGCTGGTCAAGCACCTGATCAAATTGTCCGGGTCTTCCCGCGAAAGGCGATTGAGCGGAACGACTGTACTTGACGGTGAACACCTGATACAGGCGTTCTGCGCGGCCACAAGCCAGCCGTTGGAGCTTCTTGTAGCCAGTGAATCAGGTCTCAATCGACCGTCCATCGCGGGATTGATGGAAAGCGCACCCGCATTGAAGAAGCTCGTTATCGAGGACAGGCTGTTTGGACAGGCGTCCCATGTGGTTTCACCCTCCGGCATCCTCGCCGTGATTGCGACTCCCATCTCGCCGGCATTGCCTGCGCGTATTGGCAACGGATTGTATCTGGAGGGTATCCAGGATCCAGGAAATCTCGGCTCCATTTTCAGGACAGCTCTGGGAGCAGGGTGCCGCGCCATCTACATGTCCGGCGGATCGGTCTTCGCCTGGTCTCCGAAAGTCATACGCGCGGGGATGGGCGCACATTTTCATCTCGCCATTCATGAAAATGTCGGATTGGAGGAACTGTCGCAACGCGCAGACGCGAAGATCATCGCGACGCAATCCGGGGAAGGCACGAGCATTTACGAAACCGACCTTCGCGGACCTGTCATCTGGATGTTTGGCAATGAAGGGGCGGGACTTTCTGGCGATGCTCGCAAGATCGCCGGACTAAACCTGACCATTCCGATGGCCGGTCAGACCGAATCACTGAACGTTGCGGCATCGGTGGCCATCTGCCTTTTCGAACAGGCAAGGCAGCTTCGATCAGTGCGTGGTCAGGACAGGAGTTGAAATTCCGCAAGTTGCCGCCGGTCACGCGGCTAATAAACGTTGCGAAAAAGCTTGAATTCCTGGGCGATGGTTGTGGCTATTTCCTCGATCGATTTCGTGGTCGAATTCACCCAGCGTATGCCTTCTCTTCGCATGAGGTTTTCGGCCTGCTCGACTTCACGCCGGCAATTGTCGATATTCGAATACTGGCTGTCCGGTCGGCGTTCATTGCGGATTTCCCGAAGTCTTTCGGCATGTATCGATAATCCGTAGAGCTTGTTGCGGTAGGGATACAGGGGTTTGGGAAGGTCATTTCGCTCGAAATCCTCGGGTATGAGCGGGTAATTCGCCGCCTTTATGCCGAACTGCAGCGCAAGGTAGAGCGATGTGGGGGTTTTTCCGCTGCGGGACACGCCAACGAGGATTACGTCGGCTTTGTCGAATTCCCGAGATGAGACGCCATCGTCGTGCGCCATGGCGAAATTGACGGCTTCAATCCGGTTGGAATATCCCTTTTTGTCGAATGCGCTGTGCGAGCGGCCCACCGTGTGGGTCGAGCGCACGCCGAGTTCGGCCTCCAGCGGATCAAGGAACATTTCGAAGAAATCAAGCATGTATACGTCGGCCGCGCGCACCGCGTCGCGGACTTCTGCATCGACGAGCGTTGAAAAAATAATGGGTCTGGCCGCATCGTGGCTTGCGGCGGCTCGCACCCTGGCCACGCATTCGGCCGCCATGGCAAGACTGTCGACAAAGGGTATTGTGATCTGCTGAAAATCGATTCCCTCGAACTGAGTCAACAGGCTGTGGCCGAGCATTTCCGCGGTGATGCCAGTCCCGTCGGATACCACGAATACGGTGCGTTTCTGTGCGGGCATGTTCCTTCCTCGACGTGGCAATGGAGTATTTCCGGGGCGCCCGCGTTGTAGGTTGCGGGTAAAATATCGGCTGGCACCAAACCCCGCAAGCATACAGGATCGATACATGAAGCCGAACGGATATGTCGTCAGATTGAACGAAGTGGGTTTGAGCGACATTGAATCGGTGGGCGGCAAGAATGCCTCGCTGGGGGAAATGATCAGGCAACTGGACAGCGCGGGAATACGCGTTCCCGGCGGATTTGCGACCACGGCGCTTGCCTATCAGGATTTTCTCGCGCAGGACGGACTGAAGCAACGAATCGATGCTCGCATGGCCATCATCAATGTTGATGACGTCGAGGCCCTGGCGCGCGGCGGGGAGGAAATCCGATCCTGGATTCTTCAGGCGACCTTTTCGACGGAGTTGACCGAGCAGATCGGCCGCGCCTACGAGGAACTGATGCGAGACGGCGATGCCTCTGTTGCGGTAAGGTCCAGCGCAACAGCGGAAGACATGCCCGATGCGTCGTTCGCGGGGCAGCAGGAAACCTTCCTGAATATTCACGGACTTCCAAACGTGCTAGAGGCGATGCGTCATGTTTTTGCATCCCTGTACAACGACCGCGCCATTTCCTACCGAGTTCACAAGGGGTATGAGCACCATGGAGTGTCCCTGTCGGCCGGTGTGCAGCGCATGGTTCGCAGCGGTACGGGCGCTTCGGGGGTGATGTTCACCATGGATACCGAATCCGGATTTCAGGAAGTGATTTTCATCACTGCCGCCTGGGGTTTGGGCGAAATGGTTGTGCAGGGCGCGGTGAATCCCGACGAGTTTTATGTTCATAAACATGCATTGCGCTCGGGAAAATATCCGATCCTGCGGCGCAGTCTCGGCTCCAAGTTGCAGAAAATGGTGTTCGCCGGCGAGCAGACCGCCGGGCGTTCTGTGATGACGGTCGAGGTCGCCCAGGCGGACCGCAATCGTTTCTGCCTGTCAGACGCTGACGTCATCGAACTGGCCCGGATGGCTGCCAAGGTTGAAGCGCACTACCAGAGGCCGATGGACATCGAATGGGCGAAAGATGGCGTCGATGGCAAGCTTTACCTTCTTCAAGCCCGTCCGGAGACTGTGAAATCGAGAAAGGGCGAGGCGCAGGAGCGTTTCAAGTTGACGGAGACGTCGAAGGTTCTCGTGTCGGGTCGCGCCATCGGACAGAGAATCGGCGCCGGCGTGGTGCGCAACGTGAAGGATGCGTCGGAAATGGCGCGAGTTCAGGTTGGCGATATTCTGGTTACCGATATGACCGATCCCAACTGGGAACCGGTGATGAAACGGGCATCTGCCATCGTGACCAACCGCGGCGGCCGAACCTGCCACGCGGCGATCATTGCCCGGGAACTCGGAATACCGGCGGTCGTGGGCTGCGGTAACGCCACGACCACGCTGAAGGATGGCCAATCCGTGACGGTTTCATGCGCCGAGGGCGATACCGGTAACGTTTACAGCGGGATCCTGAAGATTGAGGTCACCGAAAGAAGTTACGGTGAAATGCCCAAATGTCCGGTGAAAATCGCAATGAACATCGGTAATCCGCAGATGGCCTTTGAATTCCAGTCGCTGCCCAATGCCGGTGTCGGACTGGCGCGTATCGAATTCGTCATCAATAATATGATTGCGGTGCATCCCAAGGCGATTCTCGACTATCCGAGCCTGCCTCTGGACGTCAAGCTGGAAGTGGAACGGGCGGCTTTCGGGTACGCGAGTCCGCGCGACTTCTTTGTCGACAAGCTGGCCGAGGGGGTTTCGACTATCGCGGCGGCATTCTGGCCCAAGCCCGTCATCGTGAGACTTTCGGATTTCAAATCCAACGAATACCGGAAACTTGTCGGTGGCAAACTCTATGAGCCTGACGAGGAAAATCCGATGCTGGGTTTTCGCGGAGCCGGACGTTACATCGCCCCCGCATTTCGCAAGTGTTTTGAAATGGAATGCCTGGCGTTGCGGAAGGTGCGCGAGCAAATGGGCTTTTCAAATGTCGAAATCATGGTGCCATTCGTTCGCACTCTCACCGAGGCCGCGCAGGTGGTCGAGTTGCTGGCTGCCAATGGCCTGAAGCGCGGAGCCCGTGCGGAAGGGGAGAGCGGTGCCGGATTGCGGCTCATCATGATGTGCGAGATACCCAGCAATGCACTGCTGGCGGATCAATTCCTGGAATATTTCGACGGATTTTCAATAGGTTCCAACGACCTTACTCAATTGACGCTGGGTGTCGATCGTGATTCCGCGCTGGTTGCCGGTTCATTCGATGAAATGGACCCTGCAGTCAGGGCGAATCTGAGCATGGCGATCAAGGCCTGCCGCAAGGCCGGAAAATATGTCGGTATATGCGGCCAGGGTCCTTCTGACAATCCGGCGTTCGCCGAGTGGCTGGTGGAGCAGGGAATCGAGAGCCTGTCCCTTAACCCGGACACGGTTGTCGATACCTGGCTTTACCTTGCGCGGCTCGCCAAGGAACGGGAATCCGCAAGTTCGATCGACGCTTCAACGATTGCGCGTGCGTAGCAGCTTCTGTTGTTCGCGCTTCCAGTCCCGTTCCTTTTCAGCTTCGCGCTTGTCGTGCTGCTTCTTTCCCTTTGCAAGACCAATTTCAATCTTGATTCGTCCCTTCGTGTAATGCAGATTGAGGGGAATCAGGGCGTAACCCGCGCGGTCCACCTTGCTGGTCAGCTTCTCGATTTCTTCAGCGTGAAGAAGGAGCTTTCGGGTGCGAACCGGATCGGGCTGGACATGGGTCGAAGCCGACGGGAGGGCGGAAATGTGGGCGCCGATCAGGAAGATCTCGTCGTTTCTGACGATCACATAGGCCTCCTTCAGCTGGGCTCGGCCTGCGCGTATGGCCTTGACTTCCCAGCCCGTCAGCACCAGTCCGGCTTCAAAGCGCTCCTCGATGAAGTAATCGTGAAACGCCTTGCGGTTTTCGATGATGGTCATGCGCGCCCTGCGCGGTTGGCTCTGCAATTCATCAGGGGATTGTAACAACATGCATACCGTGGAACGATCCGCACTGGTGAATTCCCCCGCCGAATTGCTCTACGGCCTGGTGGCTGATGTTGAAGCCTATCCGCGGTTCCTGCCCTGGTGTTCCGCCGCAAAAGTCGAAGTGGGGGATGCGGAGACCACGGACGCGACGTTGCATATCGCATACAAGGGCTTACGCCAGCAGTTTTCCACGCGAAACCACAATCAGCCAGGCCGGCAGATCGACATGGTCCTGTTGTCCGGACCATTCCGTCACCTGCAGGGAACCTGGCATTTCAACGCACTGTCGCCGGAGGCCTCCAAGGTCAGCCTGCATCTCGAATACCAGTTCGCCAGCGGCCTGCTCGACAGACTCATAGGTCCGGTGTTTGAGCACATCGCCAACACGTTTGTCGACGCGTTCGTGCACCGCGCACAGGAATTGCAGGGTCAAAAACCGTGAAAATCAGGGTTGAAGTTGTCTATGCGCTGCCCTCCATTCAGAGGCTTTTACAGGTCGAGATGGAATCTCCGTCAACCGTGCGCGAGGCTGTCGCGGCAAGCGGCATGGCTGTTGAGTTTCCCGAAATCGACCTTGAAGAACTGAAGGTTGGCATTTTTGGCCGGAAATTAAATCCGGATTCGGTTTTGTCGGATGGGGACCGGGTGGAGATCTACCGTGGGCTCGTTGCCGAACCCAAGGAATCGCGGCGCCGGCGCGCGGAGCATGCGAAAAAGATGAAGCGCTGAAATTCAGCCGGGGCGGCCCGGGGAGATTCCAGTCCTCGGGCCTCGGCGGTGTTTTTCCGGGGCCTCCACCAGCGTATAATTCGATTTTTGCGAAGCGGCCATGCGAGAGATACGAAAGGCATTGACGTTTGACGACGTCCTTCTGGTTCCCGCCCATTCCAGCGTCCTTCCCCGCGATGTCAGTCTCCGGACGCAATTCAGCCGAAAAATAAGCCTCAATACGCCCCTCGTATCCGCTGCCATGGATACCGTAACAGAGGCACGCCTGGCCATTGCGGTGGCCGAAGAAGGCGGCATTGGTGTCATACACAAGAACCTTTCTGTGAAGCAGCAGGCTGCGGAAGTGGCCAAGGTCAAGCGCTACGAATCGGGTGTCCTGCGTGACCCGATGACGGTGCGGCCCGACATTACCGTCGGGCAATTGATGGAGCTCACCCGGCAGCACAGGGTTTCGGGTTTTCCCGTGGTTGACAAGGGCAAGGTGGTGGGCGTGGTGACCAACCGCGACTATCGTTTCGAGACCAATCTGGGGCTGCCCGTCAGCTCCATCATGACGCCCCGGGATCGTCTCATTTATGTAACCGAGGCCGCCACCCCCGAAGAGGCGAAAGCCCTGCTGCACAAGAACCGGCTTGAGCGCGTTCTGGTGGTGAACGACGCCTTTGAACTGCGCGGACTCATTACGGTGACGGATATTCTGAAGTCCACCGAGCATCCCAACGCTTGCAAGGACGAACTGGGCAAGCTGCGTGTGGCTGCGGCGATAGGTGTGGGCGAGGGCACCGAGGAGCGCGCCGAGGCGCTGGTCGAGGCGGGGGTGGATGCCATCATTGTCGATACCGCACATGGTCATGCGCAGGGCGTGCTGGACCGCGTGCGCTGGGTGAAACGCACCTATCCGAACATTGAAGTCGTGGGCGGCAATATCGCCACCGCCGATGGCGCGAGGGCGCTGGTGGACCATGGCGCGGATGCGGTCAAGGTGGGCATTGGTCCAGGCTCCATATGCACCACGCGCGTCGTGGCCGGTGTCGGCATACCCCAGATTACGGCGATCCAGAACGTGGTTGAGGCTCTTGCCTCGCTGAAGGTGCCGATGATCGCCGATGGTGGCATTCGTTATTCGGGCGATATCGCCAAGGCAATCGCCTCGGGTGCGCACACCGTGATGATGGGCAGCCTGTTTGCGGGAACCGAGGAGGCGCCGGGAGAAACCATTCTCTATCAGGGGCGTTCCTACAAGTCATACCGTGGCATGGGTTCATTGAGCGCAATGCAACAGGGCGCGGCGGACCGATACTTTCAGGATGCCGACAACAACATCGAGAAGCTGGTCCCCGAGGGCATTGAGGGGCGCGTTCCCTACAAAGGCTCGGTGGTGGCCATCATCTATCAACTCACCGGCGGCCTGCGGGCCAGCATGGGGTATTGCGGATGCGATTCCATCGAGGCGATGCGCACCCAGCCGCAGTTTGTCGAAATCACTTCCGCGGGCATGCGCGAGTCTCACGTTCACGACGTGCAGATCACCAAGGAAGCACCCAATTACAGGGTTGAATAGCTTGGCTGCCCAGGCGCAGTCAGGGAAGGCCGGAACCGGCGCGGCATCGCACAGGAAAATCCTGATCCTCGATTTTGGATCGCAGGTCACGCAGTTGATTGCGCGGCGTGTGCGCGAAGCCCGCGTCTATTGCGAAATCCACCCATGGGATGTCGGCGACGCGTTCGTGCGAAGTTATGGCGCCAGTGGAATCATTCTCTCAGGCAGTCATCTGTCAGCTTATGACGAAGGCGCCGCCAAGGCACCCGAAGCGGTATTCAAGGCCGGCGTTCCGGTGCTTGGCATCTGCTACGGCATGCAGACCATGGCCCACCAGCTCGGCGGAAAGGTCGAGCCGGGCAAACTGCGGGAGTTCGGCTACGCCGAAGTACGCGCGCGCGGGCATACGGCGCTGTTGAAGGACATTCAGGACTATGGCACTGCCGAAGGATTCGGCATGCTCAAGGTGTGGATGAGCCACGGTGACAAGGTGATTGACCTGCCGCCGGGATTCAAGGTCATGGCCTCGAGCGAAAACTGCCCGGTGGCCGCGATGGCGGATGAGTCCCGGCATTTCTATGCCGTGCAGTTTCACCCCGAGGTCACCCATACCCCGCAAGGAAAAAACATCCTTCAGCGTTTCGTGCGGGACATCTGCGGCTGCGCCGGCGACTGGAACATGCCGGATTATGTGACCGAAGCCGTGGCGAAAATTCGCGAAGCTGTCGGCACGGAGGAGGTGATTCTCGGACTCTCGGGCGGCGTTGATTCCTCGGTGGCTGCCGCTTTGATCCACAAGGCGATAGGTTCTCAGCTGACCTGCGTATTTGTCGACCACGGGCTGTTGAGGCTGAACGAAGCCGAACAGGTCATGGAAACCTTTGCACGCCACATGGGAGTCAGAGTGATCCATGTGGATGCCAGCACCGTGTTTATGGGAAAGCTTGCTGGCGTCGCCGACCCCGAAAAAAAGCGCAAGATCATCGGTGCCGAATTTGTCGAGGTGTTTCAGGCTGAAGCGAAAAAGCTGCCCAAAGCCAGATGGCTGGCGCAGGGGACCATTTATCCCGACGTGATCGAGTCTGCAAGTGCCAAATCGGGCAAGGCCGCGACAATCAAATCGCATCACAACGTGGGCGGTCTCCCGGAAACCCTGCACCTCAAGTTGCTCGAACCCCTTCGGGAACTGTTCAAGGACGAAGTGCGCGAACTGGGACTTGCGCTGGGCCTGCCACGCGAAATGGTCTTTCGGCACCCGTTTCCGGGGCCGGGTTTGGGTGTGCGCATCCTGGGAGCGGTCAACAGCGAGTTTGCGGACCTTCTCCGCCGGGCCGACGCGATATTCATTGAAGAGCTGCGCAATACCACAGTGGGGGCATCGGCTGCGGCAGAAGGGGCCGTCAACTGGTATGACGCCACCTCCCAGGCTTTTGCAGTTTTCCTGCCGGTCAAGTCCGTTGGTGTCATGGGAGACGGTCGTACCTACGAATACGTGGTGGCACTGCGGGCGGTGCAAACCAGCGACTTCATGACTGCCCAGTGGGCCGAGTTACCACACGCGTTGCTGGGCCGCGTCGCCAGCCGGATCATTAATGAAGTCCGCGGCATCAACCGGGTCGTGTACGACATATCGAGCAAGCCGCCGGCCACCATTGAGTGGGAGTAGTAATTGAGCCTAAGTGCTTGATTTATAAGGACTAAAAGTTACACAAAAATAACACAAACGCAAAAAACACTTGCGTTTAAGTGCTATTTGAAGTTACAGTTACACAACTTGCTACACAGCGAAGTAGCAATTCAAAACTGTAACTACCCAAGCCCACAAAATGACACTGAAGAAAAAGACATTTAGTGAAGAAGAGATACTGATTTACGATGAGGCTGTCATCAATAAAAGAGGTGACATATGGCAGTTTCGATATTGGCTTGAAAAAGAGCGTAGGTATGTAAGACTTAGCTTAAAGACAAAGAATGTAGATGTAGCAGTAGAAAAAGCTAAAAAACACTTTGTCAAAATAAAGTCAGAAACAG
>CAIUKQ010000181.1 GCA_903899705.1 uncultured beta proteobacterium
AAATTTCATTCGTTTCACCGATTCAGCGAAATCGCGTTCAAGCATTGCTTCGCGCGACTACTTATTCAGCGATTCCCTAAAAATCAAAAAAACACTGGATGCCAACAGGTTGACCACGCCATTGTTCAATACTCAAAGGTACGTGCGGGATCTTGAAAATGTTTTCCGTGAAATGTATGAACGTCACAGATCAGGGTTGGCGCCAGCCAGAATAGAGGCACAAGCCTGAGCCACGTAAGCAAGCGTCAACTATGCATTCCAGCCTGACAACGCACTTGAAACGGATGGTGTCCGCCCGCTGAAACCCTGAGTGAATCACTCCGGTTCGAACTTGATGATTTTCGCCAGTTCGGACCACTTGCGCATTTCCCTGTCGAGGCGCTCGACGAGCAGTTTCGTGTTGCCAGGCACCGGTTCCGCGACGTTCCCGGCCAGAAATTTTCGGGTTTCGTCCATGGCGACAATCTGATTGAACCAGCCTTCCAGGCGCGCCACCACGGGTTGCGGTGCCCGCGCCGGCAGGAACACCGCCCACCACGGGCTGATGTCGAACTCGGGAATGTTGGCCGCCTCGGCCATGGTCGGAACATCCAAAAGGTTCGAGCGCTCGCCCGAAGCGATCGCGAGCGCGCGCAGCTTTCCGGCGCGCATCTGCGCACTGCCAAAGGTTCCGTCGATGAACTGGAAGTCCAGCGCCCCGCTGTACATCTCCGGCAACGAAGCGACCGAGGTCTTGTAGGCTATGCCCACGGTCTGCAGCCCCGCGCGCACTTTGTACAGTTCGGAGGCCGCAAGCGCCGTCGGGCTGCCATAGCCGTAGCTCGCCTTCGAGCCGGCCGCGCGCAGCGCCGCAGTGAGTTCGGCCACGCTGCGATGCGGCGATTTGGCATTCACCATAAGCAGAAAATTCCCCTGGAAGAGTGTGGTCACCGGAGTGAAGTCCTTCGTCGGGTCGTACGGCAGTTTCTTGTATAGCACCGTGTTTGCGCCGTGCGATGACGACACACCCGTCAGCAGGATGGTGTATCCGTTCGGAGCCGCTTTCGCCACCGCGTCCGCAGCAAGCGAGCTGAGCATACCCGGGCGATTCTCGACGATGACCGGATGGCCGCTGATCACAGCCAGCTTGGCCGCAACATATCGCACATTGGTGTCGGCGCCGCTGCCCGGAGGAAAACCGACAAACAGCTTGAGCTCGCGCCCCGGTTCGGGCCAGGTCTGTGTCAGCGCGGCAACCGGGTGAATCAGCAAAATTGCCGTGAGAAACCCAAGAATGGTGTGTTTCATTTTCTCTCCCTCATTCGATACTGACGACTCCTGCTGCGAACCGGACAACTATCCAACAGGGGCTTGCCTCTTCCCGGCCGCGATTGAGGCATGCTCGTAGGCGTCTGTCAATTCAAGTTCGTCCGGTGCCAGAAAATAACCCCCTTTGACGCCGGCGTAGAGAGCGCCATCATTGGCCGGAGCCAATTCACCGTTCGCCAGCGCCCCTGCCTTGCTCAACAGCGTCCGCCGGGTAGCTGCGATCATGCGGTCGCTGGGCGCCAGATGCTCCAGGCGGCGGTCAATGATGCCGCCCATGCTCTCTGTTACGGCCTGATCTTCCGGTGCGATGCCGGGCAACCCGGAAAAGCTGTCGGTACGCTGCCTGTGACGATCGATGAGATAGTCATTTTCGGCCGTGGTCTCCGGCCGCCAGCGTCCATACCAGTCAGTCGAGTTCGGCTGCACCTTGTCGAGGTTCACCTCGGTTCCAGCGTTGGGCGGACGGTTGGCGCGGATCAACACTCTCAGCGCCATCGTGTGGGTATCGTCCATGGGCACCCAGGCGCGGGCATACATATGGTCGCCGAATGGACCGCTTGGCGTGATTGTCCAGAAAGGAAAGAGAAACTGCGCCACCCGCCAATACGTCTGGCCCGGGCCGCCGGGTCGATAGGCCCCATACATCACGCCCCATCCGGTTTCTTTGACCTCATATTCGGGCGAACGGTTGATCGCCCCCCAACGCCGGGGATCATCGGGGGCATAGGCACGCTCGGTGCGCGCACCCCCATGCAGAAAATCGACGTGCGAGGTATCGATGTCGCCTTCCAGCGCCTGAACCCAATTGCAGCTGCGCTGAGCAAAATTGAACTCCATCTTTTCCGGCGGAAGCAACACTGCTTCGATCTCCGGGAGGGACGGGATGTCGCTCTGGTCTCCCATATAGACCCAGACAAGGCCATTGCGCTCGACTGTCTTGTAGGCCTTCGCATGGATCCTGTGCTTGAAGTCCTGATGCGCCGGCACATTCGGCATATCGACGCAGTTGCCTTCCGCGTCGAACTTCCAGCCGTGGTAGATGCAGCGGATCCCCCCCTCCTCATTGCGCCCGTAAAAAAGAGAGGCGCAGCGATGAGGGCACCGGTGATCCATCACGCCCACTTTCCCGTCGGTCGCGCGAAACGCGATGAGCTTCTCCCCCAGCAACATCAGCCTCACAGGATCGCCATCTGCGCGCAATTCATTGGATAGCGCTGCCGGAATCCAGTAGCGCCGCATGAGAGTGCCCATGGGAGTGCCGGGCCCTACTTGCGTGAGGGTATTGTTGTCACCTTCGGAGAGCATGCGCGCCTTCCCAGTAGCTTATATAACACCGTATAAACAATGAGTTATACGAAACAAGGCAGTCGACGATGGAGTTGACCACTACTGCGCACGTTCAGGCATTGGCCCCCATCGCCTCCAGCTCCTCCTGCCGGATGGCTTGAGGGTCCATCGTGCCGAACTGAGTCACGGGTTTTCCCGAGGCAAGCAGCTCCAGTTCCCGTCTCCATAGCCTGCGAAGCATGCTCACCGCCACATCCGATGTGCCCAACAACTCCCTCGACCGATCCACGATCTTCCCTTGTCCGCAAATCTGAACCCCGTCCTGAATCCGGATGAGGTTCGGATGCTTCGCAACGTCATCCCAGCCCTTCCGGCCGGAGAGGATGGCTTCGACCTCCTCATGGACCGGCGTGGCCTCGGGACGGTCCCTGCGCTTCGTGTGGTAGACCATGATGAGAACGTGAAGATGATTCTCGTCGTCGATGGGCACATACCAGAAGAGCGCCTTGAACCAGAACGGCTTGTCGTCCCGCGCCGTTCGAAGCGCGTGGCCGAGGAAACACTGGTTCGGCATGATGAAGTGAATTTGATCGGTTTTGTCTCCGCGCTCCTGGAGTTGCGTGAGCCCGAAGGGTGTTTCCCGCCCCGCCGTCTTGGTGGGAATGAACGGCCTCGCCACCGTATTCACGAAGTGGCCCTGATGAGAGAAATTCACGTGAACATCGTCCATGATGTTCTCCGCGCTCTGAAACCAGTTGCACGGGAGCATCTCAACCGATGCAGAGACAGTCCAACCCTCACGAGCCCCGTCTTCCAGTCCCGGCAGCGGGCGAAAAGCCGGGGCCTCGCCTTCGCCGAAATAGGCAAAGATCAAACCGTGCGCTTCATGGGTGGGATAGGAATCAAGCTTCGGCACACGGGCGAAGAAGGGTTTCGCCTCGGCCGGCTGTTCTACGCATTTTCCTGACTCGTCGTAGCGCCAGCCGTGATACCGGCAACGGATGGTTTCACCTTCGACCCAGCCCGTCGACAGCACCGTCAACCGGTGCGGGCATTCATTGCTCACGACGTGGGGTAGGCCGCTTTCCCCGCGGTAGAGCGCCAGATTCTCACTGAGAATCCGGATCGGAACGATCTTTCCCTTGGCGAGTTTGGCGGACTCGTAAATGGGTTGCCAGGTGCGGCGGATGTAGCGCCCGGCCAGGGTGCCCGGACCGGTGTGAACGAAATCGGCAGGATCGACGCTGCGATCAAGCTCGGCTTTGGAATTGATGGATGCTGTCATTTTCGTCTTTGGAAATTGATAAGAATTAATTACGAAACGGGATTGTTTCATGGATGGGACGGTTTTCGGCAATTCGTCCATGTCCCGAGCGTTACCCGCAGATTAACGCCGTGTCCGGTTGACTGCATGACTCGCCAAGACCATCGAATCGCAGCTGGAATGTAAATGCAATTGACGCACTTCGACAAATCTTCGGCCACGTCATCCCCATTGGAGGGATAGACGTTGTCCCATGACATATTTTGATTGCGGACACGTACCTTATAAGGTACTTTTTGCACATGGGTGAGGATTGGTCAAACACACAATCCAGAAGACGCCTCTGGTTTTCTATCGAAGCAGCAACGGCAATGAACCAGTAAGAGACTGGATTAAAGCGCTGAATACCCCGGATCGTCTTGCCATTGGCCAAGATCTGATGCGCGCTCAGTGGCGCTGGCCCGTTGGCATGCCCTTGTGCCGTGCGCTTGGTCAGGGGCTTTGGAAAATACGGACCGAGTTGCCCAGCAAGCGCATCGCGCGCGTGTTTTTGTGCCTTGATGAAGGAATGCTTGTGGCACTGCATGGCCTCATCAAGAAAACGAAGAAGACGCCTGATGACGAATTGACATTGGAGCGAAAGCGTCAAAAGGAGTTGAGATGATGAGCAAGCGGCATCACGGATCGAGTCTAGACAGCCTTCTCAAGGAAGAAGGCGTCTTCGATAAAACCCAGGCTTTGGCAATCAAGGAAGTTGTAGTCTGGCAACTGACGCAGGCAATGGAGAAGCAGTCCATGAGCAAAGCGCGGCTCGCAACGATGCTCAAAACCAGCCGTTCGCAGGTTGATCGCCTGCTCGACCCCACGCGTGATGTGACACTATCAACACTACAACGCGCCGCTGCCCTGGTTGGGAAAACTGTTCAGATTGAATTGGTGTGATGCGGAATGGGAAAGCAGGTATTTTCTGATGGGTGAGGTTGCAGAATCAAGGACGCGTCGATCCGCTGCCCGCGAGCAGCGTTCTGTGGAGCGCCAACTCCTCCTGGATGCGACGCCGGAACTCGTCCGGCGATGAAGGAACAACCAGCCATCCGGCAGAGGTATAGACGTCTATGACCCGATTGGTCTCGAGGGATGCGACGATGGCTCGTTGCAGCCTGGCGGCAATCTCCGGCGGAACACCAGCCGCGCACGCCATTCCCATCCAGCTCTTGTAGCTGAAACCTCGCAACTCCGGCGGCCCGGATTCTGCCAAAGGTGGAACGCCTGGGAGTCTGTCCCAGCGCTCCGAACTCGTAGTACCAAGGCCGATCAGCTTTCCTGAATCAATATGGGGCTTGGTCAAAAGACTCGACTGAACGAACAGATCGATCTGACCGGCCAGCAGCCCATTGAAAGCGGGGCCAGTCGATTGATACGGAACGTGCAGAGCGGTGACACCAAGCTTCAACATCACGGCCTGGGCGACCAGGTCTGCAATGGTTCCATTCCCTCCGCTGCCATAGGTCAACTTGCCCGGGCTGGCCCGCGCGAACGCCGCCAGCTCGGTCATGGACCGCACGCCGAGCTTCGGATTGGCGACAAGGACGAGCGGCGTTTCCACGATTGTGGATAGGAATGCAAAATCCTTCAGGGGGTCGTAGCCGATTTGATTGTCCTGCAGCGGGCCGATGGTCAACGAAGTGGGCGAAACCATGCCAAAGGTGTAGCCGTCAGTCGCACGCAATATGTACTGCGTACCGATCTTCTGCGAAGCACCGGCGCGGTTTTCGATGACTATGGGCTGACCCAGGAGCTTCGCGAGCTCCGGCGAGATCGTGCGGGCCACGAAGTCGATCGGGCCGCCGGGGGCGACCGGCACGACAATGACAATCGGCTTGGTCGGATAACCCTGTGACACTGCGTCCAGGGACAATCCGCAGCACAAGGCCGTCAGGACGAGCGTGATCGAACTGCAAAGCCTGCGTCTGAACATGGGGAATCCTGCTTTAGGTGCTGCTTTGTGCCGGAGCAGGGCTCGACAGAGGACCTGTATGCGACTCCTCACGCAGGTCACACCGTTCCAAGGTATTTCTCCCCAAGCATCGGCAGCGAAATGACGAAGAACGAGGCGCCAGTTTCCGAACCGATCTCCCCGACGTCGCTGCCATGCGGCAGAAACAGGTAGGTTCCGTCGACATCTGTAGTGCCACCGCGCCACGTCTTCCCGCCGTAGGTGATGGAACCATCCGTGACATACATGATCTTCGCGATCTCCTGCCGATGCGCCGGGATCCGGACGCCCGCTGCCAGCCGCATGATGCCCATGCCCGAGCGCCTCTCGCCGAATGTGCCAAGGTGCTTGTGCTCGACACCGGACAGATGTGCGTCAGGGACCCAGGAGAAGGACGCCGGGCGGACCACCACCGGAGTCTCGTACCTCGCCTCGGGGAACTCCATCTTCCGCCCGGTGATCGCCTCGAAACATGCCGCGTGGCCGTCCTTGTTGATCTTGCCTCCGTCGGGCATGACGCGCGTGTAGATGCCTTGCGAGAATGTTCCGCCCTCCTCTTTCAGCTTGTTGCGGGCGGCGTGCAGATCGCCATGACTCAGGTACGGGATCCGGCTGTCGCCCTCGAACTGCAGTCCCAATCCGATCATCGGCGTTGTCTGCGCCTGCGGTCCGTAGTGAACGCCCTCCGGGTAATAGGCGCAGTCGCCCTCCCCCAGGACACCACCCTTAATATCGCGCCTGCCTTGCAGAACATACCGGAACTGCTGGAAGGTATGTCTATGGCGCGGTGTACCGTAATCAGCGCCGTAGGATACCCAGTCGAATTCCATGCCGGGAGCCCCGGGGCCCGGGTCGAGGGGCAACGGCTTTGCAAAGAGCATTCCCTCACGGCCAATCCCGCCAAGCTTCCCTTTTACGTCCGCAATACTCACAATTGCCACGCTTTTAGTCATGACTCACACCTCCATTTCACGAGCATTCTCACATCGTACCGCGAGTCATTGGATCCCACTTTCCCCAAACGCACCCTACGCCTCAATCGAGTCTGAGATCGAGCGTCTTCAACAGAGCTCCGTAGCGCGCGCGGCTATCCTTCAGCAGTTGGTCAAGCTGGGCGCTCGGGATGCTCATGACTTCGGCATCGATGCCCGCGACATACTTCTCCACTACCGGCAATGCAAGCACCTTCGTCATATCAGCCGAGACTCTTGCGACGATGGGCGCCGGCGTGCCCGCTTTCGCGAACATCGCGAACCAGCCGCCGGTCCTGAACCTGATACCCGCCTCTTCGAATGTGGGGACGTCAGGCAAGGCAACGTGCCGCCGGGAACCATCCCAGGCCAGGCCCTTCACCTTGCCCGCCTTGATCAGCGATACATAAGTGGACGGCGAAAACAGCCCGAAATCGAATTCGCCGGTAAGCAACCCTCTCGCAAGGTCACCGCCGCCCCTGTAAGGCACGTGCGTGAGCTTGACTCCGGCATCGAGCGCAAGCTGTTCGGCATTGAGATGGCTCGCGCTGCCAATGCCGAACGTACCAAACGTCAGGGGCTTTTGCCTGGCGAGTGCAAAAAGCTCGGCGACAGTGTTTGCAGGCAGATCGTGCCTCGCCACGAGCAAGGACCTGACCTGGATGATCCCGTGCACCGGGGTGAAATCGGTCTCGGGGTTGAAAGGCAGGTTTTTTCTGATCAGGCCGTTAAGCACCAGGACCGTGTCGTTCGCCTGATAGAGCGTGTACCCGTCCGGGGGGGATTTCGTCACCACTTCCGCTGCGATCACGTCCGAAGCCCCGGGACGGCTCTCGACGAGCACCTGCTGTCCCCAGGCAGTGGACAGTCCGGCAGCGATGTGTCGCGCAAGCACATCAGACAGGCCTCCGGGCGCTACGCCGATGATGACGCGCACCGTCTTCGATGGATATTGTTGAGCGCCAACTCCCTCAGTCGTGATTCCAATCACCAAAGCAATGACAACAAGTGCCAGCACGCTCCGCAGCATTAATTTCACTCCTCTGGAAGGCATTATCCACTGGGACGCGATTAGTAGCAGATGGCAAGATAGTCTTTCTGAAAATCAAAAGTTATCGCCCTTGCACCTGCATCACCTCAGGGACTTCGTCGCAGGCCGCGAGAAGGACCGTGAATGCACACATGAATTGGCCCGTCACGGCATGATCAACAAGAAAATACTGCTGGCGCGCTTGCGGCAAACAGTGGTGAACGCGACGATTGAAGTGCACATCAATCGTCTTGAAATGTCGTCTTAAGAAACCGCATGAACGCTTTAACTTTTGCGCTCGCAAAACGCCGTGAAGTGTGCAACGCCCACATCTCAGCCGACTGACCTGCCACGGTTCCCCAACTAACGAGCCGGCCCGCCGCCAAATCCTCCTCCACAAGAGGACGAGGAAGCTTGGCAGCACCGATTCCTGTGAGTACGGCATCACGGATCATCGTGAACCCTGGAAGCTCAAGAACCGGCGTGGTTTCGATCTCGCGACTGGGTGATCCCGCGATTTGCCAGATGGCGGGATTCCGTCCGCCATTTCTGATGACCACCGGAACCGGCGGCTGTCGGACTAACGATGGTGCCGCGACTACCAGCAGTTGCTCCCTCAAAAAGCAGAAGCCTACAAGTTCCGAGTCCGGCTTGGGGTTGACTCGAATGACAAGGTCATACCCCTCGCTCACCAGATCCACTTCGCGATCTTCCATGGTGATTTCAAGCACGACCTCGGGACAAGCCCGTTTGAATTCGGCGGCGAGTCGACCCATCAGCATCAGCCCAAATAGTGAGGGCACGTTGACACGCAAGCACCCCTGAGGGTGCGCCCGGCCGTCACGCAGCATATCTACAGCCTCGGCGATTTCATTAAGTGGCCCGCTAGTGCTCTTGAAGAGTGCCTGCCCCTCTTCCGTCAATTGAATTGACCGGGCGCCGCGATCAAATAGTCGCACGCCCAAACTTGACTCAAGATCCATTACCTTGCGCGACAGACTGGCCTTGGGCCGCCCGCTCGTGCGACTGGCCTGGGCGAAGCCTCCGTTGTTGGCGACAAGAACAAAGTCCGACAAGTCTTCAAGATTCATATGGGCTCGCTTTATGAGACGGTGCGTCTCAATTTGGCGCCTTTCGTTCTCAAATTCAAGCCCTAAACTCAGCAAGACAAGCATTTCGGCCCACAACGGCTCCAACTCTTGACAAGGAAACTGCAATGACTCCGCCCTCAATCAGCGAGGAATACCCCCCAGTCTCTTCACCGACCATAGGTATCTCAGCGGTGACCCATCAAGCACGGCGGATCGTTACTCGCACCAGCGGCCAAAGGCATGGTCCGATTACACGGCTCATGAGCCCTGGTGATTTGGGCCAAATGCTCAAGCCCTTCGTCTTTCTTGACTACGTTGATGCAGAGGGAACCGGTCCAGGTTTTGGCTTTCATCCGCACTCCGGTATTGCTACGTTGACCATTCCACTGACCTTTGACATTGAGCACACCACCTCTACAGGCCGGGTCGATAAGGTGGCGCAGGGCGGCGTGGAGTGGGTCGTCGCTGGCAGCGGTATATGGCATAAGGCGCGGCCGCTCAACGGCACGCGTATGCTGGCTTTCCAAACTTGGTTTGCGTTGCCGCCGTCGCACGAACTTGCACAACCCAGCGCCGTGTTTCTCCAGTCCCAAGATGTTCCCCGCGCAGGGCCGGCAACACTGCTACTGGGCACCTTTGAGAACATGTCCAGCAGGATAGATGCGCCCTTTGATGCCTGCTACTTGTGGGTGCAACTGAAAGCGGGGGAAAGCTGGACCTATCAGCCTTCCAACCAACACGACATCGCCTGGACCTTTTCGCAATCTGGCGAACTGCGCATAGACGACAAAGTGCTGAAACGCGAATTGGCAGTTTTTGAAGAAGGCCACAGTGCGCTGCACTTCCAGGCTCTAAGTGACTGTGCGTATTTCGCGCAACGTGACCGCTGATTCCGCGCCATCGTGACCGCTGGCGGGTTGTTGCATGGAATTTGAAATATGTTACCTCAATCGGTCACGATGGCCGTGGAATGGCGGTCAC
>CAIUKQ010000182.1 GCA_903899705.1 uncultured beta proteobacterium
GTGACCGCCATTCCACGGCCATCGTGACCGATTGAGGTAACATATTTCAAATTCCATGCAACAACCCGCCAGCGGTCACGATGGCGCGGAATCAGCGGTCACGTTGCGCGAAATACGCACAACGCCCATTTCATGCAGTTTCTTCGCGGAGAACAGTTCACCGCAAAGGATCAGTTTTTCGGCGGCCTTCATGCCGATCCTGCGCGCCAGTAAATTGTAGGCGCCCATGCCCGGGAACAGGTTGAAAAGGATCTCGGGCAATCCGAGGGTCGCGCTTTCTTCGGCAATGATAATGTCGCTCGCCAATGCGGTCTCGAACCCGCCGCCCAGGGCGTCGCCCTGAACCAGCGAGATGGTTGTCAACGTGGGGCAGAAATAGTTGTTGATGCGGGGGTGAATATTGTCGATGCAGAGCCTGCCGTAATTGAGCAGCGCCTGGCGATCGCGCATTTTGATCAGCAGCATGAACAAAGCAAGGTCCCCGCCAAGGTTGTATATCCCGGGAACCCTGGACGCGGCCACGTAGTAGTTGGCATGGTGGATTTCTCCCGAGACAGACACGCCGCCATGATTCATTTCAAGGGTCTTGTCATGGGCGCGGATGTCCGCAAGCAGCGACAGGCTGAAGCAGGGCGTACCCTTCGGATTGAAGAATCCCCAGATGGTTTTTGTGGTCGGGTCGAATTCCACTTCGTAGCTTGATTCCTGAGGCGCAAACGGGAAGCGAAGATTGGCTATTTCGGTCATCTGGTTCATGGTTCCCTCACTAGGTTTGTTGTCGAAAGGCCATGCACGACGGTTGAGCTATGCCATCGGCATCGAATCTATTTAACTCGTGTTTTCAAATCCTTGCAATGAAATCTGAGGAACCGCCGCAAGTACGTGTTGGTGGCCGAATGGCTAATCGGATTGTTGCGGAAATATGTCCGCGGCAGATTTGGTTTCAGACCTATGCCGTTCGTGGGAGTCACCATTGGCCAGTACGGTGTATGCAGCCCTGGCCAGCACCTGGGTCATTACCCGCGCGGGGCCGATTCGAGGTATCTACAAAGCCCGGATAGGGCGCGGCGAGGTCAGGCGTCGAGGCTGACCACGACTTTGCCGCGGGTACGGCCCTGTTCGACATGTTCGTGCGCCCTGGCAATGTCCGCAATCGGGTAGACCTGTTCGACGCTGATCCGCAGGGAGCCCTCATCAATCATGCCCGCGATTTTTTCCAACTGCATGCCACTGGGTTTCACGGTGACGAATTTGCCCTTCGACCCGAATTTTGCGGGTTCGTCATCGGGCATTTGTCCCGTGATGCTCACCAGCCAGCCCCCCTTGCGGAGAACGGACCAACTGCGGGGGCGGTAATCTGCGCCTATCGTATGGAAAACCACATCAACATCCCTGACATGTTCCTCGAACCGCGTCCCGGAATAGTCGATGAATTGATCGGCACCGAGGGACAGAACGAACTCCCGGTTTCGCGCGGATGCAGTGGCGATGACCGTGGCGCCCGCCCGCTTTGCCAGTTGAACTGCGAGGTGGCCGACGCCGCCAGCAGCGGCATGGATCAGCACCGTCTGACCTGACGATAATCCGGCATTGTCGAAAAGCGCTTGCCATGCGGTCAGGGCTGCCAGTGGTGTCGCGGCAGCGTGAATGTGGTCCAGCGACTGCGGTTTGAGAGCGAGATCGGCCGCGGGAACGGCGGCGTATTCCGCATAGGCGCCGCCAATTGCGGGGAAGCGTGCCAGGGAGAACACCGGATCGCCGGGCCGAAAGCGAGGGGAACGGGACTCGACCACGATACCCGAGATATCCCAGCCCAGAATCAGAGGAAACCGGATGTCCTTCCACCCCCGATTGATGCCAGTGCCCATGCGCGTCTTGAAGTCGATGGGATTGATGCCTGCCGCATGGACCTTGACCAGAACCTCGTCTTGGCCGGCCAAGGGGCAGGGAACCTGTTCCAATTGCAAAACCGAAGCGGTTCCGAATTGTCGGATGACAGCGGCTTTCATGTGACTGGGCATGAACGTCTCCAATGGCACCTGAAAATGCCGGCATTCCGGGGATGGGCGTGGGTTGTGTACTCAAAGATTGGTGGGCGGTACTGGGATCGAACCAGTGACTTCCACCGTGTGAAGGTGGCACTCTACCGCTGAGTTAACCGCCCGCAGCGCTTTGATTTTCCCATAACCACTTGCAACGGGTCAAACCTGCGGAGCAACCTGCCGACGCCAATTCCTTTCGAAACGGCGCTTCGATCCGTGCTAACAAAATGCTGGTGGGGCGTGAGTGATTCGAACACTCGACCAACGGATTAAGAGTCCGCTGCTCTACCAACTGAGCTAACACCCCTGAACTGATGGCGTCCCCTACGAGATTCGAACTCGTGTTACCGCCGTGAAAGGGCGATGTCCTAGGCCTCTAGACGAAGGGGACAATTCGATACAACGGAATTTTGGTGGAGGTAAGCGGGATCGAACCGCTGACCTCTTGCATGCCATGCAAGCGCTCTCCCAGCTGAGCTATACCCCCAACCGAGCGCGGAATTATAGTCGTGAGTCGGTCGAATGTAAAGAAAAGTGACGAGTGCGCGTTGATCGATCGAGAATGAGTCGGCGCATGAACAGTTGTGGATTCATTAGCAGGGTACTCACGGTTCAGGAAGGAACTGTCCAGGAGGCGAAGCCGCAACCGATGTACCACTCCTTGTAGGGGTGATACCCGATGACATCGAACCCTTTGCAATTCGCGGTTGAATGCGCGATGACCCAATTGCGCACTTCTGCCGCGCCGTTTCCGGCAGCCTCGGTGCGATTGTCGAGGAAATTCATCAACGTCGGAACGTCGCTCGATTTGAAGTGTTCGAAGCACTCCAGGTCATAGGCCTCGTCCAGGCGCCCCATATCCGGTTCGCCAATGGAATGACTCAGTCCGCCAGTCGCCAGAATCGCCACCCTGATGTCCTCCGGATAGCTCTCTATTGCCTTGCGGATCAGTTCGCCCCAAGCGAAGCAGCGTTTGAAACTGGGCAACGGCGGCTCGATGATGTTCACGATGATCGGAACGATCGGGGGAAGTGATTCGACGCCCATCTTCCAAAGCGGAATCAGGAATCCGTGGTCGAGCTGGATGTGGTGCGACAGTGACGGATCAAAATCATTTTTCAATGCGGTTTCGGCAAGGTGAGATGCCAGCCCGGGGTGTCCCGGGAATTCATTGAACGGCAGTTTCAGCCAGGCTTCCGGGGAACCTCCATGCGACTCGCCCACGCCTATGCAGACGGCGGGAAGGTTGTTGATGAAAAAATTCACCCAATGATCCGGCGACACCACGATGAGAACGTCTGCGCGGCATTCCTTGAACCGCCTGCCAAGCTGTGCAAAAGTTTTCGTCACGCTGGCCAGTCGCTCCGGACCGATGCCCTCCCAGTTCCTCGCGATCAGGGGGCCGTGACTTGCCGCAAAAGCGCCAACCAGCTTAGCCATGGGAGGACTCCTTGTTCGGCGCCAGTGCGCGAATGTGGTCAAGGAACCAGGTCTCCGATTTTCCGGTGGCGAAAAAATAGAAGCGCAGCAGGTAGGGATTGACCTTGGGCGCGAGCGCCGCCACGTCATCCGCCTTCAGCGATTTAAGCACGTCGGGCTTTATCGGATAACGGCTCAGGACCTTCTCGCGATCCGCGGCATATTCCGCCGCATTGGCGGGGGTCTGCATGTCGAAAAACAGTTTGCTCAACCAGTAGTCTCTCATCTGTGCTGCCTTCCTTCTTTTTTCATGTGTCTGTGCGGATGCCAATCTATCGCAAATCCGGCCGGCACAGGTTCCTTCATTGATCCGGATCTGCCGTGTCCCGTGGTTCAGGTTGCCATCAGCAGCTCGGAAACCTTCTTCATGTCCCTGGCGAGTTCGGCGCTTTCGCCTTCAAACGCGATTTTCCCCCTGTCCAGGATCAATGCGCGTTTTGTCACCTGCAGGGCGAGGCGCGCCGACTGTTCAACCAGGATGACGGTGAGGTCGTCCTCGGCGATCAGTTTTTCAAGCACGAGCAGCAGGCCGTCCACGATGATGGGCGCGAGCCCTTCCATTGGCTCATCCAGGAGCAGCAGTGCGGGATTACCCATCAACGCGCGGCCGATCGCGAGCATCTGCTGCTCCCCGCCGGAAATCTGGTTTCCCATGTGTTTCTTGCGCTGTGCAAGATTGGGGAACAGCTCGTAGATGCGTTCCAGCGTCCATCGACCATCGCGCCGCGCGACGGTGAGATTTTCCTCGATGGTGAGCGAGGGGAATATCTCCCGGCCCTGTGGACCGTAACCGATGCCGGACCTGACCCGCGCGTAGATGGGCGCGTGTTCGATGCCGGTTCCATGGAAAGCAATGCGCCCCGAGTGCAGGGTCGTGTGCCCCACAATGGTTGCAAGCAGTGTGGTTTTCCCGACGCCGTTTCTTCCAAGCACCGCCAGCGTTTCGCGACGGCTGAGACGCAGCGACAAATCCTCCAGCACCACGGTTTCGCCGTACCCGGCGCGGACATGATCAAGGATCAGGACCTCAGACATCACGTTCTCCGAGGTAGACCTCGCGAACGCGATGGTCGGCCGATATCTCGTCGGGCGTCCCTTCCGCGAGCAGCGCGCCACGCGACAGAACCGTGATCTGCCTGGCGAAGCGAAAGACCAGATCCATGTCGTGTTCGATGATGAGAATGGCCAGATCCTGTGGAAGAGAATCAAGCACCTCCAGTATCCGGCGTGACTCCATGGTCGGCACGCCAGCAGCGGGTTCATCCAGCAAAAGGACGGAGGGCTTCATGCCCAGCGCAATGGCGATTTCCACCAGACGTTGCTTGCCATAAGCCAGGTCGGATACGCGGGTGTCCGCATCCTGTGCGAGGCCCAGCGAGGTCAGGAGATCCCTGCTCTCGGAGACGACATCGGCATGCCGGTTGGCGCGTCCAATCAGATTCCAGGCCACACCGCGCCGTTCGGCAACCGCGAGCGCCACATTGTCCAGCGCGGTCAGGCTGCGGAAAAGCGTGTTGATCTGAAAGGTCCGGCCCAGGCCGCGTCTGATGCGGGCTCGCTGGGAGAGTCGCGTGACTTCCTCGCCATTGAGGAAAATGCCCCCGGAGTTTGACCTGAGGCCGCCGGTGAGCAGATTGATGAATGTTGTCTTCCCCGCACCGTTCGGTCCGATCAGCGCGTGGCGGGCGCCACGTTCGAGGCGAAAATCGATGCCGTCTGCCACCGTCAGGGCGCCGAACTGTTTGCGAAGGTTGCGGGTTTCGAGAGCGATGGTCATGAGCGCCTCCCCTTGCCGATACGCGAAACCATCCGGTCCACCAGTCCGAGGACCCCCCCCTTGGCGAACAACACGACGATGACGAGCAGAGAGCCGATCCCGAGGTACCAGTATTCCGGAAACTGTTTGGCCAGTTGATCCTGCGCAATCATGTACACCGCAGGTCCGGCAAATGCGCCGTAGATGCGTCCCACACCCCCGAGGATCAGCATCACCAGCATTTCACCGGAGAGTTCGAAGCTGACGACGTTCAAGCCGACGAACTGGCTTGTCTGTGTGAGCAGGGCGCCTGCGAATCCCGCAAGCGCAGCCGATATCGCATAGACGGCCAGCATGCGAAGGTAGACCGGCGCGCCTATGGCGTGCATTCTGAGATTGTTTTCGCGGATGCCGGCAAGCGACGCGCCGAACGGCGAGTACACCAGGCGCCTCACAAACCACCAGCAGACGAACAGTATGGCCAGGCAATAGAGATAGGAGGTCTTGCCGTAGAGATCGAACCGGAACTGTCCCAGCACCGGCGCGATGGTGATGCCGGCCAGCCCGTCTGCGCCACCGGTCAAGGAACTGGCCTTGTTGGCCACTTCAAGGCAGATCGATCCTATGGCCAGGGTCAGCATCATGAGCGCCAAACCGCGGGTCCGCAGGATGATCGCCCCGGTGACGACGCCCAGCAACCCGGCGGTGACACCGGATGCCACCAGCTGGATCAGGGGATCGTTGATTCCCGCCCTTGCCGAGAGAATTCCGGCGGTATAGGCCCCGAGTCCGAAAAAGGCGGCGTGTCCCAGGGTCACGATGCCTGCGTAGCCCACGATCAGATCCAGTGACAGGGCAAACAGGATGAAGATCAGGATTCGCGCGCCGAGGTTGAGAAATTCCGGAAGCAGGAAAAATGCCGCGATAGCGACAAGCCATGGCAGGCTTTCCTGCCATCTGAGAGCGGCATTCGCGCTGTATCCGCCGGCGTGCAAGTTGCCCATCAGTTGGTGCGCCCGAACAGACCTGCCGGCCGCCAGAGAAGGATGCCGACAGTGGTTGCGTAAATGAGGAAAGCGCCAAATTCCGGCAGCCAGTATTTGCAGGCCGTGTCGGTGATGCCGATCAGCAGGGCAGCGACAAACGGGCCGCGCAAGGTGCCCATGCCGCCCACCGAAACAACGATCAGGAAATAGGCAAGATTCGCAAACGGATAAATGGGTTGTATGGCGATGATTTCGGCTCCCAGCGCCCCCCCAAGGCCCGCGAGTCCGCTGCCCGCAGCAAAGGTCACCATGAAAAGGCGGCGGGTGTTGATGCCCACCGATTGGGCCATGCCGCGATTGTCCACCGCGGCACGCAACATCGCCCCCCAAGAGGTTCGTTCCACGCCAAACCACAGGCCCGCGACAATGACGGCGCTGACGGCGATGAGGAAAACCCTGAAGGCCGGAAAATCCCGTCCCAGCATCGAGAACTGGCCGCGAAGGTAATCGGGCAGCATGACCGGTTGCTGGAGGGTTCCGTAGGCAAGGCGCGCAAGCGCCACCGAAATGAAGATCAGGCCGATCGTAAACAGCACCTGGTCCAGTTCACCGGCGCCATACAGGCGCGAATACAGCAGCATTTCCAGCACCAGGCTGACCACGGCGATTGCGATGAACGCAACGAGCAGCGCGACGGGGTAGGGCAGGCCCAGGCTGGACATGGCCGAGATCATCACGTAGCCCCCGGCCATGGCAAATACGCCGTGCGCCAGATTGGCAAAACCCATCAAACCCATCGTCACCGAAAGGCCGACCGAGATCACATAGAGCACCATGCCATAGGCGGCTCCATGAAATGCGATGCTGACCAGTGATACCAGGAAGTCGTCCACGTCCCTAATGACTCAAGTGATTCTGCAAAAATTTGCCCCCGGGTCACGCAAGCCGCGTGCCACCGGGGGCGGGCAGGGAAATCCGCCTACTTCTTGTTGATCTCTTTCCAGGGATCCTTGATGGCCGTGGCAACCGTTTCGATTTCCACATTGGCCAGCTTCCCGCCAACCTTGCGGACTTCGCGCAGATATTCGTTTTGCACGATGTCGCGGGTCAGTGGGTCGATGGATATGGGGCCGCGGGGGCTGTTGGCATTCTTGTACCCGCGCAGGCTGATCATGCTCTGGTCGCCGTCAATCTTGCCCTTCTGATCGATGATCAGCTGGTAGATGGCATCCATGCCGTCCCAGGCGCCCACCGACATGAAGCTCGGGGTCGATTTCTCGCCGTATTCCTTTTTCCAGGCCGCGATGAAGGATTTGTTGGCGGGACGCGTTGATGCGGCGGAATAGTGGTGCACGGTGTACACGCCCAGCGGGGCGTCGCCCATGTTGGGCAGTTCGTCGTCAGGGGTCAGGTCGCCTGGTCCGATGAATTTCACGCCCGACTTGGCCAGGCCCAGATCGTTGTAGGCCTTCATGATCTGCGTCGCCTGCGGGCCTGCCGGAATGAAGGCAAACAGGACCTCGGGTTTGGCATCCTTGGCGCGCTGGATGAAGGGGACGAAATCGGGGTTGGCCAGCGGAATCCGCACTTTTCCGACGATTTCACCGCCGCCATCGCGGAACGCCTTCTCGAATGCATTTTCGGCATCGATCCCGGGGCCGAAATCACTGACCGCGATATATGCGCGCTTGTACTTCTTGGCGGCCCAGGTGCCGGTCGGAAAGGAGGATTGCCAAAGCGTGAAGGACACTCTGGCAAAGTAAGGTGACATGGTGGTGATGGACGATGTGCCCGCGTTCATGATGACCACCGGAAGCTTGGCTTCCGTGGCCAGCGGCGCAATCGCTGCGGCGTTGGGCGTCCAGATCAGTCCAGTGAGAATCTGGACTTTGTCGCGGACGATCAACTCCTGGGCCAGCTGTTTGGCCTTGTCCGGATTGGCGCCGCCATCATCGCGGATGACCAGTTCGATTTTCACACCCGGAGGAAGGCGCTTTTCGTTCTGCTTCATGTAGAGCTTCATGCCCTTGTCCATGATGTCGCCCAGACTGGCGTTCGGTCCGGAATAGGTGTTGATCACCCCGATCTTTATGGTTTGCGCGAATGCCTGCGCATGGAACAATCCAATGGCGCCGGCCATCAGCAGGGTCAACAGGGTCCGAATCGATTTCATGGTTTCCTCCTTGAAAACTTGAACGGCGGTCATTCTATCGGCTCCCATCGAAAATGACACGGGCCCCGGCCCGGGGATGGGCAAAAAAACGATCAAATTCAGGCGGGTAGGACGCAGACCGATGGGGGGCCGTCACGTTGCGCGCGAAATCCGCCGGTCTTCGTGACCGGCAACCTGACCGTTAGTCCGGAAGCCGCTTCAATTCCTCGCGGTAGCGCTGTGCTCGCCGGACATAGATATCCGCGATATTCGCGAGGCGCGCGCTTTCTTCTTTTGACAACTCACGCACAATTTTTCCCGGCGAGCCCACCACCAGGACGCCATCGGGAATCTCCTTGCCCTCGGCAATCAGCGTACCGGCACCGATAATTGTGCCGGCGCCGATCTTTGCACTATTCAGGATGATGGCACCCATGCCGATCAGGGTTCCGTCGCCAACGCGGCAGCCATGCAACATGACCATGTGGCCGATCGTCACGTCCCTGCCCAGTATCAGTGGATGGCCGGGGTCGGCATGAAGCACGGAGCCGTCCTGCACGTTGCTGCGCTCGCCGATGGTGATCTGCTCGTCGTCACCCCGGGCAACGGCGTTGAACCAGATGCTGGACTGATGCTCGAATGCAACCGACCCGATGACCGTGGCATCGGGCGCGACATAAATTTCGCCGGATCGAAACTCCGGTACGCGTCCATGCAGGGAGTATTTGGGCATATCTGACTCTGGTTTTTCGAGGCGCGGCGATCATAGCATTGAGTTGATATGATGCCGCCTTTTCGTGGGCTGCATGCATGAAGGCAAGCGAATCGCAGTACCTGTCCGTGAGGGGACTCCGATACCACGTCCGCAGTTGGGGCAATCCCGGAGCGCCGAAGCTGCTGATGCTCCACGGCTGGATGGATGTCTCGGCATCGTTTCAGTTTGTCGTTGATGAACTGAAATCCGACTGGCATGTCCTTGCGCCGGACTGGCGGGGATTCGGTTTGACGGACTGGACGTCGGCCAACAGCTACTGGTCCCCGGATTATCTGGCTGACCTGGACGTATTGCTGGACAGTCTGTACCCCGGCGAGCCGGCCAATATCGTGGCCCACAGCATGGGCGGCAATATTGCCTGTCTGTACGCGGGCATACGGCCCGCGCGCGTGGCGCGCCTAGTCAACCTTGAGGGGCTGGGAATGCGCGACAGCCGGCCCGAGGATGCGCCGAAGAAATATGCCCAATGGCTGGACGAGCTGGGCAGGGAGCAGCGCCTGCGCACCTACGCATCCTTCGATGACCTGGCCATCCGGTTGCGGGAATCGAACGAACGGCTGACGCCGGAGCGGGCGCGTTTCCTAGCGACTCATTGGGGCACTCCCACCGATGATGGCAGCATTGCGCTGCGCGGTGACCCGCTGCACAAAAGGGTGAACCCCGTTCTCTACAGGGGATCAGAGGTGGCGGCCTGCCTCAGGCAGATTTCCGCGCCGGTGCTTTGGGTGGAAGGGGAGTTGACCGATATGTACGGAAAATTCCGCCTGACCCGCGAAGACCTCGATGCCCGGCGAAATGAAATTCCCGATTGCGTCTCGAAAACGGTGCCGGGTGCGGGGCACATGATGCATCAGGACAATCCGGAAGCGGTCGCTGCCATGATTGAGGAATTCCTGTGCTGACCGGATCGCGATGAAGTTTGACCTGCATTGTCATTCCAGCGCTTCGGACGGGACGCTCGCGCCAGCGGAGCTGGTCCTGCGTGCGCACCGCAACGGCGTAACCGCGCTGGCGCTCACCGATCATGACGTCACTCACGGAACGAGCGAGGCGGTGGCAACCGCGCAGGGCCTGGACCTGCGCATCATTCCCGGCGTCGAAATTTCGGTTTCGTGGTACGAGAAAACACTGCACATCGTCGGCCTTGGCATCGACGTGAACGAAACGGCGCTGGTGGACGGGTTGGCCGGCGTGCGCGCGAGCAGGGTGCGCCGGGGCGAATTGATTGCCCTGGAACTGTCCCGGGTGGGCATACACGGAAGCCTGCAGGCGGCGCTGTCCTTCGCGGGCGACCCGCAAACCCTGAGCCGCACGCACTTCGCCCGCTTTCTCGTCGACAAGGGTTATGCGCGGGATGTGAAATCGGTGTTCCACCAATACCTCGGTGAAGGCAAGCCGGGCTTCGTGCCGCACCGCTGGGCGACACTGGCTGATGCAGTCTCATGGATCAAGGCGAGCGGCGGTGTTGCGGTCATCGCGCATCCCGGCCGCTACGGCCTTTCGCAGGACAAGGGCGATCTGCTCGTTCGTGAATTCAAGGAACTGGGTGGTGAGGCTCTTGAAGTGCTGACCGGAAGTCATACCGCGGAACAGTCACGGCGCTACGCCCAGGTTGCCCGCAAGTTCGACCTTGCCGCCTCCTGCGGTTCGGATTTTCACAGTCCCGGAGAGAGCCGCGTCGATCTGGGCGGATTGCCGCCGCTGCCGCCAGGGCTGAGGCCGGTCTGGGATCTTCTGGCTAGCCCGGCATGAACCGGCGTTCGGCCTGTTTCTTTAAAAAATATAATAAAAACAATAGGTTAATGGAATATGGCCCAGTACTTCAGCATCCATCCGACGCACCCGCAGCCACGGCTGATTTCGCAGGCCGCGCGCATCCTGCGCGAAGGCGGTGTCATCGCCTATCCGACCGATTCCTGCTATGCGATCGGCTGCCATCTGGGCGACAAGGATGCGCTGCAGCGACTGCGCCGCCTTCGCCAGATTGATGATCAGCATCACCTGACGCTGATGTGCCGCGACCTGTCCGAGATTTCGACTTATGCGCGAATCGACAACGCGTGCTATCGGCTTTTAAAGAAACTGACCCCCGGCAGCTACACCTTCATTCTGGAAGCATCGCGTGAGGTTCCCAAGCGGCTGCTTCACGCGCGTCGCAAGACCATCGGCATCCGCGTTCCGGAGCATGCGGTGGTCCTGGCGCTGCTGGCAGACCTGAAAGAACCGATTCTGTCGGCCACAGCGCTTCTGCCTGAGGATCACCAGCCGGCCAGCGATGCGCACGAATTGCGGGAGCATTGGGAACATGACCTGGATCTGGTGATGGATGCCGGGCCGTGCGGAATAGAACCAACCACGGTTCTGGATTTGACCGGTCCCGATATCGTCGTGGTGCGCCAGGGCAAAGGCAATTTGGGGGCCGTGGGAATCCAAGCCTGATAGAATGCGCGGCTTCAAAAGAGCGCCGCAAACGCCCAACCCAGTAGCCATGAAATTCAAGCTCCTTGAGGCCATTGATACCGGCGCGAACGCGGCGCACGATGCCCCGACCGATCTGGGAACGCTTGTCCATGCGTTTTTTCATCAATATATTTCTGAATATATTCATGCACTTAATTAATGTGATGCCGCTTCATGTTTGAAGACCGAGTCGTATCCGGCATGCGCCCCACGGGAATGCTTCACCTGGGGCATTACCACGGGGCACTGAAGAACTGGGTGCGTTTGCAGGCCGAGTTGCCCTGTTTTTTCTTCGTGGCCGACTGGCACGCGTTGACCACGCACTACGACACGCCCGAACTGATCGAGCAAAGCGTCTGGGAAATGGTCATCGACTGGCTGGCATCGGGCATCGATCCGTCGCAGGCCACGCTGTTTATTCAATCCCGTGTGCCCGAGCACGCGGAACTGCATGCGCTGCTGTCAATGATCACGCCGCTGGGCTGGCTCGAGCGCGTCCCAAGTTACAAGGACCAGCAGGAAAAGCTCACTGAAAAGGATCTGGCAACCTACGGTTTTCTGGGTTACCCGCTCTTGCAAAGCGCGGACGTGCTGATTTATCGCGCCAAATACGTTCCGGTCGGGGAAGACCAGGTGCCCCACGTCGAATTCATGCGCGAGCTGGCGCGTCGCTTCAATCATATCTACGGCAAGGAACCCGGCTTCGAGGACAAGGCCAAAGCGGCTGCCAAGAAGATGGGGAGCAAGAAGGCCAAACTGTACGACCAGTTTCGCTCGCGCTACCAGGAGCAGGGCGATGCAGAGGCCCTGCAATCTGCCAAGGCCCTGCTCGAGGAGCAGCAGAACCTCACGGCCGGCGACCGCGAGCGGCTCTTTGGTTATCTCGAAGGCGGCGGGCGCCTGATTCTGGTCGAGCCTGATGCCTTGCTCACCGATGCGTCTCGCCTGCCGGGCCTTGACGGCCAGAAGATGTCCAAGTCCTATGGAAACACCATTGCGCTTCGCGAGGATGCGGAGTCGGTGAGAAAGAAAATCCGTACCATGCCGACTGATCCGGCCCGGGTGAAACGAACCGATCCCGGCAATCCGGACCGCTGTCCGGTGTGGCAATTCCATCTCGTCTACACCGACGACAAGACGCGCGAGTGGGCCAGTCAGGGATGCCGCACGGCCGGCATTGGATGCCTTGAATGCAAACAGCCGGTCATTGACGCCGTCCTTGCCGAGCAGGGGCCGATGCGCGAGCGCGCGCAACCCTACCTTGACGATCCGAGGCTGGTGAAAAACATCGTGGCCGACGGGTGCGACAAGGCGCGTGCACTGGCGCAGGAAACCATGCGGGAAGTTCGCGAGGCGATGGGACTGGGTTATTCATGAGCAAGGCCGAGCCGACGCAGATGGAGATCGCAACGCCCGTCGAGATCGAGAGCGCACACGGGCCGATCGCCATGGTGCGGGGCGAACCGTTCATGGATCTTCCGGCGGGTCTCTATATTCCACCGGATGCACTGGAGGTGTTTTTCGAAAC
>CAIUKQ010000183.1 GCA_903899705.1 uncultured beta proteobacterium
ACAAAGCGGTGGGTGATCGGAAGGATGCTCCGGTAGGGCTCGACCGCCATGGCTCCTTCGCGCCCGCGATAGCGATCGTCGCCCCCCTCGAATCGTTCAATGGATTTGAAATACGGCAGGACATCTTCATATCCCCATCCGCGGCAACCGGCTGTCGCCCAGCGGTCAAAATCATCGGGCTGTCCGCGCACATAATTCATGCCATTGGTGGAACTGGTGCCCCCCAGCACCCTGCCGCGCGGCAGTCGAATCTTCCGGCCGCCGATGGCCGGCTCTTCGGCGGACACATAATTCCAGTCGAGCACCGGATGTCCCATCAGACTGATGACACCGGCCGGCACGTGAATCAGGGGTGAGCGATCACGCGGTCCGGCCTCAAGCAGAATGACGGAGGCGCCTGTTGCGGAGAGGCGATCCGCAACCACACACCCGGCGGATCCGGCGCCGATGATCAAAAAATCAGCGTGCAGGACGGTCAATTCGGTTGCGGCTTTCAATCGATCTTCGCGCCCGACTCCTTGACGACCCGGGCCCACATTGCAATTTCTGCGCGAAGAAAGCGCTCGAATTGCTCGGGGGTGCTGCCCTTGGTGTCGCCGATGCCCCCGGGAGCGATCTTGTCGCGCGCCTCGGCTGTCTGAACGATCTGGTTTGCCTCGGCACTGAGACGGTTGACGATGTCGGAAGGCGTTCCTTTCGGTGCAAACAGTCCGCCCCATATTTCAATGACCATGCCCGGTATGCCCGCTTCGGCGAGCGTGGGCACATCGGGGAGGACGGGCATGCGCTTTTCAGTGGTTACCGCGAGTGCGCGCATTTTTCCGGCGCGGACGTGCTGGAAGACGTCCGTGGCGATGCCGAAGGCCATCGACGTCTGCCCGCCCAGCAGCGACGTGACCGCCGGCGCGCTGCCGTTATAAGGCACATGCAGCATTTTGACTTTGGTGGCGATCGAGAAGGCTTCTGTCGACAGGTGGGGGACCGTGCCATTGCCCGTTGTTGCGAAGGCCATCTCGCCGGGGTGTGCCCGCAGCAGCGCGAGAAGCTCGGCCATGTTGTTTGCCGGCACTGAAGCATTCACCACGACAATCTGCGGCACGCCCGAGAGCAGGCTGATCGGCGTGAAATCGCGCAGGGTGTCATACGGCGGCTTGGGATGGATGCTTTGAAAGATCGACATGCCGCCGGTGCCGTTGACCAGCAGCGTGTAACCATCGGGGGCGGTGGTCGCCACATAGGCCGTTCCCACGAGGCCGCCTGCGCCCACGCGGTTTTCGATAACAAAGGGCTGGCCCATTTTTTCCGTCAGCTTCTGGCCCACGACGCGGGCCACGTTGTCGTAATAGCCGCCGGCAGGCACCGGCACGACAATCCGCACCGACTTCACCGGATAGCCCTGCGCCAGCGCGCCTGCGGCGCACAGCCACAGCGAGACCGGCGCGAGCAGGCCGCTCAGCAGCAGAGAAAGACCGCGATGGATTCGGGTAAGGCCGGGCATTTTTGACTCCCAATGTGATGACATTGCCGCTTGGGCAAAGGGACTGGATAACTCCGCAACGAAATGAACGTTGGCATTTCGAGACCGGAGCGCCGGAATCTACGCTCGTTGGAAAGGCCGCGCAATGCCGCCGCGTGCCGTTGCATCCTCCCGACGATTTTCATACCGGGTGATGTGCTAGATTCCCGCGGGCATTCCGGTCACCGCACCGGACCACAACAAGGACATCAATATGGGCAAGGATCTTCTTCTGGTCGGCAGCATTCCACTCGATACCGTCGAGGAGGTCATGCGCGTGTTCGGAGGCGGCCTCGGACCTCACCTTCCCGCGATACCGGACGGCGAAGTGGGCGAACGGCGCTCCTGGGTCAACCGCTTCTGCTACCAGGTGTTCAACGGACACGTGGATCTGGAGACCATCAAGCGACCGCCCTCCATCAATGGCGTCGAACAGCTTCTGCCGGTCAAACGCGAAGACACCTGGAATTTCAGGGTGAGGCCAGGCGTCGCCGACGTGCGCTTCGGCCTGCCCGGCCTTCGCCTGGGCTATTCGCGCGACGCCACGAACTCCTATTTCATCTTCCGCACGCTGCGCGAAAAGGGCCTGTTGCCGCAGGACATGCGCTTCCAGATCTCCATTCCCATGGTCAACAGCGTGGTCCGGCCCCTGTATTTTCCCGTGCCCGGCGACATCGACAGGGTCCGCCCCGGGTTTGAGGCCGCCCTTGCCGCCGAACTGGAAATCATCGTGAAACGGATTCCGGCAAAGGACCTCGCCATCCAGTGGGACTGTGCGTGGGAGGTGTCAGCCGTGCATGGCGGACCACAGGCCGTTGCCAGGGAAATTGAAATTGAAACGCACACCGCACCGATCCGCCGCCTGTCGGCGCTGCTGCCTGCGGATGTCGCACTGGGATTTCATTTCTGCTTCGGCACTTTCGGCGGATGGCCTTCATTCGCGCCGGACAATCTCGGCCGCACCGTCGAACTCATCAACGCGTCCGTGGAAGCCGCGGGGCGCCGCACCGACTGGATACACCTTCCGACACTCAACCGCACCGACCGCGAGTTCTATGCGCCGCTCGCACGCCTCAATCCGAAGGGCGCGCGCATTTATCTGGGCATGATTCACAGCATGGACACGTTCGCACAGCGACTCGCTGTGGCACGCGAGTTCGTTCCCGATTTCGGCATCGCCGCCTACTGCGGATTCGGTCGCACGCCGCCGGATCAAATGCCGCAAATCCTCGAAGACCACCGCAGGGCCATCGCGATGGCCGGCAAAGCCTGATCGACCCTATTCGATCCTGGCCTTGGTCACCCTGACCACTTCCGCATAATTCGCGCGGTCGGCCTTGAGAAACTTCGCGAACGCATCGGCAGAAGTGCCGGCGGGCGCGGCGGTGTCCATGCCCTGCGAGGTGAGGAATTTCGCTTTCGCCTCGGGGTTGTTGATCAGGCCCTTCGCCACTTCCGTATTGGCGCGAATAATGATGTCGCGCGGCGTTGCCGCGGGCGCAAACAGGCCAAACCATGTCTGGATGTCGATGTCCACTCCATTTTCCTTCATGGTCCCCACTTCGGGCATCAAAGGGCTTCGACCCGGGGCATTGACCGCCAGCGCCTTCGCCTTGCCGGCTTTGACCTGGGCCACTGCCGGTCCTATGGCAAACAACACGACATTGACTTCACCGGCAAGCATGGCGGGAAAGGCCAGCGATGCCGCCTTGTAAGGCACGTTCAAAAACTGGATGTTCCTCTCGTTCTTGAGGTATTCGACGTACAGGTGCGCGCTGCTGGCAAGGCCAAAGGTTCCAAAGGTGATGGTGCCTGGCTTGGCCTTCGCCATATCCAGCAATTCGCGCAGATTGTTCGCGGGCACCGAGGGATGCGCGAGGATCAGCGATGCCAGGGTCCCGGCATGGATGATGGGCGCCAGGTCCTTCTCCGGGTCATAGGGCATCTTTGCGCGAATCACCGGATTGAGCGAGATTGCAAACGAGTCCGCCACGTACAGCGTATAGCCATCGGGTGCCGAACGGACGGCCGCTTCGCCGGCAATCAGGCCATCCGCGCCGACGCGATTCTCAACAATATAGGACTGGCCAAGGGCCTGGCTCAGCGCCTGCGCCGA
>CAIUKQ010000184.1 GCA_903899705.1 uncultured beta proteobacterium
CCACACTATGACGATGAATATTATGCCGACGCCAAGCCCAAGCGGGAGAACCCGTATGCCATTTAATCAGGTACTAGTAACTGATTACCGGATTGAGCAAAATGGCTGATCCTAGTAAAATCATACAGTTAGCCACGAGTGTTCCCAAGATACTTGAGGAATTAATGGGGGCTGGACGAGCCTCTAAGCTTGCCGCCAAGATCGCTGAACCGAGCAGGACGCAGGTACTGCCGATGCCTAACAGGTGGTTCCTCCAGCTTGAAACCCGCTAGAAGGCATCAGTACCTATTAAGGGACGTTCGTCCTTGATGTGGCTCTGTGGAGGAGGGTGGTGGGCTAACTTAGAGGTCCGGCCTCTTGCTAGGATGCCCTGTTCATGGTTGCGGGTACGAATATGGGTATTATCGCCATGACAATATTATATAAACTATTATAAACAATGACATAAGTTGTATAGGGGTGGTTTTGCGCAAAGATCAGCGCGGCGGCGTTATGGCGCAGCGCGCATTTGACGACCTCGCGCGGATAGACGCTGGTCTGGGTGAGCGTCCCATGGAACAACTCTTCGGTGGCTTTGACGCGGTGCTGGGCATCCAGCATCAGCGCGACAAACACTTCGCGGTCATTTCGGCCGAGGATGAGTCGCAGGTAGTCCCTCACCGCCTGCGGCGAGGCGAGCGCATCCTGGGCCTTGATCTCCTCGCCCAGCGACCGCCGGGCAAGTTCCATTGAGGCCAGCAGCTGGGCGGCCTTGGCGTTTCCCAGGCCGCGCTTCGCGGCAAGGTCTCGGGCGCTGGCTGAGAGAAGGGCACGCACCGAGCCAAACTCGCCGATAAGGTCGCGCGCCAGTTCGACGGCGCTCTTGCCCGCCATTCCCGTGCGCAGGCAGATGGCCAGAAGTTCCGCGTCCGCCAGCACCCTTGCGCCATGGTCCAGCAGGCGTTCCCGCGGTCGTTCACTCAATGGCCAGTCGCTGATGCCCATCTGCAGTCCCTTGATTTGATTGGCGTTCGTGCATGGAGCAGGCGCGATGCATGCTGCGTCGCAATGTACAGTCGCGTAGAATCTGCTTCCCCGATCTCAACGCGCGGCCGCACAAAGCGATGACTTCACTTGCCGGAAAACGATTGTTGCTGGGCCTCACGGGCGGCATCGCCGCCTACAAGGTTGCCGACCTTGTCCGCCAGTTCATCAAGGCGGGGGCCGATGTGCGCGTGGTGATGACCGAAGCGGCCTGCCGCTTCATCACGCCGGTGACGATGCAGGCCTTGTCGGGACAGCCTGTTCATACGGACCTCTGGGATGCCCGCATCAGCGACAACATGGGGCATATCGAACTCTCTCGCGACCGCGACCTGATTCTGGTCGCGCCGGCCAGCGCGAACTTCATGGCGAAGCTCGCCAACGGGCAGGGGGACGATCTGCTATCCACGCTTTGCCTCGCACGCCGCATCCCGCTTGCCATTGCGCCGGCCATGAACGTGGAGATGTGGGAGAACGCTGCGACACGGCGCAACTCGTCCCGCTTGTCCGATGACGGCATCACAGTACTGGGGCCCGCCGCGGGCGATCAGGCCTGCGGTGAAACCGGGATGGGCAGGATGCTTGAGCCGACGGACATATTCAACGCAGTGTGCGTTTTGCTGGGGCCGAAGCTGCTTGCGGGGAAAAAGGTCCTCGTCACCGCGGGGCCGACCTATGAGCCCATCGACACCGTGCGCGGCATCACCAATCAGAGTTCGGGAAAAATGGGTTACGCCGTGGCCCAGGCGGCACTGGAAGCGGGTGCGCTGGTGACCCTGATCTCCGGCCCCACCGCGCTCGCGACGCCCGCAGGTGCGGCGCGTATTGATGTCAGGAGCGCAAGCGACATGCACGAGGCGGTCATGGCTCGTGCCGCGGCAAGCGATATCCTCATAGCCGTGGCGGCGGTGGCCGATTACCACGTGATCGGTGCAAAGTCCCACAAGATCAAACGCGAAACGGGCAATCTCTCCATCGAACTTGCGCCCAATCCGGACATCCTCGCCGAGGTCGCCGCGATGAAGAAGGCCCCGTTCTGCGTGGGTTTCGCGGCGGAAACCGAGAACCTGCACGCCAACGCACAGGCCAAGCGCAAGCGGAAAAAAATTCCGCTCCTCGCCGCCAATCTCGCGCAGGAAACGTTCGGGCGCGATGACAATGCGCTGACGTTGTTTGATGACAACGGCGAGCATGAAATCGGGCGTGCCGCGAAAATCATCGTTGCGCGGCAGTTGATCGCCCATGTCGCCGGGATGTTGAAAAAGCGCTGACCGGGCCTGATCTCGCCAGCATCAGCTTCCCGAGATCCGTAGTTATAAGCAATTGAATTTAATTGTTATTTTGCAGTTTCTTCATTTACCAACCATCGCTCAGGCGACACCATCCCCATGCAAAGACTTGACCTGAAGATTCTTGACGAACGCATGCGCGCGGCTTTGCCGCAGTACGCGACAACCGGTTCGGCGGGCCTTGACTTGCGTGCCTGCATCAACGCGCCGGTCACGATCGCTCCCGGCGAAACCGTGCTTATACCGACAGGCCTTGCCATCCATATCGCGGATCCAGGCTACGCGGCAATGATCCTGCCGCGCTCGGGCCTTGGTCACAAGAACGGCATCGTGCTTGGCAATCTCGTCGGCCTGATTGATTCGGATTACCAGGGGCCGTTGCAGGTGTCCACCTGGAACCGGGGCAATGCCGAATTCACCATCCAGCCCATGGACCGCATTGCGCAGTTGATCGTCGTTCCAGTGGTGCAGGTTGCGCTGAACGTGGTCGAGGATTTCGAGACCAGCGATCGCGGTTCGGGGGGATTCGGCAGCACGGGAAAATCCTAGCCCGGAGAACTCCTAAGCGAGCATGTCATTCCAAATGTTCTGGGCCCACGCCCAGCCATAGGCGCCTTCCACTTCGCTGCGTTGAGCAGAGACGCCTCCTGATCCCGGCACCGCCACAAACGTTTTTTGCTGCGCGTCGTACTGGTGCACCGATGCGACGTGTATCACCTCCTTGTCGGACACGAAGCTGTAGCAGGTGTTGGCGACGACGGGCGACTGGCTCGGCTGGCGCCCGTTCATGATTTCCACGATCGCAGCCGCGGCGATTTTCCCATGCTGGTTGGCCATGTGTCCGGACTTGGGCATCGCGGGCGCCGACAGCGTGGCATCACCCAGCACGTGGATGCCGGGAACCGCGGTTGATTCCATGCTGAGCCAGTCGACGCCGCACCAGCGGTTGTTGGCGTTGATAAGACCGGTTGAGCGGGCGATGTCGGCCGCGCGCATCGGGGGCAGTACGTTCAGTACGTCGCCACTGACACTGTCGAAATCGGTTTTCAGGGTCTTGCCGGCCACGTCCACATCCTTCACTTCGGAATTCGGACGGTAGTCGATCATGCCCTTGTAGATCTGCTCCCATGCGGCGCGAAACAGAGGGCCCTTGGAGACGATGTTTTCATTGGCATCGAGCACGATGATCTTTGCGTTCGGCTTGGACTGCTTGAAGTAATGCGCCACCTGGCAGATGCGCTCATAGGGTCCGGGCGGGCAGCGATAGGGCGCAAGCGGAATGGAAATCACGAAGGTGCCGTTGGCTGGCATGGATTCGAGCTGCTTGCGAAGCGCCACGGTCTGGGCGCCGGCCTTCCAGGCGTGAAGCACCTGGTTCTGCGCATCGGCGCCCTTCATGCCCGGGAGCGTTTCGTACATCATGTCCACGCCGGGGGAGATAATCAGCCGGTCGTAGCCCATGTCGGCATAGCGGTCTTTGAACTTGACGATTTTCTTCGCGTGATCGACGGCGGTGACTTCGTCGGTCAGCAGTTGAACGCCATGGTCGCGCAGCTTGTTGCGGCTGCGGGTGATCTCGGCAAGTGTGCGGCTGCCGCCGATGACCAGATTGGACATTGGGCAGGAGATGAAGGTCGGTTCGCGATCGACCAGCATTACCTCGATATTGCCGCCGGACCACATGCGCAGGTACTTGGCCGCCGTCTGCCCGCCGTATCCGGCGCCGATGATCATGACGCGGCCAAGTGATTTGCGGGGCTCAGGCCCGCTCACGCAACCCGGAAGCATTGAAGTAGCAGCCGTGCTTGCAAGAGCCGCGGACCCCGCCTTGATGAAAGTTCTTCTGTTGGTCATCCCGGCCTCCTTAATTGGGCTTCTGTGCGGACAAGTATGTGGTCACAGCCTGCAGCTGCGCTTCGTTATAGCCCTTGGCGAGCTGATGCATGATGGTGGCAGGCCGTTTGCCGTCGCGGAATTCCCCCAGCAACTGCAGCAGTTGCGCCTGCGGCCGGCCCGCGAGACCGGGCATGCCGCCGGTGCTTGCGCCATTGGTGCCGTGGCAGTTGGCGCAGTTGGCGGCAAGGTTTCTTCCCAGATTCGGATCCGGACTTTGCGCGGCCGCCGCGACCGGCGTCGCGGCAATGAATGCGGCCAGAATGATTTTTACGCTCATCTCGGTCTCCTACGGAAAATTGGCGAGGCAGGCAGCCCGGTCGGCGACCGCGTACGCCCGAACATCGAGTTTCCATGCGGGCAACGGCACTGTCAACAATCGTTTTCTGATATGCAAAGAAGCGGGAGAAATGAAAAGGGCCGCTTGCGCGGCCCTTTGTCGATCGGCACAGCCGACCGAAGCCAGCCATTGTTCCTACACCGCCGGGTCTGCCTCCACGGCGCGTTCCGTCGATTTTTCCTCGATGAACTTCAAAACGACCTTGCCGCCGGCATCTATATCGACCGTCACTTTTCCGCCGTTGGCCAGTTTGCCGAACAAAAGTTCGTCCGCTAGCGCGCGCCGGATGGTGTCCTGGATGAGTCGGGACATCGGCCGCGCGCCCATCAGTGGATCGAAACCGTTCTTGGCGAGGTGTTCCTTGAGCGCATCAGAGAAACTCGCCTCCACCTTCTTCTCGTGCAACTGGCCTTCCAGTTGCATCAGGAACTTGTCGACCACTCGCAGGATGACTTCTCGGTTGAGTGCTGCAAAGGAGATGGTGGCGTCCAGCCGGTTGCGGAATTCCGGCGTGAACAGGCGTTTGATCTCCTTCATCTCATCACCCATTTCCTTGGTCGCGGTGAAGCCCATGACGGTCTTGTTCAGGTCTTCCGCGCCCGCGTTGGTGGTCATGACGATGATGACATTGCGGAAATCCGCCTTGCGGCCATTGTTGTCGGTGAGCGTGCCGTGATCCATCACCTGCAACATGATGTTGAAAATATCGGGATGTGCCTTTTCGATTTCGTCGAGAAGCAGGACGGCATAGGGCTTCTTTGCGATGGCCTCCGTCAGCAGGCCGCCTTGGTCGAATCCGACGTATCCCGGGGGGGCGCCGATCAGACGGGACACCGCATGGCGCTCCATGTACTCGGACATGTCGAAGCGGTGCAGGTCGATGCCCATGCAATAGGCCAGTTGCCGTGCCACTTCGGTCTTGCCAACTCCGGTGGGTCCTGAAAAGAGGAAGGCCCCGATGGGCTTTTGCGGATTGCCCAGGCCCGAGCGCGCGGTGCGGATGGCCGACACGACGGCCTCGATGGCCTTGTCCTGGCCGAACACCACGGCCTTCAGGTCACGATCGAGGTTCTTGAGCGCGGCCCGGTCATCCTGAGACACGGTGGTTGGCGGAATACGGGCAATCTTGGCGATGATCTCCTCGATCTCCACCTTCCCGATGAGTTTCTTCTGGCGTGATTTCGGCAGAATCTTCTGCGCCGCGCCCGCCTCATCGATGACGTCGATGGCCTTGTCGGGCAGATGCCGGTCGGTGATGTAGCGGGCCGAGAGTTCCGCGGCCGAAGACAGCGCATTGGCGCTGTACTTGATGCCGTGGTGCAATTCATAGCGCGATTTCAGTCCACGCAGGATCAGCACCGTTTCGTCGATCGAGGGCTCGATCACATCGATTTTCTGGAAGCGACGTGAGAGCGCATGGTCTTTTTCGAACACGCCGCGGTATTCGGTGTACGTCGTGGCGCCGATGCACTTGAGTGCGCCGGAGGAGAGGGCGGGTTTCAGTAGATTGGACGCGTCCAGGGTGCCGCCGGAGGCCGCGCCCGCGCCGATCAGGGTGTGAATTTCGTCGATGAAGAGGATCGCGTTGGGGTTGTCCACCAATTGTTTGAGTACCGCTTTCAGGCGCTGCTCGAAATCGCCGCGATATTTCGTGCCAGCGAGCAGGGCACCCATGTCCAGCGAAAACACCTGGCTGTTGGCAAGGATTTCGGGCACTTGGCCGTCGACGATGCGGCGTGCAAGACCCTCGGCGATCGCGGTCTTTCCGACACCCGCTTCGCCCACCAGCAGGGGATTGTTCTTTCGGCGGCGGCAAAGCGTCTGGATCACCCGCTCAAGTTCATGTTCGCGGCCGATCAATGGATCAATTTTGCCAGCGAGAGCCTGGGCATTCAGGTTGGTCGTGTAGGTTTCAAGCGCTCCGCCGCTTTGCTGTTCCTCTTCCTTCTGCTCTTCGCCCTGTTCGCTTTTTTGTTCCTTTGCCTGCTGCTGGTGCTTGGTGATGCCGTGGGCGATGAAGTTCACCACGTCAAGGCGAGTGACACCCTGCTGGTGCAGGAAGTAGACGGCGTGGGAATCCTTTTCGCCGAACATGGCGACCAGAACATTCGCTCCGGTGACTTCCTTCTTGCCTGATGATTGCACATGAAGGATGGCGCGCTGGATAACGCGCTGGAAACCCAGGGTCGGCTGGGTGTCGATTTCATCGGAACCCGCCACTGTGGGTGTATGCGCCGTGATGAAATCGGTCAGGGACTTGCGTAGTTCGTCGATGTTCGCCGCGCAGGCGCGCAGCACCTCGGCGGCGGTCGGATTGTCCAGGAGCGCGAGCAAAAGGTGCTCTACGGTGATGAATTCGTGTCGCTTTTGCCGAGCCTCGACAAAGGCCATGTGCAAGCTGACTTCTAGCTCCTGCGCGATCATAGATTTCCCATCCCTGTGGTCGAATCCAAAGCGGGTGAAGCTTCCTGAGCCCTGCGGCCCGTTCTGCTCAGTTTTCCTCCATTACGCACTGTAATGGATGCTGGTGCTTCTTTGCGTACGATACAACTTGTTCGACCTTGGTGGTGGCGATGTCCTTTGAATAAAGGCCGCAAACCCCCATGCCTTCGCGATGAACCTTCAACATCACCTGGGTTGCCTTCTCCCGGCTCATCGAAAAGAACTTCTGCAGGACCATCACCACGAATTCCATCGGGGTGAAATCGTCGTTGAGCAACAGCACCTTGTACATGGGAGGCGGCTTGACCTTCGCTTTGCGGGTCTCCAGTACGGTGCTATCTTTTGAGCGCGTTGCCATGTGTGCAAAACTTATGCCAGAAGGGGCGGTCCGTCAAACGCAATAGCGCTCAGAAATTGCTGCGGCGCTTCAATTCCACCGCAATGCATCGAAGAAATTGATCGGTATTGAGATGCGGGTGGTCCGGCCCAATGAGAGAGGAAAGGTCCCGGGTCATCCGGCCGGATTCGACAATATCAAGACACACCTTTTCCAGCGTGGTCGCAAAATTGACAAGGTCCGGTGTGCCGTCCTTTCGTCCGCGGAAATGCAGTCCGCGGGTCCACGCGAAGATCGACGCGATAGGATTGGTCGACGTGGGGATTCCCTGCTGATGAAGCCGGTAGTGGCGTACGACTGTTCCGTGCGCTGCCTCTGTTTCAACGGTCTTTCCGTCGGGCGAGGTAAGTATGGAGGTCATCAAACCCAGCGATCCGTAGCCTTGGGCGACGGCGTCCGCCTGCACGTCACCATCGTAGTTTTTGCAGGCCCACAGATAGCCGCCATTCCATTTCAGGCTGGAGGCGACCATGTCGTCGATCAGCCGGTGTTCGTAGGCGAGACCCGTCGCCTCAAAGCGCTCCCTGAATTCCGAGTCAAATATTTCCTGGAACAAATCCTTGAAACGTCCGTCATAGGTCTTGATGATTGTGTTCTTGGTGGACAGGAAAACGGGCAATGATCGGTCCAGGGCGAAATTGAAGCAGGCGCGCGCGAATCCCCGGATGGATTCGTCGAGATTGAACATCGCCATGGCCACCCCGGGGCCGGGCACCTTGTAGACCTCGCGTTCGACCGGCGCCCCGGCGCCGTCCGGGATGAAAGACAGTTTCAGCGTCCCCGGCCGGTCAAATGTGAAGTCCACCGCGTTTGAGTGATCGCCAAAGCCGTGACGTCCGATGACAACGGGTTTGTTCCAGTGGGAAACGGTTCGCGGGACGTTATTGCACAAAATCGGTTCGCGAAAGATCGTTCCATCCAGAATGTTTCGGATGGTCACATTGGGACTGCGCCACATCCTTTTGAGGTTGAACTCGCGAACACGCGCTTCGTCCGGGGTGATGGTTGCGCACTTGACCGCCACCCCGTATTCCCTTGCTGCCTCGGCCGCTTCAATCGTTATCCTGTCGTCGGACAGGTCCCGCGACTCAATGCCGAGGTCGAAGTATTTGAGATCAAGATGCAGATAAGGAAGTATCAGGGTTTCCCGAATCCTGCCCCAGATGACGCGGGCCATTTCGTCGCCGTCCATTTCCACAACCGGCACGTTGACCCTTATTTTGCTCACGTTGACTCCTTGTCCGCTCTTTGCGCGCCATTCCGGAACGAGCGGTAAAACCGATAAGGGCTGCGGCGCAGCCCCGAAAAAGCGGGTTATTATCGCGAGGCGTCGCCTGGCCGCCCAAGAAATTTTGTGGTTATCCGGGTCAACCGGGACAATATCCGGGCGTTTACAGGAGTGGAGCCCGATTACGGGCGACGATCAATGACCGAGGAAAAGGAAAAAAATATGAAAAAAACTCTCACAGTACTGGTTGCGATTGCGTTCGCCTCCGTGAACGGTTCTGCGTTTGCGCAAGGCGCGCCGGCGCAGTCTTCAGCGCCGTTGGTTCAATCCACTCCGGATGCGTCCAAGGCGGCCCCCAAAGCGAAATCCAAGAGAGCTAAATCGAAGTCCAGCAAAAAGTCCAAGGCCAAGGCCAAGTAAGAACCATTCATAAATTCCGCCGGGGATTCAGGCTTGCCTGAGATCCGGCGGTTCCGGTTTTTGACGATCTGCCACAGCCGTGGCTCGCGATCCATCCCCTCGGCTTCCCCCCCGATCAAACCATGAGACTTTCCATGACCAAGCGAGTCTTTTCTGCAGTTCTTGCGGCGACAGGATTCGCCCTCGCCCTGTCAGCACCTGTGGAAAATGCATTGGCGCAGACGCCGACCTTGTCCCTGGGTGCCGGTATCCACGTCATACGGGCCGAGGTTGCGGCCGATGACGAGACGCGCATGCGCGGCCTGATGTTTCGAAAGTCGCTTGAAGCCAATCAGGGAATGCTGTTCGTCTTCACCGAAACCAGTCGGCACTGCATGTGGATGAAGAACACCCTGATTCCGCTTTCGGTTGCGTTCATCGCCGAGGACGGCGAAATTGTCAACATTGCGGACATGAAGCCCCACGACGAAACCACGCACTGTGCGGCGCGCCCCGTGCCTTATGCACTGGAGATGGATCGCGGTTGGTTCTCTGCGCGTGGATTGAAATCAGGTACTCGCATCACCGGGTTGAACAAGGGGCCTGCCTCCCGCTGATGCGTGGGATCTGTGCGTTGGAAAAGGCCGCAATCGCGGCTTTTTTTTCGCATGCCCCGGATTTCGGCACTGGCCGCGGGAAGATGACGGCTACATGCCTCCGTGCTGCTGAGCGACCATGCAATACAGCATGGGTATGGAGAACATGGTGTTGAGCCGGGAGACCATGCCCGCGATTCGCGCCGATCTCGCCCTGACATCGGGTTCCGCCGCCACCAGCCCCAATGCCCTTTTCTGGTTGGGCCAAATGATGAACCAGACATTGAATGCCATGATCAGCGCGAACCACATGCCGATGGCGATAGCGGTGTTGGGCCGTGCAAAGGTGAACAGCGCGCCGATGGATCCGCCCATGGTTGATAGCGTCAGGCCCGTGATCACGGTCCATAAAGCGGCATGACGGAACCAGAACAGCGCCATCGGGGCGATCACTTTGGTGACAGCGGGCTTTTCGGCATCCGGGATCTTCGCCATGGACGGCGTCTGCACAAAATTGAAATACCACAACAGACCCACCCACATGATTCCGCAAAGCACATGCAGCCAGCGCACGAAAAAGGCGCCCCAGGCATGGCTGCCGATGCCGGTCGGTGTCGTGCTGGTCGCGGCGACCAGGCCGAGAATGACCAGCAGAAGGACCACGCCGGCGGTAATCGTGCGCCCGAGAGATTGAAAGATCACGCCCATGCTCGTCTCCTGGTTGAAAATCAATTGCGGATTGCAAATTGCGGATTGCGATCGTACTCAATCGTGCGAGGATTCCACCTTGGCGATGGCACCACCCTTTGAAAAACTGATTTCAAGAGTGTCTCCTGCGGAGAGCCTCGCGGCATCCCGCACCAGACGCCCCGTATTGTCCCGGATCAGGCTGTATCCCCGTTCGAGAACCCGTTGGGGCGCCAGGTGCAGCAGGCTTGAGACCAGTCTGTCGAGCCGCGAACTCTCCTGGGCCAGCTTCGTACGGATTGCGGCGTCATTTCGGTCCGTCTGGAGGCGGACCTGGGCCGACAATTCGGGTATCCGTGGCGTCTGCTGCAAGAGACGCTGCGCCAGAGAATCCAGCATCCAGCGATGCTGCTCGATGGCATGTCGTCCGGCGCGGCCAAGTCTCCCCACCATTTGATCAAGATACACCCCTCGTTCTCGCAGACGCTGGCCGGGATGCTGCAATCTTCGTGAGAGTTGGTCGACAGTCTGCGCGCGGCCGTCGATTTCGCGCTGCATGCGCCGCACGAGCATGGCGAGGAGCGCCGACACGTTGTCGAGCAGGACCTCCCTTTGTGGACTGGAAATTTCGGCGGCCGCCGTTGGCGTTGGCGCGCGCGAGTCGGCGGCGAAATCCGCAATCGTGAAGTCGGTTTCATGGCCTACGCCGCTGATGACCGGCATGGGGCACGCGCGAATGGCGCGCGCGACCGCTTCATCGTTGAATGCCCACAGGTCTTCAACGCTTCCGCCACCACGGCAGACGATGAGCACGTCGCATTCGCGCCTGGCTGCCGCCTGAGAAATGGCGCGCGCGATTTTTGCTCCGGCGCCGTCGCCTTGCACCACGGTGGGATACACGATGACGCCCGCTGAAGGATTGCGCCGTGCCAGGGTGGTCAGCACATCGTGCAATGCAGCTCCGTGAGTCGAGGTCACAATCCCGATGCTTCGCGGCAGGAATGGAATGGGGCGTTTGTCTTTTTCCGCGAACAGGCCCTCTTTTTCCAGCTTTTCCTTGAGACGCAGGAAAGCCTCGTAGAGGTTGCCTAGACCTGATTGGCGCATGGTCTCGGCGACCATCTGGAATTCGCCGCGATTTTCGTAGAGCGTCACCAGACCCTGAACTTCAACCTGCATGCCGTCTTTGGGTTGCCAGCTGAGGTTTTGCTGTCGGTTGCGGAACATGGCGCAACGCAATTGGGCTTGGGCGTCCTTCAGGACAAAATAAGCATGCCCGGACTTGGCGAGTATGAAGTTCGAGATTTCCCCCCTGACCCAAAGTAGGGGGTAGCGATGTTCAAGGAGATCTTTGACACTGCGATTCAACTCACTGACGCTCAACACATCCTTGACTAAACCGGTGGGGACGCGCCGCGCCAATCCTTGATCTTGAAGCATCTAAAGATTGTAACCTATCCACATCACGGGCTTAGTGGTGGCGTTCGGGAAGAGTGGCCATGTTTGCTCTGGGGAGATGCTAATAAATCATTGAAATATAAAGATTAAATAGTTGAACAATATTTGTTCCGGGTGAAAAAACCTTTACGGACAACCTACTTATGTCATCCGAATTGCGGTTATGCACAGTTTTATCCACAGCAAATGTGGATAAACTTTTTGGGCGGCACTGTTTCATGAAATGCATTGACATTTTTGATTTTGCAACCGGGCAAAAGCATGCGGCGAGGAGTCTGCGGCAAAGGCCGATATTTCGGTTGCATCACAGAAGCACAAAAGCCATCTGTTTTGCTGTCGTTGACGGGAAAGGTCCCTGATTCGAACGCCAGTTCGCTCGGTGTGCATGCCGGTTACGGTGCGTGTGAGTCATTCGTGATCCTGGGAGCGTGTGCGTCAGCGCTTTCATTTGCTTTGCCTTGCCGAATGGTCGGGCGCAGGCTAAAGTGTCGCCGGCTTTTTTAACGCCGATAATTTCCGGGAGAAACACGTTGTTTGCAATCATTCAGGCGGCTGGTTGGCCCATTTGGCCATTGCTTCTCGCATCGGTGATCGCGGTCGCGCTAATCATCGAGCGACTGATCACGCTGCGCAAGCAGCGCATTGTTCCGCCTGGACTGCTTCAGAAAGTGCTTGCCGCGCACCAGCAGCAAGGCGTCACCCAGGCCTTGCTTGATCAGTTGTCCAAGGATTCGCCTCTCGGACAGGTGCTTGCGGCCGGACTGCGCAATGTCAAGAGTTCGCGCTATGTCATGAAGGAGGCCATTGAGGAGGCCGGAGCCGCGGTTGCCCATGATCTTGAGCGCTTTCTGACGACACTGGGGACGCTTGCAACGATCAGCCCGTTAATGGGCTTGTTCGGGACGGTCGTCGGCATGATCGAGATTTTCGGTTCGCAGTCCCCCACAGGCACCAATCCGCAGGTGCTTGCGCACGGCATCTCGGTGGCGCTCTACAACACCGGTTTCGGGTTGGTGATCGCGATTCCGGCGATGATATTTTTTCGTCATTTCCGCGGCACGGTTGATGATTGCGTGATTGAAATGGAGCAGCAGGCCGCCAAACTGGTGGACGTGGTTCACGGTGAACGGTTCGACTTTTCCGAGGGCGGGCAACCGGCCCGGACGCAAGCGTGAAATTCCGGAATTCCGCGCATCGGGACGACCCCGAGATCAACCTGATACCGTTGATTGATGTGTTGCTGGTGATCATCATCTTTCTGATGCTGACCACCACCTACTCCCGGTTTGCCGAATTGCAGATCAACCTGCCTTCTGCGGAGGCCGAAAAGCAGCTCGACCGGCCGAATGAAATCAGCATCGTGATGTCGGGCAACGGCCAGTACCGTGTCAACCGGCGCGCCGTTACTTTCACGGATGTCCCTGCGTTCTCGCAGGAGTTGCGCCGCGCCGGCGCAGACCTGAAGGAACCCGTCGTGGTGATCAATGCCGACAGCACAGTCACACATCAGGCCGTTGTCAGGGTCATGGATGCCGCCCGACAGGCGGGCTATGGACAGATCGCATTCGCGGTTGAGCAGTCCACCAAGTAGTCCACGGTCCGTCGGGGACCCGCGGCAGCCATGAGTACGACATTTGCCGAACGCCATTGGTACCGGCTTACGACAGTTTCGGCGCTGCTCTTCCCGTTCAGTCTGCTCTTTCGCCTTCTGGTGTGGGCTAGACGAATGCTGTTCAAACACCGTGTCATTGCATCGACAGCGATGCCCGTCCCGGTGATCGTGGTGGGAAACATAATCGTCGGCGGCACCGGCAAGACACCCCTTGTTCTGTGGATGGTTCGTGCATTGCAAGAACTGGGTTACAGGCCGGGCGTGATTGCGAGCGGCTACGGAGGAAGCGACCGGGATTCGGCAGAAGTGGGGTCTACTGACGATCCCCGCATTCGTGGCGACGAAGCGGTTTTGCTCGCGCAACGTTCCGGCGCGCCGGTCTGGTCGGGGCAATCAAGGGTGCGGTCGGCCGAGGGGTTGTTGCGCGTGCATCCGGAGTGCAATGTGCTGATCTGCGACGATGGCCTTCAGCACTACCGCCTGCGCAGAGATATCGAGATTTCCGTCGAGGATGAGCGTGGCGTCGGCAATGGACGCCTGCTCCCCGCCGGGCCGCTGCGCGAACCGGAGAATCGGGTGGTGGATGCGCGGGTGGTCAACAGCGGAAATGTCGTGGCGCCGGGAAAATTCAGGATGAGCCTCGCGCCTGCCGGATTCTATCGGCTCGGGGAGTCTGCGGGCCCTTTTGAGGTGGCGCACTTTCAGGGGAAACGTGTTCACGCGATCGCGGGGATAGGTGTGCCGGAACGTTTTTTTCAGACACTTCGTTCATTGGGCATTGAAGCCACCACACACGTCTTTCCCGATCATCATGATTTCAAGGAATCGGATCTCGACTTCCAGTACTGCGACGTCGTCATGATGACCGAGAAGGATGCGGTAAAATGTTTGCGCTTTCTGGATTCAGTGTACAAAAACAACCGGGCAGACGGTGCTGGCGACGATCCGGATTCCATCCCCAAGCTGTATGTGCTGCGCGTCGAGGCGGATCTCGATGGCGGGTTCCTTCAATTTCTTGAAAAGCGGCTGAATGGACTCAAGACTTCTTGACATCCTGGTTTGCCCGATTTGCAAGGGGCCTTTGGTGTATCGCAAGTCGGACCGGGAGTTGATCTGCCGGGCGGATCGCCTCGCCTTCCCGATACGCGACGGCATTCCGGTCATGCTGGAGGAAGATGCGCGCAAGCTTGGCGCGGATGAGAATCCTGTAACAGGCTGACCGGCGGCTTTCTGCGCCATCTGCACTGCCTGCGTCGCGCCTGAGAAGCTTATGCCATGACCCGCTTCACTATCATAATCCCCGCCCGCCATGCGTCGACTCGATTGCCGGGAAAGATGCTTGCCGACATCGCCGGCAAACCTCTGGTGGTCCGGACAGCAGAACGGGCGCGGGAGAGCGGCGCTGAACAGGTCGTGGTTGCAACCGATAACGCGGCGATTGCCGAGGCGGTGGAATCGAACGGATTCCGGTCAATCCTCACCCGTGAGGACCACCCGTCGGGAACCGATCGCATTGCAGAAGCAGCGGCGATTCTCGGACTTGGCCCCGATTCACTGGTGGTCAACGTGCAGGGTGACGAACCGCTGATCGAACCGGGATTGATCCGGGCGGTTGCGGGCTTGCTGGAGGCGACGCCCGAGGCTGCCATCACCACGGCGTGCCATGCGATTGCCGATGCGGAGGAATTTTTCAATCCCAATGTGGTCAAGGTCGTGCTCGACGGCGAGGGGTATGCGCGTTACTTCAGTCGTGCGCCGATCCCGTGGGCGCGCGATGCGTTTGCGCAAAGCAAGAAGGCGCTTCCCGCCGGTTTGCCTTGTCACCGTCACGTGGGCATATACGCATTTCGCGGCCGGTTCCTCGCCGAGTTCCCTCGCCTTTCACCGGCGCCCATCGAACAATTCGAGGCCCTCGAACAATTGCGCGCTTTGTGGCACGGATTCCGGATTGCGGTTACGGTCCGGCCCGATGCGCCCCATCCCGGTGTTGATACCATGCAGGATCTGGAGCGTGTGAGGGCGATTTTTGCAACGATGCGTTGATTGAAATCAAGAACGGGGGGGTGCGTGCTGGACGGGAAGGTCTGCGTGCACTATCTTGTGAATCGAATCTTAATTTTGGAAAGCAAGCCAACATGCGCCTGATACTTCTGGGCCCGCCGGGAGCCGGCAAGGGGACCCAAGCCAATGTCATCAAGGACCGGTTCGGAATTCCACAGATATCCACTGGGGATATGCTGCGTGCCGCCGTCAAAGCGGGAACTCCGCTCGGTGTGGCCGCAAAAAAGGTGATGGATTCCGGTCAGCTCGTGTCCGATGAAATCATCATTGGGCTGGTCAAGGAGCGCTTGAAAGAGCCCGATTGCGCCAATGGCTACCTCTTTGACGGATTTCCCAGGACCATTCCGCAGGCCGAGGCAATGCGATCTTCGGGCGTTGCGATCGACTACGTCCTGGAGATCGACGTACCTGATGCGGAAATCATCAACCGGATGAGCGGCCGGCGTGTTCACCCGGCGTCCGGACGGACCTATCACGTCAAATTCAATCCTCCCAAGGTGGCCGGAAAGGATGACGCGACGGGCGAAGATCTGATTCAGCGAGCAGACGACAAGGAAGAAACGGTCAAGAGCCGGCTTGAGGTCTATCACAACCAGACCCGGCCCCTTGTTGAGTATTACTCCTCGTGGGGCGCCAAAGGCGATGTGGGGGCGCCCAAATACCGGAAAATTTCAGGCACGGGGCTGGTCGAGGAAATCTCCCGCAGGGCGCTGGAATCGCTGGCATAAGGTGCGAAGGTCCGGGTGCTTTGGTGTGCCGCGGCAACTTCTGCCGCATTCGGACTGACCTCGTTCGTAGAAATCGCCTGTCGGCGGTTATAATCGCGCGCTTTGTCTAAAACGATGGGTCCGTCCTGGGCCCGCATCAGTGGAGGTAGGTATGTCTTCAGCACTCTGGTTCGTGCTCGGTTGCGCCGTGTTCGCAATTGGCTACGGTTGGTATTCGAGAAGTTGGATTCTTAGTCAGCCGGCGGGCAATGAACGCATGCAGGAAATTGCGGCGGCCATTCAGACCGGTGCGATGGCGTACCTGAATCGCCAATATACGGCCATCTCGATTGTCGGGGTCGTGCTTTTCGCGTTGATCTGGCCGACCCTGGGATTCACGACCGCGATTGCTTTCGCGGTGGGTGCAATCCTTTCCGGTGCAACGGGCTATATCGGCATGAATATTTCCGTTCGGGCCAATGTTCGCACCGCCGAGGCGGCGCGAACCGGTTTGAACGAAGCGCTTAACGTCGCGTTTCGCGGCGGCGCGATTACCGGCCTGTTGGTGGTAGGCCTTGGCCTCCTCGGTGTCGCCGGCTTTTACGCTTATCTGGTTGCCGCCCAGCCCAATATGCCTTTGTCGGACGTCATCAAGCCCTTGGTTGGGTTTGGATTTGGCGGTTCCTTGATCTCAATCTTTGCGCGTCTTGGAGGGGGAATCTTCACCAAAGGTGCCGATGTGGGCGCGGACCTGGTGGGCAAGGTGGAAGCCGGCATACCCGAGGACGATCCGCGCAATCCCGCGGTGATCGCCGATAACGTCGGAGACAATGTCGGTGATTGCGCCGGCATGGCGGCCGACCTGTTCGAGACCTATGCCGTGACCCTGATCGCGACCATGATTCTGGGGGCGCTGGTGGTCAAGACGACCACGGATGCCGCGGTCATTTACCCGCTGGTGCTGGGTGGATTTGCAATCATCGCCTCCGTCATCGGTTGCATGTTTGTCAAGGTCATACCCGGCAAGAAGATCATGAGTGCGCTGTATCGCGGACTGATCGTCGCGGGCGTTCTGGCCCTGATCGCCTTCTACCCGCTGACCAGTTGGATCATGGGCGACGTGCTCAAGACCGCAACCTTTGACATTTCCGGTGTGCCCACTTCAATTGGCGTGATCCATTTGTATGGCGCGACTGTCATCGGCCTGGTGCTGACCGGCCTGATGGTCATCATCACCGAGTACTACACCGCCACCGAATACGGCCCGGTGCGCCACGTGGCGCAGTCCTGCACCACCGGGCACGCCACCAACATCATCGCCGGCATCGGCGTTTCGATGAAGGCGACTGCCTGGCCCGTTCTGTCGGTTTGCGTTTCGATCCTGCTTGCATACCAGCTGGCCGGACTGTACGGCATCGCGATCGCCGCCACGTCCATGCTGTCGATGACGGGCATCATTGTCGCGCTGGATGCATACGGTCCCATCACCGACAACGCAGGCGGCATTGCCGAAATGGCCGAACTGCCGGAATCCGTGCGTGCAATTACCGACCCGCTGGATGCGGTGGGAAACACGACAAAAGCGGTGACCAAGGGTTATGCGATCGGTTCGGCAGGTCTCGCGGCACTGGTTCTGTTTGCCGATTACACCCACGCCCTTGAGCACGCCGGCAAGGTGCTGACGTTCGACATTTCAAATCACATGGTCGTGATCGGCCTTCTGATCGGCGGCCTGATTCCCTACCTGTTTGGCGCGATGGCCATGGAAGCCGTGGGCCGTGCCGCAAGCAGTGTGGTTGTTGAGGTTCGCCGCCAGTTCAAGGAGATTCCGGGCATCATGGAGGGCACAGCGAAGCCGGAATACGGCCGTGCGGTTGACATGCTGACCAAGTCTGCGATCAAGGAAATGATGGTCCCGTCGCTGCTTCCGGTGCTGGTGCCCATTGTCGTCGGACTCACGCTTGGGCCGCAGGCACTGGGCGGCGTACTGATGGGTTCCATCGTGACAGGCCTGTTCGTCGCGATTTCCATGACCACCGGCGGTGGTGCCTGGGATAATGCAAAGAAATACATTGAGGACGGCCACTTCGGCGGCAAGGGTTCTGACGCGCACAAGGCGGCGGTGACCGGCGATACCGTGGGCGACCCCTACAAGGACACGGCAGGCCCGGCGGTGAATCCATTGATCAAGATCATCAACATCGTGGCGCTCCTCATCGTGCCGCTGATGGTTTAAGCAAATATTCGACTCTAAAACGGCGGCTCAGGCCGCCGTTTCCACCTTCACGGAGAAAAATAATGGCTGACAATCTGGCTTTGAATGCTGAGAAACTCGATTTAGTAAAAATCGCCAAGGAAGAGCAAAGCGGCGACCTGTTCAAACTGCTCGATAGCATCTACAAGCGCTCGAAAATTCAACCCAGCGGATACACCGACGCAATCATCTGGGAAGGCGGCAATACCGCCGGCGGTGTCAAACCCGTTGCCCATGCCTTTACCGACATGTTCGCGCTGAACGGCACACTGATGGCACTGGATGTTCTCGGCCTGCCATTCCTCGGCGTTCCGATGATGGCGCAATTCCGGCATGAGTCGAAGCTCGCATCCCTTGACTGGTTCGGCAAGCTTGAATACACGGCGCTGAAGTGGTCGACGGCGGGGGATTTTCTGGTCAACGAAAACGGCAAGAAGGTGGTTGTGGCCGGTAAATCGGCAAACGCGCCGCTGCGCACCGCGGCCGGTGTGTATTGCAATGTGCGCCCTTACGGCACCATTACCAACATCCGTTTCATGCCCGGCCTGCCATATTCCCAGGACAACAAGAAGTTCGTCGTCGACAAGGCGACGGGGAACATCCATTCGGAGATGAATACCCCCGGGGTGCGTATGGCCTACGCCGCGCGTCTGTTCTTCAAGATGGTTCATGAGACCGGCCAGATCGGGCGCATCGCCACCAAGCCGACCCAGGCCAAGGAAGATGCGGTCAATGCCGGCATCATCCGCTGGATGCTGCAGGGAACCAAATTCCAGTTGAAGCGCCGCTATTCGGTTGACGCGTACGAGGAGCACCGCGATAACGTGAATGCCATCGTCGCGCTGTTACCGAAGGACTTCAAGGCCGGCATGGAAAACTGGGGTGGTGAGGTCTATGAGCACATCTCCGACACCAATTTCGGCATTCTGCTGCACGACATGATTCAGCAGAAGAAGTGCGTAATCTACTCGACGGATCTGGATGGCGACCGCCTCACCGATCTGATGGCCGATGCGCCGGACGTGCTGCGCGCATGGGGGCAGCAGATTCTGGACAAGGTGAAGCCCGGCTCCGACATGAACAAGCTCTGGGACGAGATGGGGTTCACCATGAAGAACGGCAAGGACATGACCAGCGTCATGTACCGCATGGTGGGTGAGCCAATCTATGAACAGACCCTTGGGTCTGCCGACGCGATGCTGTTGCGCCTGCTGGCGGGCGATGAATCCGAGGGCGGCACGAAGCAGCCCTATGACCCGCGTATCCACTTTGTGCTGATTAATGAGGCCTACAAGGCGGCGAATCCCGGTAACAAGGAACTCGCGTCATGGCTGGATGCTCAACTGGTGATCGTTGACAAGGTGTACGACGGCAAACGGCCTCGTTACATCGATGGTTACGACAAGCTCAAGGCTGCAATCAAGCCCTGGGGAACAAAGTAACTAATTGATTTTAAAGTAAATACCGGGGGCTGTTCAGCCCCCGTTTTCTTTTGTACGAGATAATGTGGCGATCATCCCGACAGCCTTGTCCACCAGCCCCGGATCGGCGCAGTCCATGACGTTCACGCCTTGCATCGCTCGAATCCAGGTCATCTGGCGCTTGGCAAGCTGGCGCGTGGCATAGATGCATCGATCCAGTAATTCTCCTGCGGCAAGCCGGCCTTCCAGATGTTCCCAGGACTGTCGATAGCCCACGCAGCGCATTGACGGAAGATTGGCGTCCAGGTCAAATCTCCTTCGCAGTTCGCGAAGTTCCTCGACCAGTCCCGCCTGCAGCATCGTTTCCATGCGTTGCGCAATCTGCCGGTGCAACAGGGGGCGATCCTCGGGCATGAGGGCGATGGCCAGCGAGTGAAACGGCTGTTCGGCATCGCGCGTTTCACCAATCAGGTCAGACAGGCTCCTTCCGGATACCCGGTAGACTTCCAGTGCGCGCTGAACGCGCTGCGTGTCGCCTGCCTTGATCCGGGTCGCCGACTGCGGATCGACTTTCCCGAGGTCGGAATGCATGGCGGCCCAGCCGCGGTGCGCGGCTTCTGCCTCGATTTCTGCACGGATACCGGCATCCGCGCCAGGCAGATTGGACAGTCCTTCCCGCAGGGCCTTGAAATAAAGCATCGTGCCACCCACGAGCAATGGCACCCGCCCGCGTGCCCTGATCTCTGCGATCAAACGCAGGGCATCTTCACGAAACCGCGCGGCGGAATAGGATTCGGTGGGGTCGATGATGTCCACGAGATGGTGGGGTACCGCGGCACGTTCGGCGGTATCCGGCTTTGCCGTGCCGATGTCCATGCCGCGATAGATCTGCGCCGAATCGACGCTGATGATTTCGAGGGGAAAGCGCGATGCCAGCACCATGGCCAGGCTGGATTTTCCGCTGGCCGTCGGGCCCATGAGCAGGACGGCGGATGGGCCGCTTTCTTCGTCCACCGAGATCTCAGCGGCCGCGCATGAAGAGTTTGTCCAGATCCGAAAGGCTCATCTGGAACCACGTCGGCCGCCCGTGATTGCATTGCCCGGAACGCTCTGTTTCCTCCATCTGGCGCAACAGCGCATTCATTTCCGGAAGCGTCAGATTGCGATTTGCGCGAACCGCGCCGTGGCAGGCCATGGAGGACAGCAACTCGTCCCGGCGCTCGGTCAATGCACGGCTGGCGCCGAAGTCACGGATCTCCCTCAGTACGGCCCTGACCATTTCGCCGATGTCGCCACCGGCCAGCATGCTCGGGAGGGCGCGTACGGTGATCGTTGTGGGAGACAGGAGGGCTATTTCGAATCCCAGTTCACCCAATGCCTCGAAATTTTCCTCGGCAGTCGCAACATCCAGAGGATCAAGCACCAGTGTCGATGGAATGAGAAGGTGCTGGGTCTCGATGGCGTGCCGGTCGAGGGAGGTCTTCAGCCCTTCATAGACGATGCGTTCATGGGCGGCATGCATGTCCACCAGGACCAGCCCTTCCGCATTTTGTGCAAGGATATAAATTCCATGGAGTTGAGCGACCGCGTATCCGAGGCGCGGGTTGTCGCCGGCGGCGGAGCCCTGGGTAAGGGGTCGCAGCGCAGCCGTCGCGGCGGCAAGTCCCGGAGATGCAGCGCTATCGCGAGACTCGCTGAACATGGAAAGGTACCGCGCCACAGGCTCTGCGATGCCCAGATTGCTTTGTATGGGAGCGCGCGAATAGGCCTCATGTGCCGGTCGCGCTTCCGCCAGTACCGGGGCCGCGTGCGCCGCGGGCGCACTATCGGCGCTTGCTGACAGTGCCTTGGACAGTGCGTGAAAAACAAACTGGTGCACGGCACGTGAATCGCGAAAGCGGATCTCGGTCTTGGCAGGATGCACATTGACATCCACGCCGGAAGGATCGATATCCAGAAAAAGCACGTAACTGGGATGCCGGTCTCCGTGCAGCATGTCCCGATAGCCTTCCCGGACGGCGTGCGTCATCACCTTGTCGCGCACAAAGCGGCCGTTGACGAATAGATACTGCGCATCGCGATTGGTTCGTGTCTCCCCCGGCGATCCTGCGAATCCGGTTATCCGCATGCCCAAAGTCGACTCATCGACGGGCCTCGCCGCGGCGACAAAGGCGGAAGTCAGCAGTGAATCGACACGTCGGGTCAGGTCCGCGCTTGCAAAGTGGGAATGCACCTTGCCGTTGTGCCGCAGAACGAAAGCGACATCGGGCCGCACCAGCGCAATGCGCCGAAAAACATCGGTGCAATGCGCAAATTCCGTCGCCTCGGTCCGCAGGAATTTGCGGCGGGCTGGCGTATTGAAGTAGAGATCATTGACAGTGATGGTCGAACCCTGCGCCGCGCTGGCGGGTTCGACGGGAGATTCGACGCCCCCTTCACTTCGAATAGAGGCGCCATGATGGGCTTTGGCGGTGCGGGTGGTGATGGATACACGGGCAACCGAGGCGATGCTGGCCAGCGCTTCTCCCCGAAATCCCAGGGAACGGACATTCTCGAGGTCATCAAGGGACGCAATTTTGCTGGTGGCATGGCGACGAAGCGCCAGGGGGAGATCAGAATCTTCCATTCCCAGGCCGTTATCCACGACACGTATTTCCTTGACGCCGCCCTCGACAAGGCTGACCGTGATCTCGGTGGCGCCCGCATCGAGGCTGTTTTCCAGCAATTCCTTCAAAACGGAGGCGGGACGTTCGACCACCTCGCCAGCCGCGATCTGGCTGATCAGGTTGTCCGAAAGAAGTTTGATGATGGGCATGGGCAATGTTTGCGAAATTGGGATCAGGAGTGGCAAATTCGAGCCTTGAGAGTAATACAAATTGCGAGGCCCAATTTCCCGTTGTGGCGGCGGGTGGACGGGTAAAATCCTGCCATGGAAATATTGCTTTACCTTGCCGACATCCTGCTGCATCTGGACACGCACCTGTCCGCTTTGCTGCAGCAATACGGGCCGCAAATTTATCTGCTTCTGTTTGTAATAATTTTCTGCGAAACGGGTTTGGTGATTGCGCCTTTCCTGCCCGGAGATTCCCTTCTGTTTGTTGCGGGGACGCTGTGGGCCGCCGCCGGCATGGAGGTCAATGCATTGATTGCAACCCTGGTTGCGGCGGCGCTACTGGGGGACAATTGCAATTACTGGATCGGGCGGTTCTTGGGGAGCCGGGTGTTCCGCTGGGAAAATTCCCGTCTTTTCAACCGCAAGGCCCTGGACTACACCCATGCGTTCTACGAACGGCATGGGGGTAAGACCCTTGTTA
>CAIUKQ010000185.1 GCA_903899705.1 uncultured beta proteobacterium
CATGCCTACTCCTTCGTGCACCGCTGGTATCTCAAGGGGGCCGTGATTCCCATCGTCCCGATTTTTCTCAATACCTATAACTGGCCGAACCCGCCCACCCCGAAGCGCTGTGTGAAGTTTGGCAAGGCCTTGCGCGAACTGATCGCCTCATACCCCGAAGACCTCAAGGTCGGTCTGATGGCCTCCGGCGGTCTCTCGCATTTCATTGTCGAAGAAAAGATGGACCGCGACATCATGGCGGCCCTGCGCCGCAAGGACATCGATTTCCTGGGAAATCTGGATGCGAGAAAGCTGAAGGCCGGCAGCTCCGAAATACGCAACTGGATTGTTGTTGCCAGCGCAGCAACCGATCTGGACGTCACCTGGGAATCCTATGTCCCGGGCTACAGAACAATGGCCGGGACCGGCACCGGGCTGGGTTTTGCGCGCTGGAGCTGATACCGGGGGCTGAAGGTCCTACTCCAGCTTGATGTTGAGCGCCTTGAGCCGGGCCGAATAGCTTTCCCGGTCCAGGCGCAACTGTTCGGCAAGCGGCCCCGGGCCGAGATTGAGCACCTCGAGCCCGCCTGCCTGGATGAATTTCTCGCGAAATTCCGGCACCGAAATGACCTGCCCCGCATCGCTCGCAATCTTGTTGACCACCGCGGCGGGGGTGCCGCGCGGCGCGAACCACCCGAACCATCCGCCGGAGGTGAATCCCTTGAGCCCTGCCTCTGAAATGGTCGGCACATCGGGAAAACTGCTGGAGCGCTTCTGCCCGCCGTAGGCGATGGCACGGATACGACCCTGGCGAATCAGCGGAATGGTGGCCGTGATGCCCATGATCGCGAAAGTCACCTGCCCCCCCATGATTCCCTGCAGAATCTCGGCGCCGCCCTTGTAGGGCACGTGGGTGACCTTGATGCCGGCCTGCGTTGCCAGCGCTTCAGTATCGATGTGCGGAAGGCTGCCAACGCCGAAGCTGCCGTAGTTGATTTCGCCCGGTTTGGCACGCGCCGCGGCAAACAGTTCCTGCATCGTACGGGCCGAAAAATCCACGCTGGAAATGAACATGCTGCCGGAGTCAACCAGACCGATCACCGGAACAAGATCCTTCACCGGATCAAATGGCATTTTGCGATTGAGCAGGTCGTTGCTCAGTTGTACCATGGTCCCCATCCAGAGCATGTGGCCATCCGGTGGCGACTTCGCGACAGCATCCGCCGCAATGATGCCGTTGGCGCCTGACCGGTTTTCCACGATGACCGTCTGGCCCCAGCGTTTCGTCAATTCCGGGGCCATGGCGCGGGCCAGGGAATCCTGCAATCCGCCCGGCGGCACGGGAATGATGATGTGGACCGGCTTGTTCGGAAATCCCTGCGCCGCCACCTGTGCACCTGCCAGCATCAATGCGACCGACACCGCGGCCATGCCAAATTCAGAATATTTCATGCATTTTCCCCATTGCGTTCATTCGATCTTAGCCGCGAGCGTACCGCATCAATAGTGCCGGTGCACCACCAACACTTGTGTCGGTGTTGTTACCATGGCCGGATCATTTTTCAAGGATTACTGATATGAAAGCTGCATGGTACGAAACACAGGGAGCGCCAAAGGAAGCCTTTCAGGTTGGTGAGATGGCGGACCCATCGCCCGCCCTAGGTGAGGTACGCGTGCGCATGCACGCCTCCGGCGCAAATCCCACCGACACCTACACGCGCAGTGGCCTGCGCAAGCGAGGGCTGCCCTACCCGCGGATCATTCCGCATCAGGATGGCGCCGGCGTGATTGACGCCGTAGGCGAAGGTGTTCCCCGGTCCCGAATCGGCGAGCGCGTATGGATATACATGGCCCAATGGCAGCGGGCATCCGGCACCTGCGCGCAATATTGCGCCCTGCCCTCCAGACTCGCGCCTGCTCTGCCCGACAATTGCAGCTTCAATGAAGGCGCATCGCTCGGCGTGCCATGGCTTACGGCTCATTATGCCGTCACGATGCACGGATCGGTTGCGGGCCAGACCGTATTGGTGGGTGGCGGCACCGGTGCCGTGGGCTATTACTGCATACAGATTGCAAAGGCCAAAGGCGCCAAGGTCATCGCCACGGTCGGCAGTGCCGATAAAGGCGCTCTCGCCCGATCAGCCGGCGCCGATGATGTCGTCGATTTTCGCGCCGAGGACGTCGGTGAACGCATCAGCGCCCTGACGAATGGCCGCGGCGCAGACCGCATACTGGAGCCATTTTTCGCAAAGAATGCCGCTCACTACCCCAAAATGCTGGCCAAAAACGGCAGCATCATCGTCTATGGTGCCGGCGGCGCGGAAGGCAGCATCTCGGCAAGTTGGGGCATACAGACTCACCCGACCCTCTGCTTTATTTACATGTATGAGTTGCCGGATGACAGTTATGTCAAGGCAGTCGCCGATTTCAGCAGCATGCAAAGCGCCGGCAAGCTCAGGCATTTGCCGGTTCGCGAGTTCACCCTGGAGCAGATTGCAGCCGTGCACGAAGCCGTGGAAGCCGGCAACAGCGGCACGAGAATGATCGTCAATTTGCCTTAGCCGCTAGTCGATCAGTCGATCGCGATGCCGGCGTCCTTGATCACCTTGGACCACTTCGCGATGTCGGCTCGAATCATCGCGTCGTATTCCTCCGGGCTGTTACCGACCGGAATGACACCGAATTCCGCCATGCGCGCCTTCGCTTCCGGAATTTCAAGGATCCGGCGGAAGTCGGCGTTGATCCGGTTCACGATCGGGCGGGGCGTGCCACCCTGAACGACGACGCCGTTCATGCTCTCAACATTGAAACCCTGGATGAATTCGCCCACCGCCGGAATGTCGGGGGCCGCAGCGACACGCTTGCCGCTTGCGACGGCGATGGCTTTCAATTTCCCCGCCTTGACATGTGGCATCGATGAGAACATCGGATCGATGATCAGTTCGATACGACCAGACATGACCTCCGGATAGGCGGGGCCCGCCCCCTTGAACGCGATGTGCTGCATTTCGGCACCGGTCTGCAGCTTGATCAACTCGCCGGCCAGGTGCATGGCGCTGCCCGCTCCGGCAGTGGCGAAGTTCAGCTTGCTTCCCGGGCGCTTTCCGAGCGCAACGACCTCCGGGAACGTATTCGCCGGCAATCCCGGTGTGGCCGAGATCATGATCGGCGAAGTACCTACAAGGGTTATGCCTGAAAGGTCCTTCACCGTATCGTAAGGCAGCTTGCGAACCGCGGGGTTGATGGCATGTGGCGTGGCCACTACGCAGATGGTGAGGCCGTCCGGATCCGACCTCGCGGTGTATTCCGTGCCCACCACATTGTTCGCGCCCGGCTTGTACTCGATCACCACCGACTGGTTCCACATCTGCCGCAGGTGGGTGGCGTAGAGATTCGCCAGGATGTCCATCGCGCCACCGGGTGAATTGGGCACGATGATATGCACGGGTTTGCTCGGGAATGACTGCGCACTCGCGGCGAGCGGGGCCACTGCAATCAGGACTGCAAGACATTTTAAAAGCGATTTTTTCATCATTCCCCCTGGCTATTGGCGACGGCAAAGAACTGCCCCAAGCTGATTCCCGGGAGATTCTAGCCCATTGACTTTGAGCGTCAACGCGCCTTCCGGCAAAACCGGCAATGAGCTATCCTGCCTCCCGACGTTTTTCCTCGTCTGGGGAAAATCAACCTCCGGGATTCACGAAGGAAACGGGCAAGCATGAGAATTCTTGATTCAGAAGCACACGCCATCAACCCAACAGGCATCGAAGGTTGTTACCCGACGAAACCTCAATGGCGTTATCCCTACATCCCCGGACCCAGCCCTTCCTTGCGTGGCGTGGTCGCCGATTCAGTGGCCAAGGGCCGCTTCGACGACCTCACCGATCAGTTGCTTGCGCGCATGGACCTGCACGGCGTGGAAAAGACGGTCATCATGCGCGGCGCGTTTCCGGCACGCAATGCCGACATGGCCGGGATCGTGAAAAAACATCCCGATCGTTTTGTGGCGTTTTCCGGCTGGGATCTGGAATCTCCAATCGGCAATCCGCCCCGTGAAGGTCCCAAAGGTCTTGAGGCCCTCGAACGCGGGTTTACCGAACACGGATTTCTGGGCGCCGGTGAATTCGACCTCGCGCGTTTCATGCCCTTGCCGCCGGAGCAGGCCTGGCAGGGTTACGTGCCTTCCATGGAACTGTGCCGCAAACACAAGAAGCCGATCATGTTCCACACCAGCTACGACGGCGGCAAGGTCCCGATGGCCTACAAGAATCCCATCATGCTGGAGCCCCTGGCATTCGAATTCCCGGACGTCCCGGTACTGGTGTGCCACATGGGCAAATACGACGTCACCTTCTTCGAGTACGCCATGATGCTGGCGCGCAAGAATTCGAACGTCTATCTCACCACCTCGAACACCCGGCAGGATTTCATCGAGCGGGCGGTGGCTGAAATCGGCGCCGAGAGGATTCTTTTTGGATCCGACTGGTCGATGCAGCACGGGATTCTGGGCGAGCGCCAGGGATTCGACATCTATGGCAAGAACCTGGATGCGGTACGCAATGCGCGCATTGACGAGGCGGAAAAGGCTTTAATTCTGGGCGAGAACCTGGCCGCTTTGCTGGGAATATGACCGCGCCGAAAGCTTCTATAACCAATTGATTAACCAGCAACTTTTTAAGCATCTGCCGGCCCTGTAGGGGCATTGCATTTGTTGAGGAGGCAGTATGAGTCTTGTGACGCGATTGGCCACGCTGGCCCTGCTGATGCCCCTCTCCAGCGCGTCTTTGGCGCAGGAGTATCCCAACAAACTCATCCGCATCCTGCTCGGTGGCGGGCCCGACGCCGCCGCACGCATGATCGCGGAGAAATTGCAGGCCTCCTGGGGCCAGCCCGTCATCGTCGAGAACAAGCCGCAGGTCGGCGGCACGATCATGTCACAGGAAGTCGCGAATTCACCGCCTGACGGCCACACGCTGATGTTCTGCTCCTCGGGGCAGTTCATGGTGCTGCCGTTCTACAAGCTCAACTACGACATGGTGCGCGACTTTGCACCGGTCACGCAGATCACGACCATGCCCTTTGTGCTGTCGGTGCATCCCTCCGTGCCGGCGGGATCGGCCAGGGAACTCATTGCCCTGGCGAAGGCAAAGCCGGGTTTCTACAACTTCGCCTCCTCGGGCGCCGGAACGCCCCCGCACCTCGTTGGCGAGATGTTCAATATCGAATCGGGAATCAAAATGGTCCACGTGCCCTACAAGACCGTGGCACAGGCGACTTCCGATTTGCTGGGCGCGCATGTGCAGGTGATGTTCGTGGTTGCAACCGCCGCATTGCCTCTGCTGGCCAATGCATCAATACGCGGGCTGGCTGTGAGCACGGAAAAGCGCTCACCCTTCCTGCCCAATATTCCCACCGTCGCCGAGGCCGCCGGCCTCCCCGGCTTTTCCGCCGATGCGTGGAACGGGTTTTGCGCGCCAGCCAGGACCCCACCGGCCATCATTTCGAAACTGAATGCCGAGATCATCCGGATCATCCGCACGCCCGATGTCGAAAAGCGGCTCGCAGGCCTGGGCAACACCATCGTCGCCAGCACCCCTGAAGCCTTCGGGATATTCATGGCCGGGGATCGTGACAAGTGGTTCAAATACGCCCGCGTGCTGGGCGTCGTGCCTGAATAGCTAGTCCATTGACACATTGCTGTGAAAAACAATTTTCCCTGACGCTGCCGGATATCCCCCGCGCCAGGCGCCCGGCGTAACGTCCCGGTATACATCCTTCATGAGGGGCGACAGCGGCCGGCTGTTTGGCACCGACAGCCACAAGCGCAGCAGATGGCGCTTGCGGTCTTCCTCATGGTAATCCTCAAATTCGGTGCGGGCATGCAGCATCACGTGGTTGTTGAGCATCTGCAGGTCGCCCGGCTGGAACAGCATGGAAAAATGCATGTCGGGCCGGTTGGCAATTTCCTGAAAATATTCCAGCGCCGCAATCCGTGTCTCGGTCAGTGGCGGGATTTTGTCCGGAAATTTTTCAGCCGCAAGACGGAAATAAACGTATCCGGTCTTGCAGGCGAAGTGACCGTCCTGGGTGGAAAACACCGGCTGCGTCCAGAAGCCGCCGGCGCGCTCGCCGGGCGAGTACCCCGAGAACGTACCGTACAAGGCGTCCGCCAGTTCAGGCCGGCTGCGGACCATTTCATTGTGCAGCGCCACTGAACTGGCGATCATCGAGCGACCGCCCTCCTTCGCAACACGTATCACCAGCAGACAGACCACGTCGCAACTGTCGGTGTGAAATTCGAGGTGACGGCTCGACTGGTAGCCGCGACCGCGTCCGTCACTGAAGCGACTCATGTCGCGCACATCTCCCAGCACATCGCCCTTGCTGCTTTGGGATACCGCTTTTCCAAGATACTGTCCCAACGCCCAGTACACCAGACGCATGTCCTCGACCGGATGCTTTTCAACCGGAAGACCGCGGATGAGGAACATGCCGCAATCGTTTTCCAGCATGGAGTGCGCTTTTTCCACAATGCGGGGAAACAATTGCAGCGGAAAGTTTTCGCGGTTGACGGCCTCTATGCCGACACCCTTTCGTTTGACTCCCGCCAGTGCCGTCTCGATTTCAGCCAGTTCCGCGGCGCTCAGGTGGTGTATCCAGTCAGTGCGTGCAGAAATTTCCGGACCGCGCCAGTCGGCGCGCGAGGCAATCAATTCATGGCTCAAAGGTTTCTCCAATCAATAATTCCGGTTTTCTATTTCGGCGCCAGTTGCGGCATCAGACGGAGCGCGTTGCCGCAATCGATGGCATGCAGGTCGCCCGCGGAGAATCCGCAGGTCGACAGGCCCTCCACATGTTCAGCGGCGGTGCGATAGGGGAAGTCGGTGCCGAACATGAGCTGTGACATCCCGACGATCTTCGTCAGCGCGCCCATGGCGTAAATGTGCGAGGCCTGCGCGGTGTCGTAATAGAACTTGTTCAGTGCCGGGATGATGCCCTCGGGCACCATGGCCTTCAGATTGCCCTGACCATACAGATGGGCGCGCACAAAACGCTCGACGATATAGGGCATGGTGCCGCCGCCATGCGACCAGATGATGCGGATGTCGGGGTACTTCGCCGCCGAACCGCTGAACAGCATCCGCGCGATGGCGCGCGTGGTATCGGTGGCATATTCGATCACCGAATCATTCAGGCCGGGATCGATGCTGCGGCAGCAATCGGGCGCCACCGGATGCGTATAGATCACGGCCTTGCGCCGGCTCAGTTCCTCGAATACCGGCGCGTAGTACGGGTCGCCCAGCCACTTGTCGCCGATGTTGGTCATCAGCGTGAAGCCGTCCGCCTTCAGCGTGTCCATTGCGTAATCGATTTCACGCAGGCTGCCTTCGATATCCAGAATGGGCAGGCTCGCAAATACGCCGAAACGGCCGGGATGGTCGGTCTTCAGCCTGGCCATGAAATCGTTCCATTCGCGCACCAGGCGAAGGTCTTCCTTCAGCGGTCCGTGAAAGATGTGCTTCGAATGCGGCAGCGACAGCATGGATACGGCCACACCGCCGCGATCCATGTCTTCGATCGATTTCGCCGCAGACCAGCCGATCTGGGCGGCTGCGTAGCGGTTATCGCTACGAGCCTCAAGGTAGCTTGGCGGAGAGGGATGATGGTGTACGTCGATGCGGTGCGGGGCGGCCATGGCATGTCCTCTTTTTATACGGAAGCGCGAAAGGTTTCGGGGCGGGTATCGACCGCGTCGGCGATTTCATCGGCCCATGCGGTGGTGGAACGTGGCAACTGAACGGAGATCGGGCGCATGCGGTATTCCGAAGGGTCGCGTCCCGGCGGTTCCCTGCCCTCGCGCAGGGCCCTGGCCGCGCCGATGAGTGTGGCGCGCACACGGCCGATGACGGCATCGGATGAACCCAGATTTTCCTCGCTGCGGCTAAATTCCGGTCCGATGCTCTCGGTAATGCAGATGTCCTGATCCTGAAAGCGCTTGATGCGCATCCACGGTTGCGGAGCCGGTGGTGCATCGGGGCCGGCGTAATCGTTGCCCTTGTTGCACAACGGCGTGAAAGTGCCGGGGATCAGCGCAGCATGCATTGCGGTCCCACTTCTCATCATGGCCAGTTCATCGGCCGACAAGGCGCGCGTCGGATGCCAGTTGAACGTGAACACGGTGGCGCGCCCGTCATCCGCAGGCACCCAGGCGTGGCCCGCCAAAGGCCCTGCGCCGGGAAATGCGGGAATGGTGGTGAAGAAAGGCATCATCCACTGACCCACGCGCCAGAAATAGGAATTGGCGTCTGCATTTCGGCGCGCTGCAAACATCAGCCCCGCGGGTTTGACCACGGCCTCAAGGATCGGCGTGAGATCCTGCTTCAGCCAGTCCGCAGACGCATGCCCGGCATGCTCTGCCGTGTCATCTATTGTTCCTGCGTGGAGAAAAGCCAGATGTCTTGGATCAAGGTCTCCCTCCATGCCCTGGGTCCAGTGACATTGCTGCATACGCTTTGATACAAATACTTGATTTTCCTCAACTTTCAGCCACTCCAGATCCGGCATCGGCGGCATGGAATCGCGTGGCCCCATGTAGGTCCAGACCGCGCCATTTTTCTCGACGCAGGGATAGGCCTTCTGCCGGACGCGCTTCTGCAGACTGTCATTGGGTTCGTTGGGGGTCTCGAGGCAGTTCCCGTCAACGTCGTATTTCCAGCCGTGATACCAGCAACGCAACCCGCCCTTGCCGTTCTGTCCGTAATACATCGAGGCGCCGCGGTGAGCGCAGTTTTCGCCGAACAGGCCGACCATGCCCTCCGATGTCCGAAAAGCCACAAGGTTTTCGCTAAAGAGTCGTACGCGCACCGGCGCGCCTCCCACCGCCAGTTCATTGGACAAAAGTGCCGGCACCCAGAACCGGCGAAGCAACTCTCCCATGGCGGTGCCGGGTCCGGTTTCGGATAGATGTTGGCTCTCGTCCGGACTCATTCTTCTCGTGCTCCTGGATGCTTTGATCAGGGCGACGAGTCTACTACCTTGCTTCGAATTTCGCGCATGAACACAGGCGCGAATTTGTCCTTGAGTTGCTAATTTCTCCGGTGACTGGGTGATTGATTCTCACTCCAGGGGTTGTGGTAATCCAACGTGATAACCCTGCGCAAAATCCACGCCAATTTCCCGAAGAATGCCCAGCGTCTCCTCCCGCTCGACATGCTCCGCAATGGTCTGATAGCCGCCTTCCCGGCAGCGCAGGTGCAGGGCTTCAAGATTCGTGCGCGCCTGCGGATCGCGGTCGCATGCACCGACAAGGTTGATGCCGATTTTCACGAAATCGGCCCGAAAGCGCGACAACAGTTCAAAGCTTTCGGAACTTCCGTCAAATGCAGCGAACGCAAATGAGCAGCCCAGCGGTTTCAGCCTTTCGATGAGTGACTCGACCTGAGCGACATTGTCGAGGGCATCGTTCATCGAGATTTCGAACGATAAGGCACAGGCGGGAACCTGATAATCACGGATTTTCGTCTCGACATAGCGGGCGAAACCACGGTCGTCGAGTGTGTCCGGCGCCACATTGATGCTGTTTCGCGGAGGAAGGTCTCCCGGCCTAAGTTTGCAGAAGGTGCGTACCCATTTGACGGTGCGGCTCGCCACCCAGCGATCCAGGTAATGCATCAGCCCGCAGCTTTCCAGGACCGGAATAAAGCTTCCGGGCGGAAGCAGCTTCTGCTCCTCTTCCTGGAACCGCACCAGAATCTCCTGAAAACCGGGTCCGCCGGGTTTCGCGTTCAATGCGACGATGGGCTGGGCGAACAGGATGAACTCATCGCTCCGCAGAGCGTTGACCAATGTCTCGGTGACGGCCTTTTTCCCTTCTACGTGCTGATCCATGGAAAGCCCGCTGGTGATCCCGCAGCGAATACCCGTTGCCGCGAGAGTTTCTATTCGCTGATAATGCCAATAGCGGCATATCAGCCGGGAACTTGAGGGTTTTCGGCGTGCCCATGTCGGAAAACCCCACCCAATACGCGAGGCACCCATGACGCAAGGCGAAAAAAGCGCTGCACCCGCCCTTAAATACCTGGGCCCCATTCACGAAGGCATTCCAGTCCGAAATCTCGATGCCTGCATCAAGTTCTACACGGAAGTGCTGGGCCTGAAACTGCTGCCACGCCCCAACCTTCCCGGGCCGGGCGCTTGGCTAGGCGACGAAGACAACACCGTGCAGTTTCACCTGATCGTGACGGAAAAGGATTACATACCGGGCGCCGATGCCAAAAGGTCGGCCACGGGCAGGCACACTGCCTGGATGGTGAAAAGTCTTGCGGATTTTCGTGCCCGCATGGAGCACCTGGGCGTCGAATATCACTCGATCGGCGGCTTCATCAACAGCGACCAGTATTTCGTCATGGATCCCGAGGGTCATACCTGGGAATTTCAGGAACCCAAATGAGCGGTAAAAAGCCCCCCCTTGTCATCGATTTTCATGTCCACATGTTGGACGAACACGTCTACGAAACCTCGACCGGAAAAACCGTCACCTCCGGTTTTGGCAAAACCGATCTGTCCATGCAACGCAGCCGTGGCACGAACATGCTCGGGAAGATGTTCAAACCCGAGGACGAGATCGCTGACATGGATGCGCGCGGCATTGACATGAGCGTAATTACCGCAAGCACCGTTATTCAGGGCACCAGCTGGGCAGATCCAAAAACCGATCTGGATCTTTGCAGGCGCACCAATGATCGCACCGCGGAATGGGTGGCGAAATATCCCGCGCGATTCATCGGCAGCTTCGTGCTGCCATTGCAGGACATTTCATTGTCCATGGCGGAATACGAGCGCTGCGTGCGCGACCTGAAATTCAAGGTTGCCAATATTTCGTCGAATTATCAGGGCAAGTACATGGGAGCCCCGGTCTACCAGCCGTTCTGGGAAGCGGTTGTGGCGAACGACACGATGGTGTGGATCCATCCTGAAGGCATCAGGGATCCCTGGTTCCAGGACTATGCGCTGTGGAATTCGGCCGGCCAGTCCATCGAAGAAGCCAAGGTCATGTGCTCCCTCATCTATGACGGCGTGATGCACAACTATCCCAAAGCCAAAATCATCATGGCACACGGCGGCGGCTACTTCCCGCATTACATGGGGCGCATGGATCGCAACACCGGCAACCGGCCGGCAACCGTCAAGAATACGGGCGGAAAGAAACCCAGCGAATTCCTGAAGTCCTTCTACTACGACACCTGCGTCTACGATCCACTGGTGCTGAAGACGCTGATCGAACGTGTCGGTATCGACCGCCTGATCCTCGGCAGCGATTATCCTGTGGGTGAAACCGATCCCGTGGGCTTCGCCCGCAGCTGCGGCCTTGATGGCGCGGACCTTGCGGCAGTCGCAGGCGGCAATGCCGCGCGCCTTCTCGGATTGCAACCCGCCCAAGCGTGATTTTGCGCGAGACACGAAAATGGCGGTCCTTTAACCCGAAAAAGGATCGCATCGTGAAAAAGTTTGTCGCCGCAATACTGATTGCCGCATCGACCCAGACCGGTGCGCAACAGAATGTCCCGGAGATTCCATTTACCTCCGTGCCGAATTTTCTCAAACTGCCCAAAGACCTGCACATGGGCGAAGCGGCCGCCGTGGCCGTCAATGCAAAGGGCAATGTCTTTGTATTCTCCCGCGGCGGCTCCAGCATGGGACCAGCCTACGCCGAAACCGCGGCACAACTCTTTGAGTTTGCGCCCAACGGTCGCTTCATCCGCGAGATTGGCAAGAACCTGTACGCATGGTCCTTCGCTCACGGTGTCAGGGTCGATCCCCGGGGGAACATCTGGACCATCGACAAGGGTTCGGACATGGTGATCAAGTTCCGTCCGGATGGCCGTGTCGATATGGTGTTCGGGCGCAAGCAGGAAGCCTCAGATGACGGCACGGAACCCCACAAACGCGTGAATCCGCCGCTGCCAGCCGTCGACAGCCGTTTCCGCCAGCCAACCGACGTCGCCTTCGATCCCCAGGGCAATGTGTTCATCGGAGACGGCTATATCAATTCGCGCATCGCCAAGGTGGACAAGGAGGGATTCTGGAAGAAATCCTGGGGAGACCGCGGGAGCGCCGAAGGCCAGTTCAACACTGTGCATGGCATAGGTGCTGATGCCAAGGGCAATGTCTATGCCGCCGATCGCACCAATCGCCGTATCCAGGTCTTCGATGGCGAAGGCACCTTCCTGCGCCAGTTCACCATCGACGTGCCGGTGCCCGCCGACGCCTACCAGATCCTTGGCAACAAGCCCAAGGACCCGATGGCCGAGAGCACCCCGGCTCTTCTGAAGCCAGGCGCGCCCTGGGTGATCTGCATCAGCCCCGGCGCCACGCAGTATCTGTATACCGCAGACGCCTATCCCGGACGCATCTACAAGCTGACGCTGGATGGCAAGGTGGTGGGCATGCTGGGCAAGGCCGGACGCCAGCTCAAACAGTTCGGCTGGATACACGGCATGGCCTGCCCCGATGAAAACACCCTGTTCGTTGCCGAAGTCCTGAACTGGCGGGTGCAGAAGTTGCTGCTCAACCCAAAGGACAAGGCAGCGGGCGAAAACTAGGCTGAATCAACTTTAACATGGATGACCTGTCGATCCGGGGATGACCTGAAGTTCGTTGTCCCTGGCGAAATTCACCAGAAAGTTATAGTGAGTCGCAGGCTGCCACTCCGGCTATGCAATTGCTTTCATCGGGAGCAAGCGCTGGTCGCACCAAACTGGAGAAAGACTTGCCTCCACCGCACCCTGCAAGTGCGCGTGGTGCCCCGAATGC
>CAIUKQ010000186.1 GCA_903899705.1 uncultured beta proteobacterium
GATCACCACCAGCGGCAACTTCTCCACCCCCGCCCTGATCTGCTCCATGATGGAAATGGGCGTTGACCGGATTCTCTTCTCGGTGGACTGGCCCTTCGTCGACAACACCCCGGGCACCGACTGGATGAAGCAGGTGCCGCTAGGCAAGGAAGATATGGCGAAGATTTATGGGGAGAATGCGGCGAGGTTGCTCAAGCTCTGATGGTTCTCATTGACGGTGCCAAATCCCAGATCACGAAACAGCCGCCGGCATCGTCAGTGAATACCCGCGTGCTCCGCTCGCAGCGCCCTGAAGTCCTACTTGCAAGTAAATGGAGGAAGCCATGAAGCAATCCGGAGTTCGTTTGAAATCAGTGATGTTCGCCATCGCTGCGATGCTTGCCGGCCCCCTTGCCGCGCAGGACTATCCCGCGAAGCCCGTGCAGATGCTGATCCCGTTTCCGCCTGGGGGCAGCGTGGACATCCTGGGACGCGGCTTTGCTAACGTGCTGGATGCCAAAATCAATCAGCGGGTCATCGTTCAGAATCGCGGCGGCGCAGGCCTGACCCTTGGCATGGCGGCGCTTGTGCAAGCGCCCGCGGATGGCTACACCATTTTGTATTCGCCGGTCACCCCCGTGTCGATACAACTGCACCGCATGAAGGGACTTGCCTACGGCAAAGATTCCGCGATTCCGATATGCCAGACGTTCGAGAACATGTTTTTCGTCGCGGTTGGGCCGAAGTCCCCGTTTCAAACCATACGCGATCTCCTCGATTTCGGGAAAGCCAACCCTGGCAAGCTGCGTTATGGCGTACCCGGGTTGGGCGGCTCGCCTCATCTTGCGGCGGCGGAGTTCCTGATCAAAGCAGGCGTGCAGATGACCGACGTGCCATATTCCGGAGAAATTGTTTTTGCGCCGCATGTGCTGACTGGCGAAATCGAAATCGGTATCGCCACCACGACACTGGTTTTCACGCAGAAGCTGCGGCCTCTGGCAGTATTTGCGGCGCAACGCATGACGAACTACCCGAACGTGCCCACGGTGGGCGAACTTGGATTTTCCGTTCTGCCCTCAGGCTATGGCGGCATTTTCGTCAGAAGCGGCACCCCGGCGCCCATCGTTGCACGTCTCGAGGCCGCCTGCCGCCAGGCCACGTCTGATTCGGCCTATCGCGATCTGGCGGAGAAGAATTTCCAGCAGTCGGATTACCTCGACCGCGCCGCGTTCACCGCAAGGCTGGATGCCGATTTCAAGAGCAAAGCGACCCTGATACCGACGCTCAATCTGCCCGAGCAGTGATCTGACTGCCGGAACCGCATTTTAGAATTTACGCTTCATTTTATGAAGCGTAAATCGGTACCATTCGCTTCATGGTTCAAACATCTTCAGCCGCCTGGATCTGGCAATCCGCCGATTGGGGCAAGTTCGCACACGACACCGCAGCGTTGATGCCGGCGCTCGCCACAGCGCGGCGTGCCCAGGGCGAGGTGCTGGGTCTGGCCAAGGCGTTAGGTATAGAGGAAGCGCGCAACGCCCGGGCGCTGATCTGGGTGTCCGAATCGATCGCCACTGCGGAGATTGAAGGCGAGCATCTGAAGCCGGACGATGTGCGTTCCTCCATTGCGCGGCGGTTGGGCATGCGTGGCGGCAAGGCATCGCGGGAACGCGCGACCGAAGGGTTGCTGGACATGATGCAGGACGCCACCACCGGCTGGGATCAACCACTCTCCCGGAAGCGTTTGCTGGGGTGGCAGAACGCGTTGTTTCCTGCCGGATATTCCAGCATTCACAGTGTTTTGGCAGGTGCGTTTCGAACGCACGCCGAGCCGATGCAGATTGTCAGCGGTCCGGTTACGAAACGGGTGGTGCATTTTGAAGCACCGCCTTCGCGTCGCGTCCCGCGTGAGGTGGAGAGGTACCTCAGGTGGTTCAATGGCCCAAGCCGCGAGTTGGACGGATTGCTGCGCGCCGGCATTGCGCACCTGTGGTTCGAGTCAATCCATCCGTTCGAGGACGGCAATGGACGGGTAGGACGCGCGATTGCCGATCTCGTGCTCGCACAGGAGCTGCAATCGGCTTCGCGTCTGGTGAGTCTTTCTACGGAACTGGCCTCAGAGCGCGAGGCCTATTACATGGAGCTGCATACCGCCAGCCGGGCCAACGCCGATGTCACGCGGTGGCTTCTGTGGTTCTGTGGCCGATTCGAGGCGGCTTGCGGGCGTTCGTCGAAACTCATGCACGCCGCACTGGACAGGGCGCGCTACTGGGGCCGCCATGCCACCTCGGGGTTCGATCTTAACCAGCAGAAAGTCATCAACCGGCTGCTCGATGCCGGGCCGCGCGGCTTCGAAGGCGATCTGACCACCGCAAAATATGTGAGTCTCACCGGTGTATCGCGCGCCACGGCATTTCGTGATCTCAGTGCGCTGGTTGCAGCGGGTGCGCTAGGGACTAGCGGTGCCGGCAAGGCAACCCGCTATTTCATCAATCTTCCGGGCTGGGAGCCAAAGCCAGCACGCTGAATTTTTAGCGCGCCGTCGGTTTTGGCTGTCCCTTGCCGGTGTAGCGCAGGATGAAGACGCCCCACTTGTCATCACAGATGTAGATATTGCCTCGCGTGTCCACCAGAACCTCTTCGGTCCAGTTGATCGGAGAACCATGCGCGCCGCCGTGATCAGGCAGGCCTTCGCGCTCGGGCGGCAAGAAATAGGCGACTTCGGTGGGCGTGCGCGGGTTGGCGATGTTGAAGATCCGCAGGCCCGCATTGAAGTACGCGGCGTAGATCAGGTCGCCGGGCTTTTCGACTTCGGGCAGGTGAAACTCCTGGTTGACGTTGTGCACGCCGAACCGGCCGCCCTTGGCGCAGAAGTCCCTGTACTTCGCATTCTTTGACGGACGCGGTTCCGGAAAGAACGAGAGCAACTGCGGATTCTTCGGGTCCTTGTTGTCGACCAGCACCGCGAAATGCATGCCCTCATCCTTGCAATCCGGGTCGCGCGCCTCCGAACTGGCAAACAGCAGCTTGCGGTCCCACATCGGCATGACGGTATGCACCGATTGCACGCCGACCCTGGCAAAGGGCGGTGTCATTTGCACCGCGCCGAGGCGCTTGGGGTTGGCAATGTCACTGATATCGAGGTTCAGGATGTAGGGCGTATAGGGCATGGTCGCCCACTTGCCATCGGGACTGACATGCACCGGGCCATGGAAGCCTGGCGGATATTCCGTGGTCTTTGCCTCTCCGTCCTTCTGTCCAGGCACCCACCAGCGGCCCGCTTCCTTCGGATTGGTCGGGTCACTCACATCCAGCGCGATCATGATGTTGCCGGTATAGCCTGGCATGCTGGTCGCAAGGTAGGCATAGCGGCCGCCGGGGTACACATTGCGGTGCGAGCCTCTGACGCCGCCCACCCACTCGCTCACCTTCTTCGGATTTTCCGGATCGCTGATGTCCCAGAGATACACGACCGGCTTGGGTTCCTTCTGCGCCGTGCGGATATCAAGGGAGGTGATCATCAGGTTGTCGTGCAGCGTGAGCTGGCTGGTGATCCAGCCCTCGGGTCCCGGGATGAATTTCACATAGCGCGGCTTCTTCGGATCGGTGACATCCAGAATGCTCCATCCCGAATCAAAGGTATGGCCCATGTACAGGTACCAGTGCCCGTTTCCGGCTTTTTTGATGGCAAGTTTGAAGGCACCATAACGGCCTTCAAGCCCCGAGAATCCGATGGGACGCAGATTCTGCGCCTCCCAACCCTTTGGGATCGGCTCGGCGAGCGCCGCCCCGGCACAAAGCAAGGCGACTCCCAAAAATATCGACCTTGCGAAGGACATAAAGCGGCCCGCACCACCCTTTGATTTCACCGTGATACTTGAACGCATGATTTTCTCCTCAGTGACCCACGGGCGCACTATATGACCAATTGCCGATAGCGACCTGCCGGCCTGGGCGCTGCGGTACCGGCCGCCGATCTGTTTTTCCCAAATGGCGATTCCGGGAAATCCCGTTTCCAGTTTCTGGATTTCCTCGGACACAACCGGGTTCAGGGTGTGATCATCTTCGATGCGGCAGTTCTCGAGTTTGGCTATTTTTTTCCGCGCGACGCGCTGCGAGAATGGATCCCATTGAAGCGCCCAGGTACGAGTGATACCCCATTGCCAAAGAATTGCGGCAGATGCGCTAAGATCAATTTTGACCATGAGGCACACGCCAGGAGAGACAGAATGCCGCACAAAGCCACCATCGTCGCGATCGCCGACGTCGCCGCCGAGGAACAATCGATCGGGCGCGAAGGCAAAATAATTGCGAAGACCTTTCCCCTGAATACGGACCTGAAAGGCGTGGAGATGGATTACACCTGGATCTCGCATTCCAGCGGTTATGGCACACCACGCCACAAACACACCTTCGACCAATTCCGCTACACACTGTCCGGCATACGCCAGCAGGACGACCTGGAAATGCGTGAAGGCGAGTGCGGCTATTTCGGGGAGGGCGTTTCCTATGGCCCGCAACTCCAGGAGGAGCCCAGTATCGGCCTCATCCTGCAGTTTCAGGGGCCCAGCGGCATTCCGTATCTGACGCACACGGCACTCGATGCCGCGCGCCAGCGTCTGATTGCGGAGGGCGGCACCTTTGCCAAAGGCATCTATACCAAGGTGAAGCCGGACGGCACAAAAATCAACATGGACTCCCATGCCGCCTGCTTTGAGGCCATCACGGGCGAAAAGATACGCTTTCCAAAGGCAAGGTACGACCGCCCGGTGATCATGAGGCCGCAACACTGCAAATGGGTTCCTGACCGCAAACACCATGGCGTCGAGCACAAACACCTGGGAACTTTCGGCGAATACCGCTCGGGTGTGCGCATGACCCGCCTCCTGCCGGGCGCGACCATTCCGGCAGAATTGCATGAAGACGCCGAAGTGTGTTATCTGGTGGAGGGCAGCATCCAATACGCGGGCCGGACCTGGGAGGGTGGCAAGACCCAGGACAAGGGCACATACCTGTACATCCCGCATGGCAGCAGGGTGGAGACACTCTCTTCGGAAACCGGCGGCACATTTTTTATCATCAGTCTGCCAATGATGGCGGAACTCGAAGCCGAGCGGCGCAGAAGCGATTCATTGCAGACCGCGTGAATCGCCGCTGCTCAATCCACGTTTTCCCGGAGCCAACATGATTCGTTCCCGCATCAGACAATTGCTTGTAACTATTCTCGCGTGCGGTGCCTTGCCCGGTGCGATGGCGCAGACCTATCCCTCGAAACCCATCACCATCATCTGCGGGCAGCCGGCAGGCAGCGGCCCGGACATCATGAGCCGCATTTTTGCCGAATCCATGGGCCAGAGCATGGGGCAGCGGGTGCTGGTCAACAATCGTGCCGGCTCGGGGGGCATCATTGCCGCGGAAGCCGTGGCAAAAGCCGCGCCGGACGGTTACACCCTGCTCCTCGCGCTGAGCGGCCTGCATACCACCGTGCCCGCGATGCAGACGGTGCCATTTGATCCAATCAAGGATTTTGAATTCATTTCGCTGATCTATGCGTCCTCCGGCGTGATGCTTATTTCCGCAAAGAATCCTGCAAAAACGCTCCCCGAATTCCTCGCTTACGCGCGCAACAAGCCGGGTGGCATCAGTTATGGCTCACCCGCCATTGGTTCGCCGGCACACCTCATGGGCGCCCTTCTATCGGAGAGCACCGGCATTCCGATGCAGCATATCGGCTACC
>CAIUKQ010000187.1 GCA_903899705.1 uncultured beta proteobacterium
CGTACCGCGAGGGTTTCGGTGCCTTCCACTGGCAAAGCGAGGGAGCGGATGATGCGATTGGCATCGGCCACCGGCAACGCGTTCGGGTCGTAATCCGACAGGCAGCTGATGGCCTCCTTGAGGGTATTCATGGTTTGCTCACCGGCTGGTTTCGTGCCCGCGCAATTCCTCGCGGGTGTTGATGTTGGAGAAGGCCTCCGCTTCGTCATCGAATTCGACTTCCACCACATCGAGTGAGTCGTACCACGCGTCGATCTTGCGGCCGCCGTCTGCGAGGAATTCACCGAGATGCTCACGCACCTCGCGACGCATCAGGGCGAACACCGGATGGACCTGCGTGCCCGTGCGCGCCACGGCGAGCTGCTTGTCATGGGTTTCGAGGGCTGAGCGAAGGCGCGACACCAGGTCGGGCGGCAGAAACGGCGAGTCGCAGGGGACGCTGACCAGCAGCGGCTCCACACAGTGTCCCAGCCCCGCGTGCAGGCCGGCAAGGGGGCCGGCGCCGCCATCCTCGTGAACTTCATCGCTGACCACGGTGTGTCCGAACCGTCTATAGGCATCCAGATTCTGATTGGCATTGATGACGATGCGGCTGATCTGTGGGGCGAGTCGCTCAATGACCCATTCCACCATGGGCCTGCCTCGCAGCAACTGGAGACCCTTGTCGACGCCACCCATGCGGCGCCCCTGGCCGCCGGCGAGAATGAGTCCGCAAACCGGTGTGTGTGCGCTCATGCGAACAGCGTTGGCGAAACCGTTTTGCGGAAACGGTGTCTGCCGGTGAAGAGAAGGTATCGGTGGCCGGCCGCGCGTCCGACCATTGTGATGCCGGTGCGTTCGGCAATGGCATGGCCCATTTGTGTGAGACCTGAGCGCGAGATGAGAAAGGGCACGCGCATTTGCGCGGCCTTGATCACCATCTCGGAGGTGAGACGCCCGGTGGTGTAGAAGATTTTGTCGGCGCCGTCGATGCCATCGAGCCACATCTGCCCGGCGATGGCGTCGACCGCGTTGTGCCGGCCCACATCCTCGACAAAGTAGATTTGTCGCGGCGGCTCGCCGGGCTTCGCTTCATAGAGCGCACAGCCATGCACCGCGCCGGCGCTTTTGTAGACCGTCTCGCTGCGGCGAAGGTCTTCGAGCAGGGCGAGGAGGGCGGTTTCATCCAGGACGATGTCGTTGCGCAGCCGGATGGAATCGATTTCTTCCATCAGGTCGCCAAACACCGTGCCCTGGCCACAACCGGTGGTGACGGTGCGTCTGGCGGTCTTCTCATCCAGATCGGCCACGCCGCCGCGTGTGGTGACGGCCACGGATTCGGTTTCCCAATCGACCTGCACCGAGGCCAGCTGGTCGATTGAATCGATCAGTCGCTGGTTGCGCAGGTAGCCGATGGCAAGAGCCTCCGGGTGCTGGCCCAGCGTCATCAGCGTGACGATCTCGCGCTTGTCGATATAGAGGGTGAGGGGGGCTTCCCCGGCAATCGGGGACTTCAGTGCTTCGCTGCGCTCGTTGATGGCCTCAACCTCAAAGGTGAGGGGGCGGCGGGCCTGGGTGATTTCGGGGCGGGGCATGGATGGGGACTGGATCTGGCCGGCTTAGCCGCCGATATACGACATCTCGATCTTGCGTTCACTGGCGGTTTCGGCGGTGCGGATTTCCGAGTAGTTGTCATCGCGCACCTGCCAGATGCCGGTGACGGCGGCGCGGATCGCTTCGTCATTCGCGCCGCCGCGCAGCAGGCTGCGAAGGTCGTAGCCGCTTTGTGCGAACAGGCAGGTGTAGAGCATGCCTTCGGTGGAAAGGCGGGCCCGTGTGCAGTCGTGGCAAAACGCGTGCGTCACCGAGGAGATCACACCGATTTCTCCCGATCCGTCGGTGTAGCGCCAACGCTCGGCGACTTCGCCGGTGTAATGGGCCTCGACCGGTTCCAGGGGATGAATGGCGCCGATGCGCCCGATGATTTCCTTCGAGGAAATCACGTCATCCATGCGCCAGCCGTTGGTCGAGCCGACGTCCATGAATTCGATGAACCGAAGGATATGGCCACTCCTGCGAAAGTGGCTCGCCATGGGAAGGATGGAATGTTCATTCAGGCCGCGCTTGACCACCATGTTGACCTTGATGGGGCCGAGCCCGGCGGCGGCGGCGGCCGCGATGCCGTCGAGCACGTCCGAGACAGGGAACTCGGCATCGTTCATTTTCTGAAAGGTGGGTTCGTCAATGGCATCCAAACTCACGGTGACGCGGTCAAGACCCGCGTCACGCAGGGACCGGGCCTTCTTTGCGAGCAACGATCCATTGGTGGTGAGCGCAATGTCCAGACCACCGATGGCCGCAATCTTTTCGATCAGGTGCTCGATGTTCTTGCGCAGCAAAGGTTCGCCGCCGGTGAGCCGGACCTTGGCGATGCCACGCTCCTTGAAGATGCGTACCAGGCGCGTCAATTCATCGAAATCCAGCAGGTCGCTGCGCGGCAGGAAGGGATAGTCCGGCCCGAAAATCTCCTTGGGCATGCAATACACGCAGCGGAAGTTGCAGCGGTCGGTGACCGAG
>CAIUKQ010000188.1 GCA_903899705.1 uncultured beta proteobacterium
ACGAAATGCCCGAGCAGGCTGTTGGCGATCGGCGCCTCGAATAGCACCGGCGCCTGGCGCGTGTCGATCTTGCGGCTGCGCAGGCGCGCAAGCGCACGACGGCCCGCGTAATCCCCGATCGCCTTGGGCGCGGCAAGGAATTTGCTGGACCGGTCGGAGGAATACCAGTCGTCGCGCTGCATCTTGTCGCCCTCGGCGGCGATCACCGCGCAGGAGACGTAGTGGCGCGAGCTTTGCTGTCCGCCGAGGAAACCCGCGCTGTTGCCCATTTCATAGCGGCTGTGCTGGCAGGAAATGCTGGCACCTTCGGAATTGACGATGCGCTTGTCCAGCCGGAACGCGGCCTTTTCGGCGGCCTTGGCCATGCTGATGGCCTCTTCCACCGGCAGATTCCAGGGATGGAAGAGGTCCAGGTCCCGAACCTCCTTGCACATCAGCGCTGCGTCGGGCAGCCCGTTGCAATCGTCGCTGGCGGTGAATCGCGCAATGGACAGCGCGGCGTCCACGGTGTCGGCAATGGCCTTGGGCGCGAAGTCCGAGGTGCTGGCATAACCGCGCTGCTTCCCGATATACACCGTGACACCCACCGACTTGTCGCGGTTGTGCTCGATGGTGTCCACTTCGCCGCAGCGCACCGTGACGGTCTGGCCGTAACTCTCGGAGGCGTCGGTTTCGCACTGTGTCGCACCCTGCCGCGCCGCGCGCGCCAGAACGTCCTCGACGATCGAGCGTAGCGTTTCCTGTTCGACGGAAAATCGGCTGCTAGGCATGAGGGAGCACCGTGTAAAACCGCTATCATAGCAGCCGGATTTCCGGGGAAATTCCATCGGGTTATTCCGCCCGGATCATGGACCGCACAATGGACGAAACCACCAAACCCAGCAAAACGCAGAAAAAGCAGGTGATGGCCGAATTGCAGGCCCTCGGGGAGCGCATGGTGGCATTGAACGAAGGCCAGATCGCCAGCATCGAGATGCCCGATTTCCTTCGCGAAGCGGTGCTGGAGGCCCGCGATATCAAAAGCCATGAAGGCCGCCGCCGGCAGATGCAGTACATCGGCAAGCTGATGCGAGACGTCGACCCGGCGCCCATTCGCGAAAAGATTTCCCAATGGGACGGCCAGTCGGCAAGCAATGTGGCGCACGAGCACGCCATCGTGCGCTGGCGCGAGCGGCTGCTCGCCGACGAGAGCGCCATAACCGATTTCGCCCGCGCCTACCCCGGCGCCGACCTGCGGCAGCTGCGAACACTGGCGCGCAATGCCAATGCGGAACATGCCGCCGGCAGGCCCCCTAAAAGTTTTCGCGAACTGTTCAAGCGCGTTCGCGAAATCATGGACGACGCGGCGGCGCGCGCGGCGGAGAATGAACCGTGAGCGGGCAGGAACCGGAACTGCTGGTCGGGCTGGTGTCGATCAGCGACCGGGCTTCGGCGGGCACCTACAAGGATGAGGGCATTCCCTCCCTGCGCGAGTGGTTCGGCCGCGCGCTGGCCTCGCCGTGGCGCATGGAGTCCCGCCTGATCCCGGATGAACGCTCGCTGATAGAGGCCGCCCTTGTCGATCTCGTGGACAATCTGGGTTGCCATCTGGTGCTGACAACCGGCGGCACCGGCCCCGCGCTACGCGACGTGACGCCTGAGGCGACACTGGCGGTCGCCGATCGCGAGATGCCCGGATTTGGCGAGCAAATGCGCCGCATCAGCCTTGAATTCGTGCCGACCGCCATCCTCTCCCGACAAGTGGCAGTGATTCGCAAACAGGCGCTCATCATCAACCTGCCCGGCCAGCCAAAATCGATTCGCGAAACGCTGGAGGGACTCAAAACCGCGGAAGGAAAATCCCTCGTTCCCGGAATATTCGCGGCCGTTCCCTACTGCATCGATCTCATCGGTGGACCCTACATCGAGACCAATGAGGACGTGATCAAGGCCTTTCGCCCCAAATCGGCGATACGCGCCAAACCTGCGGCGTAATCCGCGATCCCGGTACCGGCCCTGGCAATAATCGTATTATTCCTTTAATAATCAATTACTTAACTAACGAGGCACGCCTTGTCCGAACTGCTCGAATGCATCGAATTAGAAACCGCGCCGGCGCCAACCGCCGCGGTCATCTGGCTTCACGGACTGGGCGCCGACGGCAATGATTTCGTGCCCATCGTGCCCGAGCTCGGTCTGTCCGATATGCCGATACGGTTCATTTTTCCGCATGCGCCCAGGCAGGCCGTCACCGTCAACAACGGCATGGTGATGCGCGCCTGGTATGACATCAGTGATGCGGCCATCCGTCGCGAAGATGAATCGGGAGTTCGCGCGTCGCAAAAGCGGATTGAAGACCTGATCGAGCGGGAACAACAACGTGGCATCCCCGCGTCGAAGCTGGTTCTCGCCGGATTCTCGCAAGGTGGCGCCATTGCACTGCATACCGGGCTGCGTTTCAGCTCGAAGCTCGCCGGCGTGATGGCCCTGTCCTGCTACCTGCCACTTGCCGACAAACTGGACGCGGAAGCCTCGGAGGCAAACCGGAACACGTCGATCTTCATGGGACATGGCCTGTCCGACCCGGTGGTTGTACACAGCCGTGCTGTGGAAAGCAGGGAACATCTGCGCAAAAACGGTTATCGGATCGACTGGCACGACTACCGCATGCCCCATTCCGTCTGCGGCGAAGAAGTCACCGACATCTCCGCCTGGCTGCGCCAGGTCCTTTCGGTCTGAACGTCGGCTAACTACTCACCCGTGTCGCGCAACATAACGCGGTATTTCGCCAGCTCATAGTCATCGCCTTGTTCGGTGATGCCCTGGGGCAGCAACACGATCTGTTTGTCCTGATACTGGAATTCCATGTTCTGGCCGGCCACAAATGCGCCGTTGCGCATGACGACCATGGCCTCCGAGGCCGTGACGACGCCCTGGGGCTCCAGCAGAACGCAGAGTTCCCCGCCTTCCGCGTCCTGCTGCGCACGCAACTGGACGGACTCCATCGTGCGTGAGAGCGTCTGGATCCCCACGCTGCCCTGTTGGGGCGACTCGCGATTCAACCGCCTCACGATGCCCAGCACCCAGTTCGCTCCGCCTTCCGGTTGCAGGGCCAGCAGGCAACCGATCTTCAGCCACTCACCCTTGATCTGCGGGATGCTCGCGCCAAATCCTCCGGCGCTGACGTTGTCCACCACCCAGCTTTCGGTGGCCGCTGATTCGAAATCCAGCGACACCGAGGCACCGAGTGCGGCAAGAACGCCATCCAGTCCGTGCGCCACCGCGAGCCGGGTTTTCACGCGATGCCGGGGGTGCTTTCTTTCCGGGGGCTTGCTCGACCAGTAAAGCGCCAGATGGCGCAACACGTCGAGCACCATCGCAGGATCATAAGTTCCGCCAAGGTTGACATTCGAGGGCACCAGACTGGTTGACCCGACCTTGCCCAGAAGTTCCTCCAGCTCCTGCATCGCTTTGCCGGCGGCAAAAAACCGGAGCGTGGGCGCGCGTTGCGGCGGCCGCGCAATCCGAAGCGGCGGATGGTTGGTCGCAAGATCGATCCAGTAGGCAATATCCGGTTGCTGGTCGAGTACCAGCGTAAACGAAGCCGAAAAATGCGCGATGAGTCGCTCGGCCAGTTCAATCTCCACCGGCAGAAGGCTGTCGGGCGACGATGAAGCCATCATGACCGCACGCAAAAACTCCTGCTCGGGCGACGTTTCCCCCGGAATGGCCGCATAGCAGGTGACCTTGCTGCGGGCGTACTTCCTGTTTTCCGCAAGCGCGTAGATTTTTGCGATGTCGCCCCAGAGGCTTTCTTCGAAAGGTCCATAGCGCATATACTGCCAGCGCATCTGCTGCGCCAGCGCACGCAGCGCCCGCACCGTGAGCAGAACAATATTTGCCTTGTGACCTTCAGAGCCCTTGGCGCCGGACCCGTAGGCATCCACGCATACCGAGAACGCCAGCGCCGACTGCCGCCAGTAGCCATGAATCACGCCCCAAAGCCTGCCCTCCTGGAACTTGGACAGCCGCACCGAGGAAATGTAGTCACGAACCAGCTTGCGCACGTGCGCCTGGGCAGCCTCGTCAATAAGGAACAGCAACTGTGCGCGGAGCTCGGCTTTGAATCCCTCGGCGGCACTCACCGAATCGAGCCAGTTCCCAAGTTCCTCCAGCGCCTTGTGGGCGTCGCTGGCCGGAACCTCGTCAAGGATCCTGCGAGCCTCCTTGAGATCGGCCATCGGATGATCCGGTTTGCCACCGCCAAAAAACTTGAGCATTTCCCCTCCACTTGCACGAAGAATTACGCAACTCGCACCTTCCCTGAATGCAAGGCTTGGAGCGTCCAAGCTGGTCGGTGGTTATTTTAACTGCCCGCAACGCAGCCGATCCGCCGGAAATGCAATGACGCCGCTTATATGCCGAAGGCATAAAAAAATCCTCGATTAGTGCCCTTAACCCCCTTAATTGCGCGGAATTGCACGTAACTTGCCCCATTGGTCTGCGGGGAAAGTAATACACTCTTCCATACTCTCCGTCTCCAGCCCGCACTCAAGATGTCATCCGTGCCCGACTCCGCGATTCCCGACGCGCCCAAAACCAATTCAGGCCGTTTTGCCCTGAAACAATCTGAGTTCCTGCACGAACGCGTCGCGCTTCTGTACAAGCTGTCCGGCAACGACACGCCGATGATCCTGCTGGTTGCCTCGATCGCCGTTTTTGCGCTTTGGGGAGTCGTCAAGGTATCGCTTTTGCTGGCTTGGGCGCTGTGGCTCATCGCGGCCAGCCTGGCGCGTTACCTGTTGGCCCATCTGTACGAGCGGGTCCAGCCAGAATCCGAACAGGCAACGCGCTGGGAAAACATCTTCTGCCTGGTCAGCACCACCCTGGGCGCGGGGTGGGGCATGTCGCTGCTGTTTTTGACCGCCCAGTCACGTTCCGTGCCCGAACTCACCGTGGCTTTCCTGCTCTCGACCATCAGCATGGGCCTTCCGCCTTCGCTCGCGCCCAGCCCGAAGGCCTTTGTCAGTTTCGTGCTGCCCATCCTGGCCCCGGTCGTTGCCATGATGTTCGCCTCCGGTGGCGAGGTCAACACCGCCACGGGCCTGCTGCTGCTGATTTTTACCGGGGTGCTGCTGTCACTGTACATTTCCGCGCATCGCGCCCTGATGACCACGCTTGCCCGCAGCCGCGAAAACGCCAAGCTGCTGGACCTGCTGCGCGCCGCGGAAAAAACCGTGTCAGGCGCCCTGCGCGAACAGGAAACCATCTTCGAAACAGCATCGGTGGGTCTGGCATTCATCACCGAGGGGAAGATTGCCCGCTGCAACCGGCACCTGTGCGAAATTATCAATCGCACACGGGAAGATCTCATCGGCAAGCCGCTTGCACTCCTCGACAGCATGCCTTCACGGGAGCGCTCCACGCCGATCGGCAAACTTCAAGGCGTCACCCCACCGCGACTTCCCGATGAAATTTCCATTCAGCGCCCGGACGGATCGGTGCAGTGGCTGGCCGTTGAAAGCCGCAATGTCGAACCGGGCAACGCGCTTGCGGGGACCATCGTCTCGGTCATTGACGTCACCGAGCGCAAAAAGTCGGAGGCGGAACTGCTTCGCGCCACCGAGCGGATCGACCTGGCGGTCCATTCCTCCGCCCTCGCGGTATGGGAATGGGATGAAACCCGGGGCACGCTCTATATGGATGCGGCCTGGCCCCGGATGCTGAGGATGGAGGGGGACGAGTCCTACCTCACCCTCGCCGAGTTTGCGGGCATCATTCATCACGAAGACGTGGCCCGCATGCATGCAGCGCGCATCGAATGCATCAAGGGCATCAGCCCCCACCTGTCCGTCGAATACCGGGTGAAATCCGCGACCGGCGAGTGGATCTGGATACACACGCAGGGCGAAGTGGTCAGTCGCGACGAGAGCGGCCGCGCGAGGCGGCTGGTGGGCACCAACGTCAATGTCAGCCAGCGAAAACTGGCGGAGGCGGAGTTGTTTGCAGCCCTGCAGCGCGAGAAGGAACTAAACGAGATGAAATCCAAATTCGTCTCGATTGCTTCGCACGAATTGCGCACCCCCCTCACCAACATCCTTTCCTCGGCGGAACTGCTGCAGCATTATTCCGCGACACTTTCCGCGGAGGATCAGGCAAAACTGCTGGAGGCC
>CAIUKQ010000189.1 GCA_903899705.1 uncultured beta proteobacterium
AACAGCGTGCGGCTGATTGACAGTGGCGCACCCGGAGTCAGCGTAGAGATAACCGCAAGCAACAACAAGGCGGAGAACCTGGGCTCGATCATCGCGGAGTCTGGCAGGGTCGGCATTGTCGGCGCGGTGGTACGCAACAAGGGCGTGATCAACGCCAATCAACTGGTGCGCGGCCCCGATGGGCGGATATTCCTCAAGGCCACGAAATCGGTGTCGGTGGAGCAGGGCAGCCGCATCAGTGTGGATGGGGAGCGAGGCGGCAAGATCGAGGTGAGCGCGCAGCAGGGTGATGTGCGCGTGGAGACCAACAGCGTGGTGAGTGCCGTGGGCAGCACGGGCACCGGCGGCACGATCAGTCTGCAGTCGGCACAGGGCAATGTGATGGTGGAGCCGGGCGCGGTGGTCAATGCGAGCGGCGTGTCCGGTGGCAGCATCGCGGTCACGGCGGCGCAGGGCCAGGTGCAGGTAGGTGGGACGCTGGCGGCCTCGGCGCAGCGCGCGGGGCAGGCAACGAGCTACACACCGTTGGTGGTATCGAGTATCAGCCGCCTGACGCCAACACCCACAAATGATGAATCCGACACGGTCCTGTTGGCCACGATCAACGGAGATGCACCCGGAGCAGGTGTAGTGGGGCAAGGCGGCAGTGTGCAACTGGTCGGGTATCTGGTGAACGCACCGACGTCTCTAATTGATGTGGCGGGGGACGCGGGCGGCCGGATCGGCGTGAACGCGATGGGTGATCTGACCATCGGTGATGGCGCGATGCTGAATGCGGGCGGCGGCAAGGGCGGGCAGGTCTACATTGAGAGCGCGCAGGGCAAGACACTGGTCTCGGGTAGCATCTTTGCGAATGGGGATACGGATCACGGCGGGATGGTGCGGGTGCTGGGTGAGAAGGTGGCCCTGCTGGGCCGCGCCGGTATTGACGCGCGCGGACGCACCGGTGGCGGTGAAGTGCTGGTGGGTGGGGACTATCAGGGAAGCAATCCGGACATACACAACGCGTCGCAGACCTATGTTGGGTCTGACGTGGTGGTACACGCAGACGCAATCGACGAAGGTGATGGCGGCAAGGTCATTGTCTGGTCCGATATCGCGACACGGGTTTACGGCAGTATCAGCGCACGCGGCGGCATGACAGGCGGCGATGGCGGATTCATCGAAATCTCCAGCGGGAACTCCTTGCTGATGAAGGGCAGAGTTGATCTGGCTGCGCCGCAGGGCAATATTGGCACTCTGTTGCTTGACCCCCTCAATATTCAGATCAACGGCGGCAGCGCAGATGGTTCCGACGATACGGATGCTTCGTCGACAAACCTCATCAACAATTCCAGCAGCAACACCCTGGGCTCCATCCTGTTCGCCGACGAAGGCACCGCCAGCCCGCCCACATTCCTGATCTACGAAAGCGAAATTGAAGGCACCAACGCCAACATCATTCTTGAAGCCCGCAATGGCATAACGGTTTCAGGTATTTTCGGCAATGCGGACGTGGAATTGCAAAGTGGCAGGAGCCTCACCTTGCGCACGCGCAACCAGTCGGGTGACGGCAGCGCGGGAATTGACCTCACCACCAGCAATCATTTGGCGGCGCTCAAATTTGCCACTTCGGGCGGTGGATCCATACTGATCGAAACCGGCACGGGCGTTAGCCCGGGGAGCGCGCCAATTGTCGTTGGCAAGCTTGAAACCGGCGGCGCCGCGATTACATTGAACGGCACCGGGAACATCAGCTTCAATGACGAAGTCAACGCCTCGGGCGGCCTGATCAGTGCGACCGGCGCATCCATCAGCTCGATTGCCGGTTCGCAGCTTGTGAGCACCGGCGGCACCGTGACGCTGACGGCAACATCCTCGGGCATCACGCCGGCCGCAGGCGCGACGATCAACGCCGCCAATGTCAATATCGTGTCGGACTCGATTTCGCTTGGGGGCGGCGCGGATTCGATCACCGCAACGACGCGCGCCCTGATCAAGCCATACAACCCGCCAGGGACAATCAACACCATCCAGCTTGGCGGATCGCCCCTGGGCAGCACGTTGCGCATTTCCCAGGCCGACATGGACGCCATCAATTCGCCGGTATTGCAGATTGGCGACAGCAGTCAGGCATGGAATATCACGGTGGCCTCGGGCCCTGCAATTACGCGCACTGACGCCGGCGCCAATACGCTGAGCCTGGTAACCCAGGGATCGATCAGCCAGTCGAGCGCCCTGACGGTGACAAAGCTGCGTGCCGAAGGTTCGGGGGTCAATCTTGTCGACACTGCCAACGCCATCGGCACCATCGCTGCGAAATCCAACTCCTCCAGCATCAACGTCAAAAGCACCACGGGCACGTTGACCATCGGTGCCGTGGACGGACAACGGGGCATCGACAGCAAGACGGTCGTCAGTGTCGACAATACCGGCGCGGGCACCGGCATCGTGCTTGCCGCCGATGTAAAGGCCACTGGCACCATTGCCTTCACCTCCAACTCCAGCAACATGGTGGTTGCGGCCGATGCGACCATTGACAGCCGCTCGGACAATCTGGGCGCCGCCGGCAACATCGATCTGAGCGCCTTCAACGTTTCGGCGAACAGCGTCGGGCGCTCGCTCACGCTGGATGCATCCACGGGCACTGGCACTGCGGGCAACGTCACTCTGGGAGCCGTTGGCAACGGCGGCGGCAACTACCTCAACAAGCTCACGGTCAACATTGCGGGCCCGACGGCCGGAACACTGACCCTGCAGGGAAACATTTCCCTCGATGACAAGGGCGTGAATTCCACGGATGCCGCTCTATTTGAGGTTCAGGGGGCGGGCAAGGTGAGCATTGCACCTGCGGCATCCGGTCTCACCATCGATACCGAACAGTCGAATACGGGTTTTGGCGGAAAGGTTAAATTCGCTTCAAATTCAAATATTTATGGTGGAAGCCCGGCCAAGCAGCTGATGATTCACACCGGCACCACGGCCACCGGCAAGAATGGCGGCGACGTGGAACTTTCGCTGGTATCCAACGGCGGTGGTTCCTATTACCTCGACACCCTCGAAGTGGACACCACCGGCGGGCCCTCGGGCGGCGCCAACGGCTTCATCAAGCTGTTCGGCAATGTCAATACGGATATCGGCGACATTCAGCTCACCGGCAACGTGCAACTGCAGACCAGCGTCACGCTGAAGACCAATCAGGCCGCCGCGGGCGCCGGCGATGTGTGGCTTGCCAACGGCACGGGGAATACGGTATCCGCGGCCAATGCGAACACCGATCTGACCATCGATGTTTCCGGAGGTACCGCGGCCGGATTGTTCACGCATGGCTCGTTTGGCAACTCCGCGGGCAATTACCTTCGAAATCTCTCGGTCAATCTTGCGGGCACACCCGCCGGCATCTGGAGCCTGAAAAGCAATGTCAATGTCACCGGTGCGGTTACCGTAACGGGGGGCGGGAACATCGCGGTGGAGAACACTGGTGGTGTCACCATCGATACCAATCCCACCAACAGCGGCAACTCGGGCGCCATCAACTTCGGCACGACAATCGTCCACGGCAATATCGCCAATAGCAGCCTGACGCTGGATTCCTCCACGGCTTCCGGCAACGGCGGCGCCATCACGATCGGCAATGTGAATAACGGCGCGGCGCTGTTTTATCTCAATAATCTAACGCTGAATTCCACCGGGTCGGGAACCACGGGCAATCTCAACATGTCCGGCACGGTGGCGGCCAAGAATCTGATCAATCTGGCCGGCAATGTCTTGATCGGCGGGTCCCTGACGCTGGATACCGTCACTCCCGGCGCGAATGGCAGCGTGACCCTCAATGGCACGGTGAACGTCAACACGGCCAATGTTGATGATTTCTTCATCACCGCGGGAACCGGTTCGGTTACCGTGAACAGCACGATCGGCGCGGGCGCCGCGCCTGACCTGGTGTCAATGAGCGGCGGATCGGTTTCGACCGGTGCGATCACCGGCAGCGTTGTCCTGCTCACCGCCGTCGACTCCGGCGGGTCATCGGACAACCTCACGATCAACGGCGTGATCACCGCAAACGGCGGCGTGACGTTGATCGCCAACGACAACATCATTCAGAACGCGACCATTACCACGGGTGCGAGCAATGCCACGCTGACGGCAACCAATGGCAGCATCGATATTGGCGCGGCGGCGACACTCAGCGCAGGCAGTATCAGCGCCTCCGCCACCACGCTGACGAACAACGGCACGCTGCGTGTCGGCGGCGCGGCGGCGGCGGGTACGATGAACCTCACCGGCAACCTGGTGTTGGGCGGCACATCAGTGCTCGAGTTGGATATGGGCGGCACTACTGCCGGGACGCAGTTCGATCAGATCAACGTTACCGGCAATCTGACGCTGGGCGGCGATATTCGCTATCAGGCGATCGGTGGATATCTGGCCTCGACGGGAAGCGAGGCTTATGCAGTGCTCGTGCCCACCGGGAGCACATCGGGCTCGGCGACGGTAACGGAGTTGACACCGTATCAACCGTTTGCGCTGACTTCACCGACAACATCGGGCACGTTGAACACTGCGGCATTGCGTAATTTCTGGACCGGCGGAACCGGTAATTGGAATTCCGCCACATGGAGTCGTGGCGCGAAGCCTACCGCCGCCCAGGATGCTGTCATCAATCAAACCGGCGGCACTTATACGGTGACGATGAATTCCACCGAGAATCCGCGCAGCCTGCTGCTTGGCGGGGATGAGACTTTGAGCATTACCGGCGGCGTCCTGACTCTTAACTCATCGTCGAAAATTGAGTCCGGGGCAACTCTGACACTTAACGGTGGGACCTTGACGGGCTCAACGGATCTTACTCTCAGTGGCGGGAGCACCTTCAATTTCTCGGGCGGCACAATCTCCGGCGGGCTGACCCTGACGACGGCGTTGTCGTCGACCACCAATTTCAATTCGACCTCGAACCTGGGTGCGGGAACGACGTGGAACAATTATGGTGAGGTGATCTGGGGTCACTTCACGGGTAACGATTCCAGTCTGAACGGGACGTTCAACAACCAGTCCGGTGGGGTGTTCCGCAACGTAAGCATCAACACCACCAGCGATACGCTGCAGGGCTCGGGAACCTTTAACAACCTGGCTGGTGGCGAGTATCGCCAATCGTTAGCAGGGACGGTCGTGATGGCCCCGACCTTTTCAAATGCTGGGATTGTGAACGCCCAGGCTGGCACCACTCAATTCAACGGGACCGGTACCGATAGCGGCAACTACGCGGTGTCATCGGGGGCGACCCTCAGCTTCGCCAACACGCGCAGCATCAGCGGCAATGTCACGGGCTTGGGCAGCACCAGTTTCAGTGGGGGCGCGACAAACACATTCACGCTAACCGGCGCCTACAACATCAGTGGAAGCACGACGCTGACCAGTGGATCCGGTGGCAGTAACGTGACGCTTAACCTCAATGGCGCTACTGTCACCAATATTGGCACCAGCTTCATTAATACCGGTGCAGGGACAAGGACAGCGCTATTGCCGGCGATCAACTACGCCACACTCGCCTCCATCACGTCTTCCGGGGCCACCACGTTCGCAAGCGGCACCACCCTCCCGGCGGTGAACACCATCAACGTCAGCGGCGGAACGTTGGATATTGCAGGGGCCACGGTGAGCAACTTGACCGCGTTGACCGTGTCAAGCGGCACGTTGACCGGTAGCGGCAGCCTGACTGTGCTCGGGGGCAATACCTTCGACTTCACCGGTGGCACCGTTACCGGCGGGTTGACCCTGACGACGGCGTTGTCGTCGACCACCAATTTCAATTCGACCTCGAACCTGGGTGCGGGAACGACATGGAACAATTATGGTGAGGTGATCTGGGGTCACTTCACGGGTAACGACTCCAGCCTGAACGGGACGTTCAACAACCAGTCTGGGGGGGTGTTCCGCAACGTAAGCATCAACACCACCAGCGATACGCTGCAGGGTACGGGTACCTTCAATAATTTGTCGGGCGCCGAATTTCGCCAATCGTTGGCGGGGACGGTCGTGATGGCCCCGGCGTTTTCGAATCAGGGAACCGGTACTGTCAATGTCAATAGTGGCACGCTGCAATTGAATGGCGCATTTACGCAGTCTGGTGTCGTCAACGTTGCCAGTGGCGCAACGTTCACAAAGACCGGTGGATTCACCAATTCCGCAACAACAGGCTTTATCCAGGGTTCCGGAACCATTGACGTCGGTGGCGGCACTCTGCTCAATGCGGGGACGCTGCGACCTGGCGGCAATTTGGCCGCCGGAACACTGAACGTTACCGGCAACGTGAATCTTGGTACCGGCACGCTTGAAATCGAATTGGGTGGCACAACGGGCGGTACGTATGACGTGCTCAATGCCACAGGAACCGTCACCCGCGGCGGCACCCTGGCGTTCTCCGAATTCGGCGGCCATCTTGCCGACGCCGGCAACGTTTATACCTTCGTAACCTCCGGTTCCGCACCGGCCGGCACATTCACCACCGTCAACCAACCTACGGATGTGACCGGCGCGGTTGCGGTATCCGGCAACAATCTGAATTACTCGGTCGGCAGTGTCACGACGCGCTTCACGGCCGGAACCGGCGCATGGGAAACCGCGGGCAACTGGAGTCGCGGCACACCAACTTCAACGAAAGACGCGGTGATCGACGGCACGGTAACGACCAAGTTGGTATCGGTGACGGCCGGGGGGCAACAAGCCAAATCTTTGATTTTTAATGGAAATGGCGATGACATTCTGACCATTTCCTCGGGCTCTCTCGATCTGTCGGGTGCGTCGTCCATGAGCGCGGGCACGACGCTTGCCCTGACCGGCGGCACACTGCAGGGCGCAGGTGCGTTGACAGTGAACGGCGCGTTCAACTGGAGCGGAGGCAGCGTGACTGGCGTAGGGGCCGCGATTCTGAACGGCACGAATACCTTGGGCGGTTCGTTGATCCTGAGCCGGCCATTGGCCTTCAACACCAACACCACGCTGCCCCTTGGAGCGTCGCTCACATTGAACAATGCCACGGTCAGCGGCACCGGGACGCTTACCAATGAGGGCTCGCTGGTGGTGTCCATGGCCACCTCCTCTACGATCACCAGCGGCTTGCTCAACAACAATTACATCGAGATTCAAAGCGGCGATGGCTGCTGCATTGCTTACTACAACGGAACGCTGACGGTCAATAACGGGACTGGATTCACAAACAACGGAACCATACTGCTGCGCAATTACAACTCAGGATTTGGTGTGCCGCGCCTGGATGTGACCACGGGAACGCTTACCAACGCATCGGGAGGGCTGATTCAGTCCTATGGCAATGGCGACACCGCGGTAATTAATGCGCAGATCGTGAATCAGGCCGGTGCATCGATCCAGGCTGATCGCTCTCTCACGATCGGCAACGCTGGTCTTTTATTCGATACCTCGGGCGGAACGATCAATATCCCGACGGCGGGCAAGTCGGTGACGATCAACGGCGGCACAACACGACTTGGCTCGGGGACGCAAATTACGGGTGATCCCGCGGGCACATTTAACACCAGTTCAACGGTGGAACTTGCGAGCAACTTCTCTTTGCATTCGGGTGCGCCAACGCTGAATCTGTCCGGTGCCACGACCGTAAGTGCAGTGTCAGGGACAAAAACCTTCACGATAGACAACGGTGTCACGCTAACGATATCAGGGGAGACATTTAACGCCGGCGTTGATGTGGTGAACAACGGCTACATGGTTGTGGGAATGAATTCCTCGGCCAACATCTATGGTGGCTTGAGCACCGGCGCCACCTCGGCGATCGAGATTCAGAGCGGTGATGACTGCTGCATTGCTTACTACCACGGCACGCTGACGGTCAATAACGGGACTGGATTCACGAACAACGGAAACATACTGCTACGCAATTACAGCTCCGGATTTGGTGTGTCGCGACTGGACGTGACCACGGGTTCACTCATCAACGCACCCGGCGGGTCGATTCAGACTTACGGCAATGCCAATAACGCCACGGTGAATGCGTCGGTTAACAACCAGGGTTTGTTGGATATTCAGCGCGGTTTGACGATTTCCAGTATGTCCTCCAGCAGCGGCACAATTCAGTTTTCGTCCGCCAACTCCACGCTGACGCTGACCAACGGATCGTTAAATAACAGCGGCACAATCATCGCATTGGGAGGGGTGGGCGGCACCATCGCGGCCGCGACTTCGTTCACCAACGCCGTGACCACGGGTGTGGTCGACGCCTCTGCAGGCAATATCACGGTCACCAGCGCCACCCAGACCAACAACGGCACCATCACCATCGGTAATGGACGAACCTATTCTTCCAGCGGCGCGCTCTCTAACGCCGGCGTAATTCAGGGTTCCGGCACGACGGGGACCTCTGGAACGATTGCAGTGGGTGGGGTTGGATTGACGAACACCGGCACGCTAAAGCCCGGTGGTGTGGGCGTGGCGGGAACGCTAAACGTCAACGGAAACGTAGACCTCACCGGCGGCACGCTTGCCATAGAACTCGGCGGCACCAGCGCGGGCACGTACGATGTACTGAACGTGAACGGCAGCGTCACCAAGGGCGGCACGGTGACATTTACCGAAGTCCCCGGATACTTTGCAGACTCGACCAATTTCTACGATTTCGTGACCACTAGCGGCGGCGCGACTGCGGGTACGTTTGGAGCGCCCAATCAACCCACCGATGTAAGCGGCACGGTTGCGCTGTCGGGTAACAACGTTCGCTATACCGTCAACAGTGTCACAACGCGCTTCACAGGAGGCACGGGTGCATGGGAAACAGCGGGCAACTGGAGTCGCGGAACACCGACCTCCACAAGAGATGCGGTGATTGACGGTACCGCGGGGACAAGGGTGGTAACTGTCACCGGCCCGGGACAAGCGGCGAAGTCTCTTGTGTTTACGGGCGGCGCGGATGACTCGCTGACAATATCCTCGGGGGACCTGGATCTGGCAGGCACCTCGTCAATGGGCTCGGGGACAACGCTGATATTGAGCGGTGGCACGTTGCAGGGAGCCGGGGCGCTGACGGTCAATGGCACATTCAACTGGAGCGGCGGCACGCAGGCCGGGACGGGCACGACGACGGTGGCCGCGGGCGGGGTGCTCACGATCAACGGAGCCTCGAACAAATTCCTTCAGGATCGCACCTTCACCAGCAACAGTGCCGCGGGCTCGACCTGGTCGGGCGTGGGCGTGATCACGCGAGCGGCCGGCGGGGACGGGACGTTCAACAATGCCGGATTCCTGGACGCGCAATCGGACGCTGCCTTCACACACAATAACTTCAACAACAGTGGCACGCTCACCAAGAGTGCGGGAGCTGGCGCGAAGGACTTCAATTTCAATACGGGCGCCTTTTCGAACACCGGCACGGTGAACGTGAACACGGGCACCATCGTTTTGTACGGTTCGGGGACGGATACCGGGACCTACAACATCGCAGGCGGCTCGCAGGTGCAGGTGGGCAACCGCACGTTTAACGCCGGGGCGGCGGTAACGGGAGCGGGCCAATTGACGGCCTGGACGGGAACAACAGACATCAATGCGCCGATGTCGATAACCAATTTGCGGATTGCCGGCGGGACGGTGCAGGGGAGCGGCACGGTGACCACGAGCGGAGCGCTGGACCTTGAAAGCGGCACGCTTGGCGGAGCCTTGAGCGTCGCAGCCAATGGCGCATTCAACTGGAGCGGCGGCACGCAGGCGGGGACGGGCACGACGACGGTCGCCGCGGGCGGAGTGCTCACGATCAGCGGAACATCGGACAAATTCCTGCAGGATCGCTCCTTCACGAACAACAGCACCTCGGGCTCGACTTGGTCGGGCGCGGGCAGGATCACGCGAGCGGCCGGCGGGGACGGCACGTTCAACAATGCCGGATTCCTGGATGCGCAATCGGATGCGGCCTTCACGCACAACAACTTCAACAACAGCGGCACGCTCACCAAGAGCGGCGGAGCAAGTTCGAAGGACTTCAACTTAAATACGGGTGCCTTTGCCAATATTGGTACAGTGAACGTGAACACGGGCAGCATCGTTTTGTACGGTTCGGGGACGGATACCGGAACCTACAACATCGCAGGTGGTTCGCAGGTGCAGGTGGGCAACCGCACGTTTAACGCCGGGGCGGCGGTAACGGGAGCGGGCCAATTGACGGCCTGGACGGGAACAACAGACATCAATGCGCCGATGTCGATAACCAATTTGCGGATTGCCGGCGGCACGGTGCAGGGGAGCGGCACAGTGACCACGAGCGGAGCGCTGGACCTCGAAAGCGGCACGCTTGGCGGAGCCTTGAGCGTCGCAGCCAATGGCGCATTCAACTGGAGCGGCGGCACACAGGCGGGGACGGGCACGACGACGGTGGCCGCGGGCGGGGTACTCACGATCAGCGGAGCAGCGAACAAATTCCTTCAGGATCGTACCTTCACCAGCAACAGCACCTCGGGTTCCACCTGGTCTGGAACGGGAAGCATCACGCGCTCGGCCGGGAGCGATGGCACGTTCAACAATGCCGGTTTTCTTGACGTCCAGACCGACGCGCCGTTCACGCACAACAATTTCAACAACAGCGGCACGTTGACCAAGAGTGCGGGCGCGGGCACCCAGTCGATTAACTTCAATACAGGCACATTTACCAATACAGGCACGCTGAATGCAAATTCAGGAACAATGGCGTTGTACAACTTTGCCAGCAACGCGGGAACGCTCAACGTAGGCACGGGTGCGACACTCTATAGGCCGGGCGGATTCACAAATTCCGGCACCGTTGCGGGTTCGGGCACCATCGACGTGACCACGGGCACACTTACCAACAGCGGCTTCGTCAAACCCGGCGGCGCGGGTGTCATAGGCACACTCACCGTTACTGGCACCGGAGCAACCACTTTCGCGCAGGGTGCCAGCGGCACGGTGGTGGTGGAAATCGCGGGCACCACGCCAGGCAGTCAGTATGACGTCCTCGCCATAACCGGAAATGCCACGCTGAACAACACTTCGAGCACGCTCAATGTGCTGGAGATCGGCGGCGGGATCGACAGCGGTGCCACCTACAATGTGGTGACGTCGACGGGTTCGCTCAGTGGCACTTTCAGCGGCCCTCCTTCCGCGCCGGGCGGCGTGACACTCACGACGACCTACAATCCCGGCAGTCTTTCGCTGCTGGCGGACGTCACCAATACCTGGGTTGCCGCGGGAAGTGGCCTGTGGGAAAACGCTGCGAACTGGAGTCGCGCGCATGTTCCGACCGCCAATGAATCGGCGTTTGTATCGACCACCGCCGGTACTCATACCATCACTTTGAGCGCGAACGGCCAGCAGGCGCGTTACGTTACTTTCGCCGACGCGTCTGACATTTTCCTGTTCAGCGGCACCAACGATTTCACGCTGGGAGCGGCGACTTCCAGCATTGCGGGAACTTTGAATATTGGCAGCGCCGGCAGTGTGTTGAATCTTTCCGGTGGAACCTTGCTGAACGTCGGCAGTTTCATCCAGAGCGCCGGCATGATTAACGGCAACGGCGGTTCCATCACCACCGCCAACGGCTTCACCCAGACTGGTGGTGCCATTGGCAACCTGACCAATCTGACTGCGACACAGGCTGCGGGCAACCTGGTGGTAAGCCAGATCAGCGCAACCGGCGCGGTTTCACTGTCTGCTCCTACGGGCGGCATCAACTTTGCCGGCACCGGCGGCACGACGCTGAGCGCCAATAGTGTGACGCTATCGCAGTCCGGGGCGATTACATCAACCGGAACATCGACCACCGACATCATGGTCACCGGCACCGGTGGCCTTCAATTGAACGGTACGTCCATAGGCGCCAATTCGGCACCGTTGATGGTGGATCCGGGTAGTGGCGGGTTGATCCTGAGTTCCTCGGGAGGCGCCTACGTCGGAAGTGCGGGAACGCTGAACCTGACGACGGCGTTCTCAATGGGAGACCTGTTCGTGACGGCGGACAATATCGTCATCAATGGGAATCTCTCCGTCAGCTCTGGCCTGTTGCGTTTTGACACGGGCGCGAGCGGCGCCGGTGTGATGCAGAATGCCGGCTACATTTCCGCCGCCAGCATGGATGTCAACGGACAGGGTGTGTTCCAGTTCAACAATGCCACCAACACCATCGGCGTCATTACCGGCAATCTGATTAGCGCCTCCAGCGCCTTGTCGCTTAACACCGCCGGCAATCTGTCGGTGGGCAGCCTGGTTGCCGGTGCGGCGAATCTGTCGGCACCTTCTGGCGCCATCAGTCAGACCGCGCCGGTCAGCATCGGGGCGTTGACGGCTTCGGCACACGGTGCGGTGGACTTTTCCAATCCCGGGAACCAGATTGGCGCTTTCGGCGCGAGTTCATCGACCGCCGGCATCGATCTGGTGACAACGACCCCCGCCCTGAACGTGTTGGGATTGAATTCGCCCCTGGGCAGCGCCAGCCTTTACAACCTGGGTGGCACGTTGAATTTTGCAGGCTCCGCTAATGTGGGTGGAAACCTCGAACTCAACACGCTGGCCGGCATCACGCAGTTAGCGCCCATCAATATTGGCGGCGTGATGGAAATCACCGTCGCAGGTGGTGACGTTGAGCTGTCCAATAACTTCAATACTTTCAAGAACTTGGTGCTTTTTAATTCAGGCGTTGGTGATGCCGATTTGCATACCAATGCCCCGCTGACGGTGCTGGCGGGCGGCATCAACAACCTGGGTGGAAACGTCACTCTGGATTCAATGGGCGCACTGACGCTGAACGGCGCGGTGAACGTGGGTGAGAACGAACTGAAGCTCTTGGCCAGTGGCGTGATCTCGCAGACCGCGCCGATCACGGCGGGCAATGTGGTGGCTGCGACGTTCAATGATGCGGGTGCTGCGATCACGCTGGACTATGTGACTAATAAGGTGGCAGGGGTGGACCTGCAGACCCTGAACGCGGCGGGCCTGGCGCGGGTGAATGCGGACATCGACTTCCAGAGCACTATCGGATTTGATGTGGGCTATGCGGGCAACGGCATTGCGACATTGGGTGTGGTGTCGCTCCTTTCGGGCGGGGCGATCACGCAGTCGATGCCGATCCGGGCGTTTGGCGTGGGAGTGAACTCGGTGGGCGGGGTGTCTCTCGATCATCCGGATAACGTGATCCAGGGCCTGTTTATCGAGAACACCGGTGGTGGCGCGGTGCTGTTCAACGACACCACGCCGGTGTTGAACGTGGCCGGGGTCACCAACAGCGGCGCAGGCAACATTACCTTGGCCAACAACGGGGCGATCAACATCACCGGCGTCGTGGGCGCCGATGGCGGGGATGTGCTGGTGGCGGCGGCGGGTCAGATGAACACCACGGCCGGGGTATATGCCAGCGGCAACCTGGGCTTGTACTCCGTGGGCCTCAATGAAGGAGGGGGCATCTCGGCAGGCGGGGTGATCAACCTGCACGCGGCCAATGGAGTGCTTGCGATCAACGCACCGGTGGAGGCAAGCGGGGCGCAGGTGAACCTGTACGGCGGGAACATGAGCATCAACGCCGAGGTGGACAATCCATCGGGCACGGTGGTGCTGAACAATCTGTCGGGCGGCGCGGTGACGATTGGCCTGGGGCAGGCCGGATTCGGGCTCTCGAACGATGAGCTGAACAACATCATTGCGACGAACCTGATCTTCAATGCGAGCCCGGTGACCGTGGACGGGGTGGTGAACCTGACAAGCGTGGGCAGCCTTGCGCTGAACGCAACGTCGGTGGCGGTGAACAACAACTTCAGCACCAGCGGTGGGCTGACCTTCAACACCACGGGTGCGGTGAGCGTGAACGGGGCGGTACTGAAGGGCGGCAGCGTGACGCTGAATTCCTCCGGTGTCACGTTGACCGGCGGTGCGAGCATCGCGGCTACCAAGGGCAATCTGAACATATTGGCCGGGACCTGCGTGGGGTGTGCGGGTAACCTCAGCGCCGTGGGTCTGTTGGGTGGAATCGCCTCGACAGCCCAGAACGGCACGAGCGGCGCGAGCAGCACGACAACCAGTGTGACGCTGAACACGGTGGCCAACCAGACGCTGCAAACCATCATCACGACGACGACCACGCTGCCCACTACGGGAGCGACGGGCACGGGTAGCACCACCACGACGAGCACGACGAGCAACGTGATCGCCACCGGTGCGAACACGGGCAACACGCTTCTTGCCAGCGTCGGCAGTACGGGTCCGTCGCCCACGATGACTCTGGTGGGCGGCACGACAGGCGGAAAAGAAGCAGGAACCTTTGGGGCGTCAAGCGATACCGGCACCTCCGGCGGCGGCAATACCAGTGGTGGAAATAACACCGGTAGCGGAAATAACGCCAGTGGCAACAACAAGCCCGGTGGCTCCGATAACAAGACCGCCGACGGCAAGACGTCGGATGGCAAGACTGCAGACAGCAAAGACGACAAGAAAGATGACAAGAAGGACGACAAGCAGGCCACCGCAAAACCAGGCACAAAAGATGACAAAGCAAAAGCAGCGAAGAGCCTTCCGGTTTGCAGCTAGCCTCGCGGGGCTGATGGCCCCGCTTGCGGTGCTGGCGCAGATCCCTGTGGTCGCGCCCGCTGAGCCTGCGCCTGCAAGCACCGGGGCGGTGGCCACGGTGACGCACCTGTCCGGTACGCTCACGGTCAAGCGCTCCGATGGCACGACGCGGTTCCTGTCGGTGAAGTCGGGCATCACCGAGGGGGACACACTGGTGACGGCCAAGGGCACTTACGCACGAATGAAGTTCTCCGATGGTGCGGAGACCGTGCTGCGCCCGGAATCGCAGATGAAAGTGGATGCCTTCAAGTACGACGAGAAAAAACCCGAGTCGGACAACATGATCTTCAGCCTGCTAAAAGGGGGCATGAGGAGCGTGACGGGGTTGCTGGGCAAGCGAAACCGCGACAAGGTGCTGGTGACCGCACCCAGCGCGACAATCGGGATACGGGGCACGCATTTCGGGATGCTGGTGTGCAACAACGACTGCGGGAGCATCCCCACGCCGCGGGGTGGGCCGCCGCCAAACGGGCTGCATGTGGACGTGCTCGACGGGGCGGTGACGGTGAGGAACAGCGCGGGTTCGCAGACACTCAACGCGGGGCAGTTTGGTTATGTCGCCAATGCGACCACAGCGCCGGTGCAGGTCCCGGCGCAGCAGGGCATCCAGGTGACCATGCCGATCGCCATCAGCCGCAATGCGGGTGGGGGTGCCGTGGGCAAGGGACAGCAGACCGAGTGCGTCGTGCCCTGAGGTAACAGGGAGTTTCCTGCAAGCGCGTTTGCGCGTCCTGCGTATTCAGGCGAAAATCCATTTCTTTCAGTGATTTGCGGCGTCCCGATAGCCCATGGGACCGTCGTTTGTGATGGAATTCGCATGAAATCCGCCGAAATTCGCGCCCGCTTTCTGAAGTTTTTCGAAGAGCGTGGCCACGCCATAGTCGCCTCCAGCTCGCTGGTGCCGGGGAATGACCCGACCCTGCTTTTCACCAATTCGGGCATGGTGCAGTTCAAGGACGTGTTCCTGGGCAAGGAGTCGCGCGCCTACAAGCGCGCCACCTCATCCCAGCGCAGCGTGCGCGCGGGCGGGAAACACAACGACCTGGAGAACGTGGGTTACACCGCGCGCCACCACACCTTTTTCGAAATGCTGGGCAACTTTTCGTTTGGCGACTATTTCAAGCGCGACGCGATCAACTTCGCCTGGGAGCTCCTCACCGGCGTGTATGGGTTGCCCAAAGAAAAGCTCTGGACCACCGTCTATCAGGACGATGACGAGGCCTACGATATTTGGACAAAGGAAATTGGCGTTCCCGCGGAGCGCTGCATACGCATCGGCGACAAGCCCGGTGGCCAGCGCAACCAGAGCGACAACTTCTGGCAAATGGCCGACACCGGCCCCTGCGGACCTTGCAGCGAGATCTTCTTCGATCACGGACCCGATGTGGCCGGCGGACCGCCCGGATCCCCCGACGCGGACGGCGACCGGTATATCGAAATCTGGAATCTCGTGTTCATGCAATACGAGCGCGATGACAAGGGTGTGCTCACGCCGCTGCCCAAGCCCTGCGTCGATACCGGGATGGGCCTTGAGCGCATATCGGCGGTGCTGCAGCACGTCCATTCGAATTACGAAATCGATCTTTTCCAGGATCTGATTCGCGCCGCAGCGCGGGAGACTCACACCCAAGACCTGGCCTCCAATTCGCTCAAGGTGATCGCCGACCACATCCGCGCCTGTTCGTTCCTGGTGGTCGATGGCGTCATCCCGGGCAACGAGGGCCGGGGATATGTGCTGCGCCGGATCATCCGGCGCGCGATCCGCCACGGTTACAAGCTCGGTCAGACGCAGCCGTTTTTCCACCGGCTGGTGGAGGACCTTGCAATTGCCATGGGCGAGGCCTATCCCGAACTGGTGAGGGTCAAAACGCGGGTTGCCCAGGTGCTGCAGGCCGAGGAAGAACGCTTTGCCGAAACACTGGAGCACGGCATGAAAGTGCTCGAGGGCGCTCTGAGCACAGGTTTGAAGCGCCTTGACGGGCAGACCGTGTTCCAGCTGTATGACACCTATGGTTTTCCGGTGGATCTGACCGCCGACATTGCCCGCGAACGCGATCTTGAAGTCGACTACGCAGGGTTTGAATCGGCGATGGAGGCGCAGCGGACCCGCGCGCGCTCGGCCTCGAGGTTCAGTGCCTCGGCCGGTGTTTCCTATTCCGGGAAGCCCACCGAATTCCATGGATACGACAGCCTGCAACTGGAGTCCACTGTCACCGCGATCTATCGCGAAGGCGTCGAAGTGCCGCAAGCATCGGGCGATGGCGAACTCACGGTGGTGCTCGACCGAACGCCGTTCTACGCGGAATCCGGTGGACAGGTCGGTGATCGCGGCGAAATCACCGGCGCGAATGCGTCATTCACGGTTGAAGACACGCGCAAGATTCAGCCCGAGGTGTTCGGCCACCACGGCCGGCTCACCGGGGGCAGCCTGAAGGTCGGTGACCGCGTCATGGCTGCGGTGAACCCTGTGGCGCGCGCGCACGCGACCTGGAACCATTCCGCGACGCACCTCATGCACGCAGCCTTGCGCCGTGTGCTCGGCACCCATGTCGAGCAAAAGGGCTCGCTGGTTGATGCGGGCCACACGCGATTCGATTTTTCGCATAACGCTGCAATGAGCGCCGGGGAAATTCGCGAGGTCGAGACACTGGTCAACCGCGAAATCCGCCACAACCATGAAGTGTCATCGCGCGTGATGAAACACGACGATGCCATCAAGGCCGGGGCGATGGCGCTGTTCGGAGAAAAATACGGCGATGAGGTGCGCGTCGTCGGCATGGGCGATTTCTCAACGGAGTTGTGCGGCGGCACGCATGTGCGCCGCACCGGCGATATCGGATTCTTCAAGATCGTTGCCGAGTCCGGCGTGGCCGCCGGCGTGCGGCGCGTGGAGGCGGTGACCGCCGAGGGTGCTCTTGCCTGGGTGCAGGCGCAGGAGAACCTGGTGAATGACGCGGCGGCAAACCTGCGCGCGCAACCAGCTGAAGTGGGCGCAAAGATTGCCCAACTGCTCGATAGCGTCAAAACTCTGGAGCGGGAACTGGCACGCCTGAAATCGAAAATGGCTGCCGCCCAAGGCGACGACATTGCCGATAATGCCAAAGAAATCAAAGGTATACGTGTTCTCGCTGCGCTCCTTGAGGGTGCGGATGCGAAAGCCCTGCGCGAGACGCTGGACAAGCTGAAGGACAAGCTCAAATCCGCCGCGATCGTGCTGGCTGTCACCGAGGGCAGCAAGGTATCGCTGGTCGCCGGCGTGACGGCGGACCTCACCGCACGGGTCAAGGCAGGAGACCTCGTGAATTTTGTGGCGTTACAGGTGGGTGGCAAGGGTGGCGGCCGCGCGGACATGGCGCAGGCGGGCGGCACGGATGCCGGCAAACTGCCGCAGGCGCTGGCGTCCGTATACGACTGGGTCGACCAGAAGCTCTAGGCCCGGTCGGTGACTGAAACGATTGTTAAGAGGGATTTGGTGAAACACTCCATCGGTATCTTTCTCCTGCTTGGCGCATGCGCTTTGAGCGCCCACGCCCAGGAACGTGTTGAGGCCACCACCATCAAGGGCGAAAAGGTGTTTCTCTTTCCCAACGGCCGCTGGGAATTCGCCGATCAGCCCAAGGCGCAAATCCAGCGCGAAGAACGCCGCGTGGAAGACGAACGCGAGCGCACCTCCCAGGGCGGTTTCCTGGGGATTGGGCGCCGAATATATGAAGGCGACAAGGATTACAACCGCGGCAGCCTGAATCCCAACCGTCGCTGACGCGGCGCAGGTTGGCCGTATTTCTCAATCAGAACTGAATCACGCGCGCTCGCTGCGACATCCGGAAACAAAGCCATGACCCCCAAAAAACTGACCCTGCCCATGACAGATGACCGCACTTCGTCGACGGATGACGAAAGGATTGCCAACGTAACGACCATGCCATCTCCCGAGGCCCTGATCCGTTTTTTTCCGATCCAGGCAACCCCGGTGGAGACGCTGGTGACCCATACGCGTCGCGCCGTGCGCGACATCCTCAACGGCACCTCCGACCGGCTGCTGGTGATCATGGGGCCCTGCTCGATACACGACCCGGTTGCCGCGGTCGAGTACGCCGGACGGCTGGCCGCCGAACGCGAGCGGCTTTCGGCAGACATCGAACTGGTGATGCGCGTCTATTTCGAGAAGCCGCGCACCACGGTGGGCTGGAAGGGGCTGATCAATGATCCGCACATGAACGGCAGCTTCCATATCAATGAGGGACTGCGCATTGCGCGTGACCTGCTGGTGCGCATCAATCAGGCCGGGGTGCCCGCCGGCTCGGAGTTTCTGGATACGATTTCTCCCCAATACATCGGCGATCTCATCAGCTGGGGCGCCATCGGCGCGCGCACCACGGAATCGCAGGTGCACCGCGAGCTTGCCTCCGGCATTTCGGCGCCGATCGGCTTCAAGAACGGCACCGACGGCAATGTGAAAATCGCCATCGATGCGATCCTCGCCGCGCAGCAGAAGCATCATTTCCTGTCGATACACAAAAGCGGACAGGTGGCCATCGTTGAGACCAGGGGAAATGACGACTGCCACATCATCCTGCGCGGCGGCAAGGCGCCGAACTACGATGCAAAAAGCGTGGATGCGGCGGCGAAGGACCTTGCAAAGGCCAAATTGCCCGAGCGGCTGATGGTCGACTGCAGCCATGCCAACAGCGAAAAAGACCATAACCGGCAGGTCGGTGTGGCCGAAAATGTCGCCGCGCAGATTGTGGCCGGCGAGCGACGGATTTTCGGCTTGATGATTGAATCGCATCTCGTTGCCGGCCGGCAGGATCTGGTGGCCGGCAAGCCGCTGACCTACGGCCAGTCCGTGACCGATGCTTGCATCGGGTGGGAACAAAGCGTTCCTGTCCTTGATACGCTCGCGGCTGCCGTTCGCGAGCGGCGAAAGAAGCGGTAACCCGCCCTTGGGGACACTCAGCGCCAACCATCCTGCCGGGGGCGATGGGGGTAACGGGGGCCGCGAAGAAAATGCGGGGCCCTCCCGCTTCCCCCGTTCTGAAGCTTTCCATGAATTTTGGCGTCCCGACCGCGTTGCCCTCGCGCTGATCGCGCTCATTCTTGTTTTTCGCTTCTGGCTTGCCGCCGTATTTCCCATTACAGGGGACGAAGCCTACTTCACGGTCTGGGGACAACTGCCGGCTCCGGGTTACTACGATCATCCGCCCATGGTTGGATGGTGGCTTGCCCTGTTGACGAAATTCACCACGCACCCGCTGGCATTGCGGCTGCCCATACTGGTGGTGCCGGCACTGGTTGCATGGGGCATGTATCTGGGCCTGCGATCGATTGATCGCGACAAGGCTATTTACGCCGCGATGGCGTTCCTTCTCGTGCCGGTCAATGTGTGGAACATTTTCATCACCACCGATACGCCTTTGGTGTTCTTCAGCTTTCTTGCCGGCCTGTCGTGGTGGCTTGCCAGGTCCTCGAGGGACGTTCGCTGGCAGGTGCTTGCGGGGATATTTCTCGGACTGGCATTTCTGTCGAAATATTTTTCCGTGCTGCTGGCTTTCGTGCTCCTGGTCGATGTTCTGGCCTCGCCCCGCAATGAGCGGGACTGGCGCGGACTTGCCATTGTCTTTGCATGCTCCCTGCCGTTCGGCCTGTACAACATGTGGTGGAACTACGAGAACTGCTGGGCCAACCTGATGTTCAACCTCTACAACCGGCACGACAGCGCAGGGCTGTCTTGGAAGTCTCCGGTGCTGTTCGTTGTCATCGCGGCTTACGTGCTGTCGCCTGTCGCGATCTGGCAGATGATCCGTGAACGCAGCGCATTTGCGCTGAAGTGGCGCGATCCGGGTCTGCGTTTCCTGATGCTTGCGGCCGCGCTGCCCTTCCTCATGTTCGCCGGGCTTTCCGTGGTTCGCCCCGTGGGACTTCACTGGGTGTTCGCCTTTCTGCCTTTTTTCTTCATGGCGGCGGCGCTGATGCTGAGCACGCGGCAGATGATTGGCTCGGTGAAGTATTTGGCCGCATTCAGCCTGATTCACGTGATTGCCATCGTCATTGCGGCCGGACTGCCGCTGGACACCTGGAAGAATTCGCGCTGGTACGACGGCATTGTTTTCCACTTCCGCATCCAGGAGGTGGTGGATACGTTGAAGACATTCACTCCTGAATATGAACTGGCCGCGGATGGATACTCGGCGGCCACCACCGCGTCGGTTGTCGGGGGGCGTTATGTCTTCGTGTTCGGCACCGCATCGTCACATGCAAGGCACGATGACCTGGTCACCGATTTTCGCCGGTATGAAGGCAGGAACATTCTGATATTCCGCAAGAACCCGCCCACCGACGCGGAATACCGGCCGTACTTCGCGAGCGTCGAATACGGCAGCATGAAAATCGCGGGCGCGACCTTCCATCTGGTGTTCGGACGGGGATTTCATTACACCGCCTATCGAGATGGAGTGCTAGCCGAAATGCGTGACCGCTATTACCGGATACCGGCCTTTTTGCCGCAGGGCGCCTGCGTGTTCTGCGAGCGGTATTTCGAAACCGCCTGTCCGGTCCGCTGACGATGGCCGGATTCGGGGCGTATCTCGCCTTGGCGCGGCCCGCGCAATGGGTCAAGAACGGTTTTGTTCTAACCGGGCTCCTTTTCGGGCATGCCTGGAGTGATCCGCGGCTCCTCGCCGACGGCATTGCCTGCTTCGTCGGATTCTGCCTTGTGTCCAGCGCCGTTTATGCATTTAATGACGTGCTGGACCGCGATGCCGATCGTGCCCATCAGCACAAGCGCAACCGCCCGGTGGCAAGCGGGGCCGTCAGCATCAAGGGCGCACTGGTGTTCGCCTCGTTGCTCGCCATTGGCGGCCTGTTGCTCGAGGGCGCGACCTCGCTGATCGCGCTTGCTCTTACGCTTTGTTACATAGGACTGAATCTTGGATACAGCTTCGGTCTGAAGCACGTCGTGGGGCTGGACGTCATCATCATTTCAGCAGGCTTCATGCTTCGCATTCTGGTTGGCACAATGGGTGTGGGCATCGAGCCATCACGCTGGCTCATCATCTGCGGATTCATGCTCACGCTTTTTCTGGGCTTTGCAAAGCGCAGGGCCGAACTCGCGGCCTTCCATGCCGACACCGGGCGAAATGGAAGCCTCCGTGATGAGAGCCTGAACGCTCAGGGTGCTGGCTTACCGACACCAATGCGCAGGGTGTTGGCAACCTACAGCCTTGCCTGGCTTGAGCGCATCATCGCGGCGTGCGCCATCGGGGCCGTTGGCGCCTATGCGGCCTATACCCTGGACCCCGGCACCATCGAGCTGCACGGCACCAATCGGCTCGTCGCGACCGTCCCGGTGGTTGTATATGGCATCGGACGCTACCTCTGGACGCTGTATCGCCGCGGCCAGGGGGCTGACCCGGCCACGCAGATGTGGCGGGACCCGCATCTGTTCGGTGCCATTGTCTGCTGGCTTGCGCTGACGGGGTGGTTGATCCGGGGCGGTTGATCCGGCGGATGGCGCATCGCCCGCGCAATTTCGGCATAATCCCCGTTCATTCAGCTTGACGCACACTCCATTCCGAGGCGCAGATCAGTCATGGCAGAAACCGTCCCATCCAGGCAGCTCGAAAAGCTGGAATTTCTCGGGGATGCGACCCAATACGCGGCCCAGATGAACAGTTTGATCCAGCGATCGCTGTTGTTCGAGAATTTCAATATTGCGGAAATCCGCCTGCTGTCAGAGTTCATGAGCGCCTACCGGGCCGAGCCGGAAGCAGAGGTCATCGCCGAGGGGGATGCGGGCGATTTCATGATGTTGCTGCTGGAGGGAACCATCGACATATTCAAACGCGACCGCTGGAACGCGCAACGCCTCATCGCAGTACTACAGCCGGGGCACACCGTCGGCGAAATGTCGATGATAGACGGGGAACCGCGATTCGCAACCTGCATTGCCGAGGAGCGTTGCCTGGTGACCGTGCTCACCCGGGAAGCCCTCGCGCGAATCATCCTCGAGCAGCCTGTTCTCGGTGCGAAAATACTGATGGAGCTCGTATTGATGCTATCGCAGCGGCTTCGCCAAACCAGTCAGCGCCTCGTCAGCTACATGGACCGTGAGCAGAATTAAGGCCGGTTCGACATTCCCGCTGCTATTTTCGAAGGGTGCCGGCATGAAATGGCACTGTTTTTCATGAAGCGCAGAGGCATTTCAGCTTTCGCCAATCTGTCGATTTCCGGACGTTTGCCGTGGACAATCCAATTCGGAATTTACTAGCAGGAAAATGTTTCAACTATCATTTCCTTGTGGCAGAATGCGCGCACCTTATCAGGAGGAGGGTGCATGGAAAAAATGATTAAAGATGGCAAGGATTTTTGGTCGGGCGTTATGTTCATGGGTCTTGGAGCCATGTTCATCGGGTTTTCAACCAACTATCCGATGGGTACCGCGGTGCGTATGGGACCCGCCTATTTCCCGACATGGCTCGGAGCCTTGATGGCGATTCTGGGCGCGATTGTTTTCTTCCGCTCGTTTGCGGGAAAACCGATCAACTCCTACAAGGTCTTTCCGATGCGGCCTTGGCTGCTGCTGGTCAGCGCCATATTGATGGCCGTCCTGTACTTTGGCGACGAGATGTTCTTCAAAGGCAACCCGCTTCTAATCAAGCAAACGGTTTCCGCAATTGCCCTAGTCACGTTCCTGAGTTCCTGGGGGCCGCCGGCGCTTTTCATTGTTCTCACCGCAATCGCCGCATTCGGATACCTGCTGCGTCCCGGTGGACTGATAGTCGCCACGCTGGTTCTTGTGATCGGTTCCGCATACGGCGGGCACGAATTCAAGGCCAAGGAAGCAACGATTCTGGGTGTTGCGTTGGCGATTTTTGTGGTTCTGGTCTTTATCAAGGGCTTGGGCTTGTCGATGAACGTCTGGCCGGAGTGGAGCTAAACCATGGATACCTCTTTATTCGCTAACCTCGCCCTGGGAATGGGCGTAGCGCTGACCTGGCAGAATCTGCTGTACTGCCTGGCCGGTTGTTTGCTGGGAACCCTGATTGGCGTGCTGCCAGGCATCGGTCCCGTCACCACGATCGCGATGTTGCTGCCCATCACCTTTACCCTGCCGCCGATTTCGGCGCTGATCATGCTTGCCGGTATCTACTACGGCGCGCAGTACGGCGGTTCAACCACTGCAATTCTGGTCAATATCCCGGGGGAATCCTCCTCCGTTGTGACTTGTCTGGACGGTTATCAGATGGCAAGGCAGGGTCGAGCAGGCCCTGCGCTGGGCATGTCGGCACTGGGCTCGTTCTTCGCCGGTACCGTCGCAACCTTCATCATCGCGCTGGCTGCGCCCCCCCTGGCTGAAGTCGCATTGAAATTCGGTCCGGCCGAGTACTTCGCGCTGATGACCACCGGCCTTATCCTGGCAGTCGTGCTGGCCCGCGGTTCGGTCCTCAAGGCAATCGCCATGGTCTTGCTCGGATTGCTGCTCGGACTGGTCGGGACGGACGTCAACTCCGGCACCCAGCGCTTCAGCTTCGGTATTTCGGAACTCTCTGACGGCATCGGCTTCGTGGCCGTTGCAATGGGGATGTTCGGATTCACGGAAATCATCCGTAATCTGGAACTGGCCGAGAACCGTGAAATCTTTACCGCCAAGGTCGGCAATCTGCTTCCGTCATGGGAGGAAATCAAGGTCTGCACCCCTGCCGTGATCCGCGGCACGATTCTGGGTTCGGTTCTTGGAGTTCTGCCCGGCGGCGGTGCCTTGCTGGCCTCCTTCGCGGCCTACACGGTGGAAAAGAAGATTTCGAAGAACCGGGCCAATTTCGGCAAGGGCGCCATTGAAGGTGTGGCGGCTCCCGAGTCTGCCAACAATGCCGGCGCGCAAACTTCGTTCATTCCGCTGCTGACCCTTGGCATTCCCTCGAACGCCATTATGGCCATGATGATCGGTGCCATGATGATTCAGGGTATTGCACCCGGACCGCAGATCATGACCGAGCGCCCCCAGTTGTTCTGGGGAATGATCGCCTCCATGTGGATTGGCAACCTGATGCTCGTGATCCTGAATCTGCCGCTGATCGGCATGTGGATCAAGTTGCTGGAAGTGCCGTATCGCCTCATGTTCCCGGCGATTCTGCTGTTCTGCGGCATTGGCGTCTACAGCCTGCAAAACAGCGCATTCGATGTGATGATGACCGCGATCTTCGGTGTGTTCGGCTACGTTTGCCTGAAGCTGGAGTCCGAGCCTGCGCCCCTGATGCTGGGCTTCATTCTCGGACCGTTGATGGAGGAAAACCTGCGCCGCGCCATGCTGCTCTCACGCGGCGATCCTGCCGTGTTTTTCCAGCGGCCCATCAGTGCAACTTTGCTGGTCATTGCAATCATCATGCTGGGCATCATTGCGTTGCCGGCGATTCGCAGCAAGCGCGAAGAGGCGTTTGCCGGGGACGATTAATACCAATAACAGACTGCAAAATATTGAAAGCGCGGCTTCGGCCGCGCTTTTTTTTGACCGGAAATCCCAATGATTCTATTTGCCGCCACCATTTTCACCAGCGCCTTCCTGCTGTTTCTTGTACAGCCCATCATCGCCAAGCAGATCCTGCCCTGGTTTGGCGGTTCCGCTGCCGTGTGGACCACCTGCATGGTGTTCTTTCAGTTCGTTCTCCTTGCGGGTTATGCCTATTCCGATGGCGTGGTCAGAAAGTTCGCGCCACGCACCCAGGCGATCCTGCATACGGTTCTGGTGATCGCATCACTTGCCTGCCTTCCCATCATTGCCAGCGAGTCCTGGAAGCCGCAAGCCGATTCCGAGCCCGCCATGCGCATTCTCCTGTTGCTGGGCGCAACGGTCGGATTGCCCTACCTGCTGCTATCCACCACGGGTCCGCTGGTGCAGGCATGGTTTGCGCGCCGCTATCCCCAGGCCAAGGTGTACCGCCTGTTTGCGCTGTCCAATTTTGCGTCCTTGTTGTCGCTGCTCGCCTATCCCCCGTTGATTGAACCCCGTGTGACTCTCACGTGGCAGGCCTGGGTGTGGAGCGGCACTTATGTGGTTTTTGGGCTGCTGGTGATTGCCTCGGCCTGGCATGCGGCCAGCGCACAGCCGGTCACGACGGCCGCGCAGGGTGGCATTGCCTCCGGGATATCCGAAGGGGAAACGGGCTCGACGGCACCCACGCCCCGGGATTACCTGCTGTGGTTTCTTCTCGCCGCCCTGGGTTCGCTGATTCTTCTTTCGTTTACCAATCACATCACGCAGAACGTCGCCTCTGTGCCCTTCCTGTGGATCGTGCCGCTGGTTCTCTACCTGGTCACCTTCATTCTGGTGTTTGACGTGGGAAGTTCGCGCGGCCGCAGCGGCTGGTATTACCGCCCGGTGTTCCTGCCGTTGCTCTTCGGCCTGATAGTCGCCATCGCCTATGGCCTCGATGACAGTTTCGCCTATCTCAATGTGCATGTGGCAATTCCGCTGTTCTGCGCCGGGCTGTTTGTGGCCTGCATGTTCTGTCATGGCGAGCTGGCGGCGCTGCGGCCGTCGCCGAAATACCTTACGCGTTTTTATCTGATGCTTTCCATTGGCGGCGCGGCCGGCGGCCTGATGGTGGGTGTCGTGGCGCCGCTGGTATTCAAAACTTTCCTCGAGTTGCCGCTGGCGCTGATTGCCTGCGGCCTGCTGGCGGCATGGGTGAGCTGGATTGCGCCGGGCAGTTCGACGCCAAAATTCCTAAAATTGGGTACACCCCTGGTTTCCGTGGCCGTTACAGCGGTCGCCTGCTGGTACCTCTGGAGCTATGTGAGCTACCAGTACCGCGATGCGCTCCTGCTGCATCGCGATTTTTACGGCACGCTGCGCGTCAAGCAGGACGGCCCGGATTCCGGTCCGGAAACCAAACGCAGCCTCGTGCACGGGGTCATCAATCACGGCTATGAATCGACTTACGAGCCGTTGCGGGGCGAGCCCATCAGCTATTTCGGCCCAGGCACCGGCATCGCCCGGGTACTGGCCTTTCTCGGTGAGGAGCGCCCAGCCTTGCGCGTGGGGGTGATCGGTCTCGGCGTTGGTTCGCTGGCCGGATGGGGTCGCACGGGCGATACCTACCGGATTTACGAACTGGTGCCTGCGGTGCTGGAAATCGCCAAAAGTCATTTCTGGTATCTCACGGGCTCCAAGGCGACGATCGAAGCCGTGCTTGGCGACGGGCGGCAGAGCCTGGAGCGGGATCCTCCGCAGAACTTCGACATGCTCTCGATCGATGCGTTTTCATCGGATGCCATCCCGATGCACCTGATGACGCGGGAAGCCCTGCGCCTGTACAAGAGCCAGATCAAGCCCGATGGCGCCATCGTCTACAACGTCACCAACCGGTTCATCAACCTTGCGCCCATGGTGAAGCTGCTGGCGGAGGCGGAGGGCATGAAGGCGATCCTGATTTCGCACAGCCCGGACACTGACGAGTACAACTACACCGACTACATGATCGTCACCAACAACGAGAAGCTCCTCGCCAATGAGCGGTTCAGGGAACCGGCTGAAATTGACAAGCTGCCGGGGCTGAAGGTCTGGACCGACGAGTACAACAACCTGTTCGACGTTCTGCGCTAAGCCCGTTTAGCTGCTTCGCGCAAAGTCGGCGGGGAAAAGGTGAACCGCCCACGGCGGAACGCCGGTGAAGAAAACATGAAACCCCGGCGAGAAGCTGGCGCAGTTGAATCCGCTGCCTTGTGCGAGAAGTGCAAGGCTCTTTTTTGAAAACAGGCTGATATGCCCGTTGCGGGGAGACGCATACCACCAGTTGATTCTCTGGCCGGGATGCAGGTTTCCGTCCGACGCCAGGGTTGAGAACAGGATCAGTCCGTTGGGGGACAGCAGGGCGCGCAAATTGGACATCAGCTGCCGGATGTCCGGCACGTGCTCGAACACTTCATAAGCGGTGATGAGATCGAAGGGGCCCAAACGGGCGGGATCCAGCCCCTTGTCTACAAACGGATCGTAGGAGATTGAATTCCAGTCCGACTCGCGAAGCAGCTTTGCGAGGAGTCCGCCACCGCCGCCATAATCCAGATGCCGGACCGATGGCGGCATCGTGCGGAACATCGAAACCAGGTTTGCGGCATTGGCCCTTGGCCTGACATCGAGGTAATCCGGGTCCACAAGGCAATAGTCTGTGTTGTAGATCCGTTCCTCGAACTCCTCGAGCGTCCAGGTGGCAAGATCCGGCGCGAGGCAGAATCCGCATTCAGGGCAAAGGGCGTAGTAGACCGGAAGCCCGCAAGGGGGGAATACCCTGGCGGCCTCGTCCATGCAGGACTTGTTGAAGTCCACCACATCGAGCAGCGAACACGCCGTGCTGCAAACGGGGCAGATCAGGTGGTCCTGATTCACGGGCAGGAGTCCTCGTTAAAAAGCGCCAATCCGGTCACAGCAGTTCCGTGTCGTCGTGTGAATAGCATGGGGAGCATGCACACAGGATCTTCATCTCCCGCGGCCCCGTGTTTTCCACGCAGTGCGCGGTCCCCGGCGCGATTGCGACGGTGTCGCCGGCCCTCACGGGAAACTGTTCCGCGTCCAGGGTCATCAGCCCCTCGCCCGAAGTGAAATGGTAGATTTCCTCGGTCAGCGCGTGTCGGTGGAGCAGGGTTTTCGCACCCGCGTGCACGGTTGCTTCGGCGAGGCTTTGCGCCTTGTTGCCATGGACGGTAGGGTGCATCAGTTCGCGGATTTCGGATCCGTCGCGGGTGATGTAGGGCTCGACGCTGCCGTAGATTGATTTCATGTCGCTCGAAAATCCTTTAGTTTGTCGATGATGGTGTCGGCCGGATGGCGATGTTCATGCCTGAGAGCCGGTTACGCCGATAATTTCATCATGTGCGGTTGTATGGTCGCCCGCTTGCGCCTACCATTGAGTTGCCTGCCGTTTCCATTTTCACCGTCGACTTTCCGTTTATAGCCCATGCCACGCTTCAGCGCCAATATCAGCATGTTGTTTCGCGAAGTCGCCCTGCCTGATCGCTTCGCGGCGGCCGCGCGCGCCGGGTTCAAGGCGGTGGAGATCCAGTTTCCCTACGAGTTCGACAAGGAAATGCTGGCCGAACGCGCGCGAAGCGCCGGCGTCGAAGTGGTGCTGATCAACCTCACGGCGGGTGATTTTTCCAAAGGTGATCGGGGCATCGGTTGCCTGCCGGGGCGTGTGTCGGAATTTCGCGATGCCGTGGGTCCCGGCATCGAATACGCGCGCGCATTGGGTTGCCCCAGGATGAATTGCCTTGCGGGCTGCCCGACCGGAAGGAACGATCCGGAAAAGCTGCGCGAGACCTATATCTCGAACCTGCGCTTTGCGGCGGCAGAGCTGGGGCGTGCGGGCATGGATCTGCTGATCGAACCCGTCAATTCGCGCACCTTCCCGGGGTCCTACCTGCGCAATTCCGGGCAGGCCATCGCCATCATGGACGAGGCCAACGTGCCCAACCTGAAGCTGCAGTATGACCTCTTTCACATGCAGATCATGGAAGGGGATCTGGCGGCAACGATGAAATCGATTCTGCCGCGTATCGGGCATGTGCAGTTTGCGGATGCGCCTGAACGCCACGAGCCAGGGACGGGGGAGATAAATTTTCCGTTTATTTTCAAATGGTTGGATGAAATTGGCTACCCCGGCTGGATAGGCGCGGAGTACCTTCCCGCGGCCGGCACGGAGGCTGGGTTGGGCTGGTTTGATCCCTACCGAAACGCCCAACCACCTGCCGCCTGATCAATGAACGAACGCAGCCCGGCCATCAATTTCCTGCGTCAGGCCGAAGTGGCGGCACGCCTTGCACGCGCCCTGCCGCGAGAGGCCGTTCTGGTGGCCTCCGAGGACACGCGCCCGTACGAGTGCGATGGCCTGTCTGCCTACCGTCAACTGCCGATGATCGTCTCGCTGCCTTCCAATGAAGACGAAGTGGGCAAGGTGCTGCGCATCTGTCATGAACTGCGCGTGCCCGTGGTGGCGCGTGGCGCGGGCACCGGATTGTCGGGCGGCGCGTTGCCGTTGGGAGACGGCGTGCTGCTTTCCCTGTCGAAAATGATGCGGATAATTTCCGTCGATCCTCTGGCCCGCACGGCGCGCGTGCAACCGGGCGTGCGCAACCTTGCGATCTCCGAGGCCGCCGCCGCGTTCGGCCTTTATTACGCGCCCGATCCCTCGTCGCAGATCGCCTGCACCATCGGTGGCAATGTTGCGGAGAATTCCGGCGGAGTGCATTGCCTTAAATACGGGCTGACCGTGCACAACGTGTTGCGTGTCCGGGGTTTCACCATGGAAGGCGAACTGGTTGAATTTGGTTCCGAGGCGCTGGATGCACCCGGATTCGATCTGCTCGCGCTGATTCATGGCTCGGAGGGCATGCTGGCCGTCACCACTGAAATCACGGTGAAGCTGCTTCCCAGGCCCGATCTCGCGCGCTGTGTGATGGCCTCCTTCGACGATGTGGAGAAAGCCGGGGATGCGGTGGCGGCCGTGATTGGCGCCGGTATCATTCCGGCGGGGCTGGAAATGATGGATAGGCCCGCCACCCGCGCCGTGGAGGAATTCGTCCACGCGGGCTATGACCTGGATGCCGCCGCCATACTGCTGGCCGAGTGCGACGGCACCGAAGAGGAAGTCGGCGAGGATCTTCGCCGCATCGAGGCGGTGTTGCGCGATGCCGGCGCCACTTCGGTGCGGGTTTCGCGCGACGAGGCCGAGCGTCTGCGGTTCTGGTCCGGGCGCAAGGCGGCCTTTCCCGCGGTGGGACGCATATCGCCGGATTACTACTGCATGGACGGCACCATTCCCCGCAAACGCCTGGGGGAGATACTGCTTTTCATTGGCGAGATGGAAAGAAAATACAAGCTGCGCTGTCCCAACGTATTCCACGCCGGGGATGGCAACCTGCATCCGCTGATTCTTTTTGACGCCAATAATCCCGACGAGTTGGCACGCACCGAAGCATTCGCCAGCGAAGTGCTGCTCAAATGCGTCGCGGTGGGCGGCACCATCACCGGAGAACACGGTGTCGGCATCGAGAAGATCAATCAGATGTGCGTGCAGTTCAGACCCGCTGAACTCGAACTGTTTCGCGGCGTGAAGCGCGCGTTCGACCCGCTGGAACTGCTCAATCCCTCCAAGAATATTCCCACGCTGCATCGTTGCGCCGAATTCGGCGGCATGCATGTCAGCGGCGGCGCTCTTTCGCATCCCGAGTTGCCGCGGTTCTGATGGCGGATTGCGCAGCGGAATTCGCCGACCGGATACGCGCCTGTGCCGCGGCGGGAGACAGCCTGCAACTGCGTGGGAGCGGCAGCAAGGATTTTTACGGCCGCACGCCCGTTGGAGACCTGCTCGTTACGCGAGCGCATGCCGGCATCGTCGACTATGAACCCACAGAGCTGGTGATCACCGCGCGATGCGGCACGCCTTTGGCGGATATCGAAGTCGAGCTTGCGCGCAACGGCCAGATGTTCGCGTTTGAGCCACCGTATTTCGGCCCCGATGCGACGCTTGGCGGTGTCGTAGCGGCGGGACTCTCCGGGCCGCGTCGCGCCAGTGCCGGCGCACTTCGCGATTACGTGCTCGGCGTCAAGCTGATCGACGGACACGGGGATGTTCTGACCTTCGGCGGACAGGTGATGAAGAATGTTGCGGGCTATGACGTCTCGCGGTTGATGTCGGGGGCGCTGGGCACCCTGGGCCTGATGCTGGAAGTTTCCGTAAAGACATTGCCGGTTCCAAAGGCGGAGGTGACGCTGCTGCTTGAGATGCCCGAAGCCGTGGCCATCGACACCCTCAACCAATGGGCCGGACATCCACTGCCGGTTTCCGCGGTCGCGTGGAATGACGGTGACCTTGGCGTACGCCTGTCGGGTGCCGAGGCCGCCGTCATTGCGGCGGCCGGGAAGCTGGGGGGCTCGCGCGTGGAACCGGCACAGGCTGAACGTTTCTGGCGCGGCATACGCGAGCACGCCGATCCGTTTTTTAACAATACCAAGCCGCTTTGGCGCTTATCCGTGCCATCAAACACGCCGCCCCTGGGGCTGACAGGGGAGCAGATGATCGAATGGAACG
>CAIUKQ010000190.1 GCA_903899705.1 uncultured beta proteobacterium
CGTGTTCCTCAAGCTCACCGGCAGGGATCTGCGCGAATGAGCAGGAATCGCTACGCCCTTCCGTCAGTCAGCCTGCGCTTCCTGCCGGTGTGGCAGCGCAACCTGCTGGTATGGCGGAAGCTTGCCATCCCCTCCATTCTGGGCAATTTCGCCGATCCGCTGATCTACATGCTGGGACTGGGGTACGGCCTTGGCAGTCTCGTGCCCGATGTCGGCGGGGTTTCCTATATTTCCTTTCTGGCGGCGGGAACGGTTTGCTTTTCCACCATGAACAGCGCCACCTTCGAAGCCCTGTATTCGGCCTTCTCCCGCATGCACGTGCAGCGCACCTGGGAGGCCATCATGAATGCCCCGGTCAACCTGGATGACGTGGCGCTTGCAGAGCTCGTCTGGGCGGCGAGCAAGAGCTTCCTGTCCGGACTTGCGATCCTCGTGGTGATCTGGGTGCTGGGCCTCACACATTCGCTCCTGTCCCTTTGGATACTGGCGGTGATTCCGCTGATCGGCCTGACTTTCGGCGCTCTGGCGCTCACGATAACGGCAATGGCGCGAAGCTACGATTTCTTCATGTACTACTTCACGCTGGTAATCACACCGATGGCGATGTTGTGCGGCGTTTTCTACCCGATATCGCAGCTGCCCGAACCCCTGCAGGTTTTCGCATCGATCCTGCCGCTTACGCATGCCACTGCCCTCGTCCGCCCGTTACTGTTCGGGGAAATTCCGGCCGCGCCGCTTCTGAATGTCCTGGTCCTGCTCGCCTATGCGATGCTGGCTTTTTACGCGGCAGTGATACTGTTCCGCCGCCGATTTCTCGATTAGTCACGCAAACCGCAACCCCAGGAAGGCGTTCACCCCATGCTCTGGCTCAAGGCCTTTCACATCATTTTTGTCATTACGTGGTTCGCCGCGATCTTCTATCTGCCGCGTCTCTTCGTATATCACGCGAGCACCACTGACCGCGAAGGCAGCGAACGCTTCAAGGTGATGGAACGCAAGCTCTACCGGGGCATCATGACCCCAAGCGCGACGCTCGCCGTATTGTCCGGGCTGTGGCTTTACCTGGGTTTCGGGTTCACAGGCGGCTGGCTGCATGCCAAAATCTTCATCGTCGTCCTGCTGCTTGCCTACCATTTCTGGTGCGGAAAACTGCTGCGGGATTTTGCCGCAGACCGCAACGCCCGGTCCCATGTCTGGTTTCGATGGTTCAACGAAGTCCCGGTCGCCTTTCTCATCGGCATCGTGATTCTCGTGGTGGTCAAACCTTTTTAGCGGCGGCTGTCAAGGCCCCCGCTAATGGTGCCTCATAGCCGCCTGGCAATTTCGTGGATGCCCGTGCTAAGCTGGGGCATCGACAAAATTTGAATGGCACCATTCATACACCACGGGCCGGCAACATGAATCGATCAGACAGTGTAGTGCTGCGGCCAGCCCGACCGGGCGACGCCGAAATCATCGCCGGTCTTTCCCGCGATCTGATTGAATCAGGCCTGGGGTGGTCCTGGAGTCCCGAGCGAGTTACCCGCTCGATGGCCGAAAAGAACACCGTCACCCTGGTTGCCGCGGAGCGTGGCCACGTGGTGGCGTTCGCCATCGCATTTTTCGGCGAAGAGCATGCACACCTTTCACTTCTTGCGGTGCGGCCTTCGCACCAGCGGCAAGGCATAGGGCGGCGCCTGATGGACTGGTTGCTCAAATCCGCACGCGTCGCCGGCACTGCGAGCATCCACCTCGAATTACGGTCCCGCAACCAGGCGGCGCGGCGTTTCTACCGCGCACTGGGTTTTGTCGAAACCGCTTATGTTCCAGGCTACTACCGGGGAAGGGAAATGGCCTTGCGCATGACTCGTGAGTTACGCGATGCGCGGGCGCAGCTGCCGGAGTGGCGCCTGTCCAGCCCGAAATCCTCCTGAGCACGCATTTGCGGCTTGGGCCCGTTGCGCGGTTTGTCTTCGCCCTCCTCCTGCTTTTGCCCCTGATCGTTTGCGCGGCCCCCCCGCGGCTGGAATCCGGCGTCCCGCTCGAACTGGCCCGCTGGCGGGCACAGCACTACAGCAATATTCAGTACGCGTTGAATCTCGCTCTCGAGCCGGCCACGAGTCGCCTCGAGGGAATGATCGAGATCCGCGTCACCGTCGCAAATCCCGCTGACGACCTCATCCTTGACTGGCGCGGCGAACACGCCGAAGAACGCGTGCGCGACATCATGGTCAACGATCTTCCCGCATTCGGGGTGAGCTTTTCTGCCGACCATATCGTGATTCCCGGCGCACTGCTGTCAAGCGGCGAGAATCGCATCGCCCTGCGTTTCCAGTCCCCCGTGGGCACCCCCGGTGCCGCCATCACCCGCTATATGGATCGCGAGGACAGCGCGGAATACCTCTACACGCTGTTTGTTCCGTCGGATGCAAGCACGGTCTTTCCATGCCTTGACCAGCCCGATCTGAAGGCCCGCTTCACGCTGAGCCTGACGGCACCTTCGGACTGGAAGGTGATCTCGAATGCGCCGCTGCAAGAGTCCCAAATCGACGGCACCCAACTCCGTCATCTATTCGCGTCCACCGAACCCATCAGCACCTATGTATTTGCCTTTGCCGCCGGGCCGTTCGTCGAATTCACCGAAACGGGCGCCACCTCGCCGGTGCGGTTGTTCGCGCGGCGCTCGCGCGCCGAACGCGCGGAAAAAGAGTCGGGGGAACTTTTCCGGCTGAACCGCAGCGCCATGACATGGTTTGCCGGTTATTTTGATCACGCCTTTCCCTTCGCAAAATACGACCTGGTGCTTGTTCCGGAACTGGCGTACGGGGGCATGGAGCATGCCGGTGCCAGCTTCCTTCGAGAAGAGGCGGTTTTGTTTCCCTTCGAACCGGGTGCGGTGGACCTTTTGCGGCGCGCCGGGCTGCTCCTGCACGAAACCTCGCACCAGTGGTTTGGTGATCTTGTGACCATGCGCTGGTTTGACGATCTGTGGCTCAAGGAGGGATTCGCCAATTTCATGTCGGCCAAAGCCATGGAAGCGTTGCTGCCCGAATTCCCCGCGTGGACTGCATTTCATTCGCTGAAGACCGCGGCCTATCGCACGGACATCACGCGCGGAACCACACCCATCCGCCAGGCGATGGGCAATCTGTCGGCGGCGAAATCCGCCTACGGCAATATCGTCTATGCCAAGGCACCGGCGGTGCTGAGACAGGCGGAGTTCTTTGTCGGCGAGCGCCGGTTCCGGAATGGCGTCCGTGCCTTTGTAAAAAGCCATGCATTCGGAGTGGCGGGCTGGAGCGATCTGGTACGCGCCCTCGAGCGTGCGTCGGGGGAGAAGCTCGGCGTCTGGGCCAATGCCTGGGTGGAACACGATGGCATGCCGCGCGTCCGCGTGATTCCCCGTCTCGACAAGGCGGGAAACATCCGGGATTTCGAAGTCGAACAACATGCGGTCGGTGGGCAATCCACCGACAAAAACTTCGTGTGGCCAATGAAGCTGCGAGTGCAGATACAGAGCGGCGGTCAGGCCCGTGTGCATGATGTCACCCTGCTGCGGGCGCGCACCCGCGTGCCGACTCCGCGTGGCGGCAAATTCCAATACGCCATCGCCAATTTCGAGGATCGTGGATACGGCCAGTTTCCACTGGATGCGGTGAGCCGAAAGCACCTTCTCGCGCATCCCGAGGCGCTGCGCGCCGATCTGACCCGCGCGCTGGTCCAGGAGTCCCTGTGGGAGTCGGTTCGCGAGTCCACCTTCGATCCCGCGCATTACATCGAACTGATCCTGGCCCGCCTTCCCGCAGAGCGCAACGACATCATTGCATCCGGCATGCTTGCGCGCCTGCGGGCCGCCCACATGCGTTATCTGGGGGAGCCGCGCCGCGCCGCGCTGGGCCCACGCATTGAGGATTTTTTGTCCACCCAGATGCTGGCCTCCGCAAGTCAGAGCAGGCGCATCGAGTATTTCCGGGCATTTGCCGACCTCGCGCGCAGCGAACAGGGTCGAGCTCGCCTGAAAGACCTGATCTCCGGCAAGATTGGCGTTCCGGGGCTGACGTTGCGCTCGCGCGACCGGTTTCGAATGCTGCAATCCCTCCTCGCCGCCGACGATGCCGAGGCCCCGCGGTTGCAGAATGAACTTGCCGCCGCGGATACCAGTGGCGAAGGCCGGCGTTATGCCTTCGCCGCCGCCGTGCCAGATGCCGAAACCAAGCGCGCAATATTTGCGCGCTTCATGGAAGATCGCCGCCTACCCGAGGCCTGGATCGAGGAGGCTCTGGCGCCGCTCAACAATCTGGAGCATTCGTCCCTGACCGCACCCTTGCTTGTGCCGGCGCTCGCAGCCCTCTCCAAAATCAAACAGGATCGAAAGATCTTTTTCGTGAACGACTGGCTGGAAAATTTTGTGGGCGGACAGACTTCGGGCGAATCTCTCAAAATCGTGCAACGCTTCCTCGCGAACAACAAACTTGACAAGGATTTGCGGCTCAAGGTACTGGAATCTCTCGACACACTGGAGCGCACGGTCCGCGTCCGGGAGAAATTCGGCGGCCCCTGACCCGGTGATACCGGGTCGGAAAAACCTCCTCGCGAGAGAGGCTGGCTACCTTCTGTTTCTGCGCAGTTCGGCCGCGAGTGCCGCCCGTTGCGTCGGTGTCAGTTCGACCCCACCGCCCTTGCGCAGCAGCAGATACAGCAACGCGCCGTTGACTAGAATGAATACAACCTCGATATAAAGCATTTGCGCCACAATGGCGCGCGCACCGTGGTCACCGAACAAAAAATAGAATCCGTCAAACGAGGGCAGTGCAGATCGGGTGACGGCGTAATAGTTTTCCATGGGTGGAAAAAGCAGGACCAGCATCAAATTCAGCCCCACGCCGAACAGAACCACGCGGGGCCAATCAATGGATCTTTTTCCCGTCGCCGATTTTGCCGGCCGGTCGCGCAACAGCAGCCAGGCAATGGCCGCATTGAGCATCACCACGAAATATTCCAGTTGCAGAAAACTGGCGTTCACCACGAGATTCGGCCGCGCATCAAATGCCCAGGCAAAGCCATCAAACGTGGCCACACCGGCCCGCGCCTGGGAAACGTAGTCAAACGGCGGGAAGAGCCCCACCATCAACAGGTTGCAAAGAGCCAGAGCCAGCGTAATCCACTGAAGTCTATTCACCAATTGTCGTCCCTTCGGGTTGGCGCCGCCCTATGGTAGCGATCCTTTCGGGCTGCCGCCAGCGGGATTGTCGAACCGGACCGCGCGATTGCCGGCAACGCCGTGCTAGCCTTCGCCCGCATCCATCGAAAGTAAATACGAATGCCTTCCACAGAAATTCCAAGCCACTTTGCGACCTGCCCACGCGGGCTGGAGGCATTGCTGGCCGCTGAAGTCGAACGACTGGGTGCCGGTGCCGTTGCGGTCACCTCGGGCGGCGTGTCGTTCCAGGCCGATCTTCGCACTGTCTATCGCGTCAACCTCGAATCACGCATTGCGACCCGCGTGCTTCGCCGGCTGGATACGAAACCCTACCGCAATGAAAAGGATATCTACGAGCTCGCCAGGTCGCAGCGCTGGGGCCAGTGGTTCAAGGTGTCACAGTCGATTCGCGTCGATACCACCGCAGTCCGGTCTCCGCTCAAGAGCATCGACTTTGCGACACTGCGCATCAAGGACGCGATATGCGACCGGTTTCGCGACGACACCGGAAGCCGTCCCAACGTCGACACCCGCGCACCCGATGTCCGCATCCTGGCCTACCTCACCCAGGATAGCGCAACGCTCTATCTCGACACCTCGGGCGAACCGCTGTACAAGCGCGGCTATCGCACCCAGTCGGTGGAGGCTCCCCTGAAGGAAAATCTTGCCGCCGGCATCATTGCCCTCACAGGTTGGCGGCCGGAGGAGGCGCTGCTCGACCCCATGTGCGGCGGCGGCACACTGGTTGCCGAGGCGGCCATGATCGGTCTCAATATCGCGCCCGGCCTGGGGCGAAGCTTCGGTTTCGAGCGCACGGCGGATTTCGATTCCGGCCTCTGGGCATCTGTACGGGAAGCGGCCATGCAGGCACGCACCCTGGACCGAAAGCTTTCCATACACGGCAGTGATCTGCACTACCGCGAAGTCGAGTACGCAAAGGAAAATCTGCGATCAGCCGGGCTCTCTGATACGGTCCAGATCAAACAAGCCAGCGCCACCGATCTTCGCCCCCCGACTGCCGAAGGCGTCCTGGTGACCAACCCCCCGTACGGGGAGCGCATAGGAGAAAAGGACGATCTCGCCGCCCTCTACCCCAAACTGGGCGACTGGATGAAGCAGCACTTTGCCGGCTGGCGCTGCTATTACTTCACCGGCGATCCGGAACTGCCCAAGGGCATAAGACTCAAGGCAAGCCGGCGCACGCCGCTATTCAACGGCGCGATTGAATGCCGCCTGTTCGAATACAGGATCATCGCCGGCAGCAACCGGCGGGAAAAAACCTAAGGAATCGCTGAATAAGCAGTTGCGCGAAGCAATGCTTGAACGCGATTTTTTGGAATCGGTGAAACGACTGGAATTTTCATCAACATTGGGGCCGTTTTGATGGGGATAGCAGGGCA
>CAIUKQ010000191.1 GCA_903899705.1 uncultured beta proteobacterium
GAATGGAAAAAATCGTCACTGAAAAGTCATACCAGGACGCCCTCCTCACCATGGGTTTCACCATCGACGGCGCTGGCACCCAGGAGACCATCCGGAATCTGGTGCGCGGACGGCGCGATTACTGGAAACAGGTATTTGACGGCCTTGGCGTCAAGCCCGAGTAATTCGGCCATCGCATTCCGATACCTCCATCCGGAGGGCGTGTCAGAATCGGCTTTCCGGCGGGGCGTTTTGCCCCATGTATTTTCCTTGGAGCACTTCATGCCACATCATTCATTCAGATTGTCAGTTGTCGCCGCGTTCTGCCTGTTCGCCGCATCAATCGCACAAGCCCAGAGCTACCCGGTCAAACCCGTGCGACTGGTGGTGCCCTTCCCGCCCGGCGGCGCCACCGATCTGGTGGCCCGCACCCTCGCACAGAAGGTGAGCGAAGGATGGAAGCAGCAGATGGTGGTGGACAACCGCGCCGGTGCCGGCGGCAATATCGGCGCCGATGTCGTCGCGAAATCCGCACCCGATGGCTACACCCTGCTGCTGAACATTCAGGGTCAGTCGATCAGCGCGAGCCTGTATCGCAAACTGCCCTTCGACGCCGTCAAGGATTTCACGCCCGTCGTTCAACTGACCTCGTCCTACATGGTTCTCGTTGAGAATCCGCGCCTGCCCCCCACCATTCGCGAAGTGATCGCCATGGCCAAGGCGCAGCCCGGCAAACTCAACATCGGCTCAACCGGCCTGGGTGCCCCGCCGCATCTCGCCGCGGAACTTCTCAACAGCGTTGCGGGAACGCAGATCGTTCATATCCCTTACAAGGGCGATGCACCGCTGACACCGGCCCTGCTCACCGACGAAGTGCAGCTGGCCTTCCTGCCGCTGTCGGCCGCCATACAGCATGTGAAATCGGGCAAGCTGCGCGCCCTGGGTGTCACCGGCGGCAAGCGCGGAGCCGCGCTCCCGGACGTGCCGACGCTGGTTGAATCCGGCATGAAGGAATTCGACATCGCCGGATGGATCGGCATCTTCGGGCCCGGCGGCCTGTCGCGCGACATCGTTTCGCGCGCGCGCGCCGAATTCGTCAAGGCAATCCACGAGCCCGATGTCATGGATAAATGGCCCGGCTGGGGATACGAGCCCGTGGGCGGCACTCCCGAGGAATTCGGCGCCAAGTACCGCGCGGACATCGACGTGTTTGCGAAAATCATTCGCGACGCCAAAGTCCCGCTGGTCGACTGAGCATCCCATGGAATTCGGTTACTTCTCCCACGTCTGGGCCAAGCCTTCGCTGACATCCAGCGAGCGCTACAAGCTTCTCTGGCGCGAACTCGCGCTCGCCGACAACCTTGGATTCGACTACGGATTCACGGTGGAACACCACTTCCGGCCCAATGAAAGCCTGATGCCGACCCCGGCCATTTTCTGCGCCGGCGCCGCGATGCACACCAAACGCATGAAGATCGGCCCCATGGGCTGGATCGTCCCGCTGTACGACCCGCTGCGCATCGCCGAAGAAGCGGCCGTCCTGGACCAGATGCTCGATGGCCGCCTGCAGCTGGGCCTGGTGTCGGGCATCCTGCCGCATTACTTCGGTCCGTTCAAAGCCGACTTCACCAACCGCCGCGCCCGGACCAATGAAGCCATCTCGATGCTGAAGACCGCTTTTGCGGGCGACCATATTTTCAGCTTCAAGGGCGAACACTACGATTACGACAATGTGTGTCTGTCCGTGATGCCGGTGCAGAAACCGCACCCGCCAATGTGGCTGCAGACCCGCGACCCGGAGACTCTGGAACTGCTGGCCCGTGAAGGCGTCAACACGGGCTACCTGTTCTTTGTGTCGAAGGAAACCGCGGTGCCTCGTTACACGAAATACCTGCGCGACTGGCGTGCTGCGGGACATGCCGAAGACCCGCGCATCGCCTACTGGACCCTTATCTACGTCGACGAGACCGATGAAAAGGCCCTCGCCAAGGCGTCGAAGCATATTCTTCATACCTGGAACGACATCGGCGGTTTCGGCGACACGGGCGGCGTCAGCGCAGATGCCATGGTGGCGAATCTTCGCAAGCGCGGGGAAATCGAATCGGCCGAGATCGCCTCGCATATCTCCGACCTGCCCTACCTGATGGACCGCAACCTTGTTTTTGTCGGCTCACCGGAAACCGTGACACGCAAAATCCGCCAGGCCGCCACCGAAGGCATGTTCAACGTGCTGCTCGGAGAATTCAATATCGGCTATCTCGAAGAACCCGACCTGATGCGATCGATTCGCCTGTTCGGGGAACAGGTGATGCCGCACCTGCGCGACCTGCAGGTGCTCCCGGCGAGGTAGAAATTACGAGGGGGCCTACGCCCCCTCGAACTCCCCCAAGGATGTCAATCCAGCGGGCGCTTGCGCCCGTGCACCATTGCCGCGGCGAGATTTTCCCTTTGGCGAACAGAGGTGAAGATCACGCCGGCAAGATGCACGGCAATCAATGCCAGCAGGGAATTGGCGAGCGCTTCGTGGAGTTCTTCAACCCACTCGACGCCCCAGTAACGGTCGGTGGTGAAAAGCCAGCCGCTCAATCCCACCAGCACCACATTGGTCAGTACGGCCACGATCATCCAGCCACCCAGGGGATTGTGGCCTAGATGACGCTCCTCGTTACCGGCAATGAGCCGTTTCGCGTAGTCCAACGTGTCCCCGGGTGGGCTCACGAAGCTCGTGAAACGCGCGTAGGCCGGACCAAGGAACCCCCAGGGAATGCGCACCGCAACCACGGCCAGCGCCGCATAGCCCAGCCACTCGTGCCACAGCCCCCAACCTTCCCGCGTCAACCATGCCAGCGTGACAGTGGTCACCAGCGACCAATGGCAAATCCGGACCAGCGGATCCCAAATCCTGATCAGCGGGCCCGCCATGCCCGGGCTTACCTGCGCGGCTGTGTGGGCACGGAATCCAGAGTCGTCGGGTGGAAATAGGCTTCCACACGCTGCCCTTTCTCATTGACGGCATAGACCTCGTAGCAGCCGCCGTCTTCCTTCACCCGGTTGATACGCCAGCCTTTTTCCACCAGCATCTTCTCCAGCTTCTCCTGAGGCTGCCAGGTGTTGCGCGGCCCTGAATCGCAGGTTGCGAGACCTGTTGCAAAGGAACTTCCGGAAATCACCAGTCCTGCGGCCAGGGCCGCGATAGTCAGTTTGGTTTTCATCACATCTCCTGTTGAATGATTCGTCACAGCCCCGTTGCGCGGGAACGCCTGCGGCCTCTGTCACGTTCCGAAATGGTACACGAGCCGATTCGTGGCCGGTGACACCTTGTATCGGTGCCGGCCCATTAATTTATTGGGCGGGCGCGTGCCGATTGAGAAACGAAAAGAACAATGTATTGAATTCCGCGGGGTTTTCGGCCCAGGGATAATGCCCCGAGCCCGATACCACGCCGAATTCCGCGCCCTTGATCATGTCCGCGACGCGCTTCATCCCCGGCGCGTGTCCGGTCTGATCGAGTTCGCCGGCCACCAGCAGCGTTGGCACGGAGATGGCCTTGATGTTCGCAATGGCTTCGGATTCGGGATAGGCCTGCACCGCTTTGACGGCCGCCTGAACGGTCTTCACCGGGGTTGCCGCGGCAACCTCTCGAACAAGATCCACCTCGGGGCCTGAAGCATGGGGTCCCATCATGGATTTCACCACCATGAGCTGCGCGGTCTGCGGATCGGTTCCGGCAGGCGGCGGCGCGGTGCGTTTGGCGACAAACTCCTCCTGCTCCTCCTTGGTCCGGTTGCCAAAGTACCCGATGGTGGCGCAGATCACGGCCGCATGGATCTTGCCGGGCACCTTGCCCAGGATGCGCGGCGTGATCTGCCCGCCCATGCTGTGGCCGAAATAGACATTCTTCTCGCCCGCCCTTGCGCGCACGAGGCTCGCACTGGCCTCGGCGATGAGATCAAAGCTCAGGTTGTCGGGAAGCTTTGACAGGCCGTATCCCGGAGCGTCCAGCGCAACGACTCGATAACCGAGGTCCGCCAGCCGCTTGATCTGGAAACGCCAGTATTCCTTGGCACCGTAAATGCCGTGCTGGAGAAAAATCGTCACCTTGCCCGCGTCGTTGGTGATGGAATGATCCGGAAGACTCATGTTGACCTCTGCTGTTGTTGTTCGGCGAATGGATGCC
>CAIUKQ010000192.1 GCA_903899705.1 uncultured beta proteobacterium
TTGAACATGCACACCGATTCCTACGAGATGGTTGGACTGATGTGCATACAAAAGGCGGCTTCCGGCGGCTACAGCGGCATGGTGAGCACGCTGGCGATTCATAACGAGATCCTGCGCACCCGTCCGGATCTTTTGGAGCCCCTGTATCGCGGTTTTCACTACGCCATTCCCGAAGTCCGTTTCAGCGCGAAGCCCATTACCGACGGCATGATTCCGGTGTTCTGCAACGTCGATGGCAAGGTCAGCTGCAACTACGCCTCCAGTTTCATGCGCGCTGCGGCCGAGTAGATGAAGGTGCCGCTGCCCGATGGTTTATCGGAAGGGCTTGATTATTTTGATGAAACTGCAGATCGTGAGGACTTCGCCCTGCGTTTCATGCTGGAGCCGGGCGAGATCATGCTGTGGCACAACTTCATTTGTCTGCACTCACGCACCGAATTCAAAAACTCGGCCACGCAAAAGCGCCTGTTGCTGCGGCTGTGGATGGATGTGCCGGAGGGCCGCCCCGTCGACCCGGCGGTGCACGAGCGCGCCGCGGCTTACAAACGCAGCTACGCCGAGAAAAAAGCCGGTTTGAAGAATAACGAAAGCATTAAAAACAAGGAGCTTCAATGACACGAGTGGTATTTCTGGGTCGCCTCGCCAAAGAGGATGTAACCAAGCGTCTCCAATCGATCAGCGATGTTGATCTGTTCGTCAGTGAGGACATGGATGAAATCCTGCGTGAACTGCCTGGCGCGGAAGTGTTCGTCACGGCGGATGTGCGCGGAGATGATTCCAAACGCCTCGCCGATGTGATGCATGCGAAGGACTGCAAAGTGCGCTGGGTGCAATGCCTGTCGGCGGGGTATGAGGGCCTGGTTCGTCACGGTTTTCCGAAACATATTCCGCTCACGACCCAGGGTGGGGCGGTGTCGCCGGCTGTGGCCGAGCATGCCTTTGCGCTGATGCTGGGCCTTTTGCGTCGCGTGCCCGAATCGGTGTTGGCAAAGACTCGGGGCGAATGGGATCGAAGTTTTTCCACCACCACCAGCGCGCTTGAAGGTCGAACCCTGGTGCTGATCGGCTTCGGCAATATCGGAAAGGAAGTCGCCAAACGCGCGCGGGCTTTTGACATGCAGGTGATCGGTGTCACGCGTTCTGGCAAGGCTGATGCGTTGGCCGATGAAATGCACAAGCTGGACAAGCTGCACGAGGTGCTCGCGCGTGCCGATGTCATCGTTGTGACAGCGCCGCAGAATGCCGACAACCATCACATGATCGGCGCGACGGAACTGGCGGTGTGCAAAAAGGAGGCCATCCTGGTGAATGTGTCGCGCGGTGGGCTGGTCGATCCGGCCGCGCTGCAGAATGCGTTGGAGAAGGGGATCATCGCGGCCGCGGGGCTTGATGTCACGGAGCCTGAACCCCTTCCCGAAGGACATGCGATGTGGAAGTGCCCCAATCTTCTGATCACGCCGCACATCGCGGGGGGCGGCAGCAAGCGAAGCCGCGGCCGCATTCTCAATGTGGTTTCCGAGAATTTCGAGTTGTATCGTGCCGGCAAGTCGCTGAAGAACCAGGTCAACGCGGCATGAAAATCGTCAGGTTCGAGGACTTTTCCACCTATGGCGGCTGGGAAAACTTTTCGTTTTTGAAAGTCACCACCGACGAGGGCGTCATCGGCTGGGCGGAATTCAACGAAGCCCGCGGCCGCAAGGGACTGACCGGCCTGATTCACAGCCTGGGCGAAGGGCTGATCGGCGAGGATCCCCGCAATATCGCGCGCATCGACGCCGTGCTGTATGCGCAGACTCGCTCGACCACGGGCGGCCTGCAATCACATGCCATGGCTGCCGTCATCAATGCGTGCCTGGACATCAAGGCCAAGTCACTTGGGGTGCCGGTCTACGAATTGCTGGGCGGTGCGATTCGCGACCGCCTGCCGGTGTACTGGTCGCATTGCGGATTTTTCCGTGCGCGCTACGCCAACCTGTTCGACGGCAAGGTGATCCCGAGCCAGGCGGTGCGCACGCTGGATGACATCCGGCAGGTTGGCCGTGAAGTGCGCGAGCGCGGCTTCAAGGCCCTGAAGACCAACCTCGTGATTTTCGATGCCAAGGGCGCGCGTCCCTACAGCCCGGGATTCGGGCGAGGCGCCGGAGCGCCGGAGCTGAACATCTCCGATGAAATCACCGATGCGTTTGTTGCGCAACTCTCGGCATTCCGGGACGGGGCCGGACCGGGCGTGCGCATGATGGTGGACCTCAACTTCAACTACAAGCCCGAGGGGTTGCGGCGGCTTGCCCGGGCGGCCGAGCCCTTCAACCTCATCTGGCTGGAGATGGATCTGTATGAACCGCGTGCGCTGGCCGGCGTGCGCGAGTCGACCTCCACGCCGATTGCATCGCTGGAGGCCATCTTCGGCCGGCGCAGCCTGAGACCTTATCTGGACAATCATGCCGTGGATGTCGCCATCATTGACGTCCAGTGGAACGGCATGGTGGAGGCGATGCGCATGGCCTCGATGGCCGATTCCTACGAGGTGAACGTGGCCTCGCATTGTTCCAGCGGCCCTTTGTCGACGCTCATCAGTTCACACTTCTGTTGCGCCATCCCGAATTTCCGCATCATGGAAGTGGATGTTGACGAAGTGCCGTGGCGATCCCAGTTGCTCACCAAGCCCTACAAAATCGAAAATGGCGAGTTCCACATACCTGTAGGTCCGGGTTGGGGGGCGGACATCAACGAAGAGGTGGTCCGGGCTCACCCCGCCAAGGATTGATTTCATAAAATCTGATGAAAAACAATAACTTATTGTATTTTCTCGGTGCGTGGTCGGTGGTTCTTTCGGTATCTCCGGTGCTCGCGCAAAGCTATCCCGAGAAGCCCATACGCGTGATCATTCCGTTTGCCGCGGGAGCGGGGTCCGACATTACCGCGCGCCTTGTCGCCAATGACATGCAGCAGCGCCTCGGCACGACGCTGGTGGTGGACAACCGTCCCGGTGCCAACGGCATGCTTGCCGCGGAAACCGTGGCGCGCGCCGCACCCGACGGCTATACCTTGTTCTTCACCACGGTATCGACGCAGGCGGCGAATCCCAGTTTGTACAAGAAGTTGCCCTATGACCCGATCCGGGACTTCACGCCCGTCGGCAGAATTTCCCTCAGCCAGCATGTGCTGGTGGTGCATCCCTCGGTAAAGGCTGCGAGCGTGCAGGATCTGGTTCTGCTTGCGAAAGCGCAACCGGGCAAGCTCTCCTATGCGACGTCGAATGCCGGGTCGCTCGTGTCCGCAGAATGGCTGAAGGCCATGGCTCAGGTGGACATCGTTGGCGTACCCTACAACAGCAACCCGACCGCGCTCACTGATCTTATAGCGGGGAGAACACAGGTGATGTTCCCGGACCAGAATTCGGCGACGCCCCACATCAATGCCGGGAAGTTGCGGGTACTTGCGGTGACAGGATTATCCCGGTTGACGACGTTCCCCGAGGTGCCCACCATGGAGGAGGCCGGATTCAAGGGTTTCACCATCAATGTCTGGAGTGGCGTGTATGGCCCTGCGAACATGCCGCAATCAATTGTTCAGCGATTGAGTGCGGCGCTTGATGCAAGCCTCAGGAATCCGGCGACACTGGAGAAATTCGCGACAGCGGGGAGCGTGCCGTCACCGCTCAGCCCGGAGCAGTTTGCACAGTTCGCGCGTTCGGAGCTGGAAGTGTGGAAGCGGGCCATCGCCGCTGCAAGAATCGAGTTGCAATGATCACGCGTCGTTATGAGGTACATGCCGGATGAATCCAATGCCCGTATTCAAGGTCATCGCGCTGGCGGCGGCGCTGTTGTCGCCCCTAAGCCTTTCCGCGCAGGAACGTCTGCGCCAGGCAACCATCATTGTCGGATCGCCCGCCGGCGGGGCCACCGACAAACTCGCGCGCATGTATGCCGATGCCCTTAAGCAGCGCTTCGCCAATACGGTGATCGTCGAGAACCGGCCCGGTGCCGGCGGCATTCTCGCTTATGAGTATGTGAAAAACAGTCCGCAGAAGGACGGGAGCATCACCTTCCTGTCGCCCGCCTATCCACTGACCATATCCCCGCACGTGGTGCGCAACCTGCCGTATGACACGCTGAAGGATTTCATGCCGGTGGGCATTGCCGCGCGCTCGACCATGACCTACGCCGTGGGTCCGGCGGTACCCGCGAACATCCGGACCATGGAGGCTTATCTGCAGTGGTGCCGCGACAATCCCAAGCAGGCGTTGTACGCCGCGCAGACGGGTTCCAGCCAGCACCTGCTGGGATCGATTCTGGCGCTGACATCCAAAGTCAGGCTGGAGAATGTTTCTTACAAAGGCGATGCGCCCGCCATGCAGGATCTGCTGGGAGGTCATATCCCGGCCGTGGTGCTTCCCATCGCCAGCGCGATTCCCATGCACAAGGCCGGCCAGATTCGCGTGCTGGCGGTCGCGTCTGCCAAACCGTCCCGCTACCTTCCCGATATTCAGACTTTCCAGGACATGGATTACAAGGACATTCTTTTTCAGGACTGGCTGGGCGTGTTCGCGCCGGCGGGCACGTCGCCCGAGGCGGTGCGGCAGATGAATCTCGCCATGGCGGATGCCGCGCGATCCGAGCAGGGGCAGGCGGCCCTCACCAATCTGGGATTTACGCCGGAAATCGTGACGCCGGAGGTGTTCGCAGAACTCGTTCGCGCGGATTACCGGCGTTACGGCGTTCTGGTCGAGCGAACGCGCTTTCGGGAAACCTTCGAAAAATCATCGGGACAATGAACATGCAGACAGCCAAGGCCATGCGCAGTCAATCTCCGGACCAGCCTGATGTGCGCGTCCGGCGCATCACCACCCATGTTGGCGCGGAAATCCAGAACGTGGACATTTCACAGCCGCTGTCGCCTGAAAACGCGCGCAGGGTGCGACAGGCGCTGGTTGAGCATGGCGTGATTTTCTTTCGTGACCAGAACCTGAATTCACCCCAATACGAAGCCTTCGCCCGGCAATTCGGCGAAGCGCTTCGGCCCAAGAGCAATTTCATTCCGGAACTTGCGGGCTCCGAGGTGATTGCCGAGGTGCGCAAGGACGAAGGCCAGGAAAAGAACATCGGCGGTGGCTGGCATACCGACCAGGTATTTCGCGCGGCCCCCAGTTGGGGAACCATGCTGTTATGTCGCGAGATTCCCGAGCACGGCGGCGATACGCTGTTCCTGTCCATGTCCGAAGCCTATGAACGACTGTCCGTTGGGTTGAAGAAAACCCTGGAGACGCTGCGCGGGGTTCACTGGAATGCGGCAGTGCAGGCACGCATGCAAAGCGGCAAAGCCCCGGATCCTGCGGTGACACACCCGGTGGTGATTCGCCATCCTGAAACCGGCAGGAAGATTCTTTACGTCAGCCCCAGCTACACCACGCACTTCGAGGGCTGGACCGAGGCCGAAAGCCGGCCGCTTTTGCAATATCTTTTCCGGCACGCGGAAAATCCGGAATGGACCTGCCGCTTTCGATGGGAAAAAGGTTCGATCGCCTTCTGGGACAACTACCAGACCTGGCATTTCGCGGTGAATGACTACGACGCCGGTGAGCGGGTGATGCATCGCATTGTCGTCAACGGCCCGCCATTCGAGCGATAGCCTTGTCCCTGCGGCAAATCGTTTTTGACGCGGCCGGCATGCTGACGGAATTTTTTGAATGGGGATGGATTCTAAAATCGCGACATGAAACGGGAGGGGCCGGCCCCGGATGATTGCGAAAAGGCGGGATATTTGCCTTCTGATCGTCCTCAAGTTTCTCGATGCCACCGGAATAATGCGAATGAGCCCACTCCATCAAGGAGATTCGCATGAGTGCACTTCCAGTTTCCCTCGCCTATGACGCAGACCACACCTCTGGGGATGGCAAGCCGCCCACATTGGCCGCGATCAAGGACGCCATGGCCCGGATGGAGGCGGAGAGTCGGGCCTCGGTGACGCTGGAGGCGCGCACCGTGGTGGAGACGCGCGCACGCGCCGTTGCGGAGACCCGGGCGCGGACCGAGCAGGAGGCCCTGCGCATGGCGGAGCAGCGCATGGCGGCTGAAACGCGGACCGAAGCTCTGGCGTGCGAACGTCTGGCCATGGAGCAGAGCGCGCTGACCGATGCCCAGGCCCGCGGCAATGCCGAGGCCGAACGCTTCAACGAGGCCAGGCTGCGCGCTGAGGCCGAGGCGGAAGCCGCCAAGCTCGCCGTTGCGCGCCTTCAGGCTGAGCAGGACGCACGCTGCGCCGCGCAGGCCAAGGTCCGCGATGAAGCGCAGGCAACCGGCCGCAGCCGGGCCCTGGCCGAAGAGCAGGAGCGACTGCGCATTGAAATGCTGGCGCTGGTTGAGGAGCGTGAACACGAACTGGCAACCGCACGCGAAAAAAGCGAATCGCGCGCGGAGACCACCCGAAAGACCATCGAAACGACGCGCCTGCGCGCACGCTTGGAAGAAGCCGCGGTGCTGGAAGGTCTGGAGCGATTGGCGTCCGAAACCCGAGCCCGCGAAGAAGCGGAAACACTGCTGCGCCGGGAACAGCAGTTGCGCCAGGCAGCCGAAAACCGGGCGCGTGCCGATCGTGAGCTGGCCGAGGTCGTGGAAACCGCCGCACGCGAGGAAACCACCGCGGAAGAGCGCGCCAAGGCGCGCGTGAATCTGGAGCAAAAAGCGCATGCGGCGCTGCGCCGGCGCATCGACCTTGAGGGGGAACTGGAGCGCGCGGCGCTGGAACGCATTACCGACGAGGAGCGCGCAGCAGCAACTTCGGAGCAGCGCCTGGAGGCCGAACAATCCCTGCAGCAGCAGATCGATGCCCGCTACGCGGCCGAGCGCCATGCTCTGGAGCTTGCCGAGCAACGCATTCGCACCGAGGCAGATTCGGCGCGACTGGCGCGTATCCGGGCCGACGCCGAAATTGCCGCGCACGAGGCGGCAGAAAGGCGCAAGGATGTGGAAAACGAATTGCTGCGGGAGTGTGAGCGGCGCCGCGAGATGGATGAACTCGCCCGCCAGTCGGTGTCGGCGCGCCTGACGGCGGAACAAGAAGCCGCGGAGCAGGCCCAGGCGCAAAGTGTCGCCGAAGAGCGACTTGCTGCGGCCGCCCGGGCCATCACCGTAACCAAGGCGGCACAGTCCGAAGCCATCCATCAGAGAGCGGAAAAGGAAGAGCAGGCCGAGCGCGAAGCGGCTTTGCGCGTGCAACTGGAGCAGGCGGCACTGGCGGCGGCCGAAGAGCGACGCTCCCGGGAGGCGGCCGCATTGCGCGAAACCGAAATCCGGATGGCCAGGGATGAGGAAGCCAGTCGCGCAGCCGAGCAAACCCGCATTGCCCAGGAACAGGCGGGCGCAGCGGCCAGGGAGAACCGGCTCGCCGAAGAAAATGCCGCGATCCAAGCCAGGGCGCTTGAGGAAGTGTCCCGGGAACAGGCGCTCGCGGCGCGCAAGCGCGAAGCGAAGGACGCTGAACTGGCGGCAGCGGCAATGGCGCGCCGCGACGCGGAAACCGTCGCGATGCAGCAGGCCGAAGCAAAATTGCTGGCGGAACGCGCAGCCGAGGCGGCAGTGCACGCACGCAGCGAGGAAGAAAGGCGCGCCGAACGCCTTGCAAAGATGCGTGAAGCTGCAGAACGCCGCTCGCATGCCTTGCTGGTCGAAGCCGCGGCCGCCGATGCCCAATGCCTGATGGCCACCCGAAAACGCTCGTTGGTGGCGCGCCGGGAGGGGCTTGTTGCGGCTGAGCGCGAGCGCGAGGAACTGAAGGCGGCAAAGGCGGCCCAGACGCGCCTGGAAGCCGATGTCCGATTGATCGCCCAGGCCAAGATCCGCGTGCATGTCGAGAGCACCGAAGCCGAGCGTGCGCGGCAATTGGCGGAATCACAAAGGGACGCGACGGCCGCTATGGCCAAGCAGGCGGCCGAGGAGAAGATCCGGATCGCCGCGTATGTCGCGGTGCAGGCTGCGGCGGAACAGCGCGCCAGGGCTGAAAGCGAGGCAGTGGCTGCGGCGCGGGAACGGATCGCGGCGGAACGCGCCATGCGCGAGGCCGGGGTGCAGCGCAGGTCCGCGCACGCTGAGGCGATGCAGATTGCGCTGAAATGCAAGGAATCGGAGGAACAACTGGTCGCACTGAACGGCGAACGGATCCGTGCTGATGAACAACACCTGGAATTGACGGCCAGACTGGCGGAAGAACAGCAAAACCTGATCGAGGCCGCGAATGGGCGCGCGCGGACGGCATCTGATGCGGTCGATGCGCTGTCCGAAAGAATAGAAGCAGAGCGCGAAGCTGCGCTTTCCGAAAAGCAGCGCCTTGCCGCGGAACGGGAACTCGCAAAGCGCGAACGTCAGATTGCGGACTTGAACATTGAATCCGGCCTTCGGGCCGGCGAGCGGACGAAATCTCTGGCCGCACGACTGCGCCGCAGCATCATGCGCCCGCTTATGGCCTTTGCTGCCGGCGGATGCATGGCGGTCACCATTCTGGGATTTCTCTGGGCAGTTGAATTGGCCGGGACGCAGGGCAACAGTGCGCAGGGGGTGCTCCGCACTGCCGAGGCCGTCGCGCCGCTGGTTGCTGGACTGCATTCGGGAGTCGATTCACTTTCGCTGAACCTGTCCCAGGGTCTGGCGGAAAACTAGGGAAAGTTCATCCCGGCTGGGTTCGACAATAACCCGACCCAGGTAAGCCGCAAATCCTTAATCCGAACCGAAACTTGATGGGAATAGGACAGATTCCTGTCATATTGGGACGATTGCGAGCTCTGGTAGAGCGTTTCAGGCCTCAAACCGCGCAATAGGCGCTTGACACTGTTATTGTGCAGCGCAATAATTATCTCGGTAATGATGCCTGAGGCCATATTGATTAACCCTAATCTCCGGAACCACCATGTCCGATAGCAGCCCCGCGGGTTTTGATGTTCTGGTCAAGGCCGGGCAGGCAGCGTTTCAACAGTTTCTCAATGCCTGGGCGGCACAGTCGGCCGGTGCCGGTGTCGTGCCTGAGGCTTCCCAGCAGGGCCATGGCCCAGACGCCAAGCTCGCAGCACTTCAATCCGACTATTACCAGAAGCACCTAGCTCTGTGGCAGTCATTCCTTGCCGGAGGTGGTGAACAGGGGGTGCCTGCGCAGGCGCAACCGAGCAAGGGCGATAGACGGTTTTCAGGATCGGAGTGGGCCGCAAGCCCTTATTTTGATTACATCCGCAAGTCCTACCTGCTGAATGCGACCTACCTGACCGAGATGACGCATTCGTTGCCCTTCGATGGCAAGAGCAAGGATCGCCTTGAATTCGCAACACGCCAATTCATCGACGCCATGAGCCCTGCGAATTTCGCGGCGACCAACCCCGAGGTGCTGAAACTGGCACTCGAATCCAATGGCGAGAGTTTTACCCAGGGAATTCATAACCTTATCGAGGACATATCGAAGGGCCGGGTCTCCACCACGCGGGAATCGGAGTTCGAGGTGGGCCGCAATCTGGCCATCACCGAAGGCAAGGTTGTATTCGAGAACGAACTGATACAACTGATCCAGTACGCGCCGACTACTGCCGAGGTGTACAAACGGCCGCTGGTGATGGTGCCGCCCAGCATCAACAAGTACTACATCATGGACATGACGCCCGAGTCGTCATTGGTCCGCTTTGCCGTCGATCAGGGGCATACGGTATTTATGATTTCCTGGCGCAATATCACCGGCGAACAGGGGCAGATGACTTGGGATGATTATCTTCGCCTGGGGGTGATGGATGCCATCGATGCTGCGGCTGATATTTCGCGCTCGGACAAAGTCAATGTGCTGGGATTCTGTGTTGGAGGCACCATTCTCGCCTCGGCGCTTGCGGTACTCGCAGCCGAAGGCGACGACAGGATTTCGAGCCTCACGCTGCTTGCCACTATGCTGGATTTTTCAGATCCCGGCGAACTGGGCATATTCATCGACGAGCAGAATGTCGCTGCCCGCGAGGCATCGATCGGTTCCGGTGGCGTGCTTCCAGGCAAAGACCTGTCCGTCGCATTTTCATCTCTGCGAGCCAACGACATGGTCTGGTCCTATGTCGTCAACAATTATCTGAAGGGCAAGCAGCCGGACGCCTTCGACCTGCTGTACTGGAACGGTGACTCGGCCAATCTGCCCGGACCGATGTATTGCTATTACCTGCGCAATACCTACCTCGAGAACAATCTCCGCGTTCCCGGCAAGCTTTCGATGCTGGGTCAGAAGGTCGATCTGGGCTCCATCAAGGTGCCTGCGTACGTTCTGGCGACGCGAGAAGACCATATCGTTCCCTGGAAAACGGCCTACCTCTCGCGCGATCTTCTGGGCGGGCAGAGCCGTTTTGTACTGGGTGCAAGCGGGCATATTGCCGGGGTTATCAACCCGGCCTCCAAGAACCGCCGCAGCCATTGGGTAAGCGACAGGAAAGTCGCTGGAAAACCCGTGAAGGATCCGGAAAGCTGGCTTCAGACCGCGACAGAGATTCCCGGAACTTGGTGGATAGACTGGGCGCAATGGCTCCCCAAGTTTGGCGGTGCGAAAATCAAGGCGAAAAAAGCGTTAGGCAACAAATCCTACCCACCCATAGAACCTGCACCCGGCCGTTACGTAAAACAGAACATCGCATAAGCGAGGCTGGCCTGCAGAAATTTAGGAGACCCTCATGACGGATGTTGTAATCGTTGCCGCCGGTCGCACCGCGATCGGCAAATTCAGCGGTACCCTTGCGAAAATTTCCGGTGCCGATCTGGGCGCCCATGTCATCAAGGGTGTGCTCGCGCGGGCCGGCATGGCGCCTGACCAGGTTTCTGAAGTATTCATGGGCCAGGTGCTCACCGCGGGCATCGGCATGAATGGTGCCCGGCAGGCGTCGTTGCGCGCCGGGGTGTCGGACAAGGTGCCGGCGATGACCATCAACATGGTTTGCGGATCCGGGCTGCGCGCAACACACCTGGCAGCCCAGGCCATCAAGGCGGGCGACTCGGAGATTGTCGTTGCCGGCGGACAGGAAAGCATGAGTCTTTCGCCCCATGTCATGCTGGGTTCGCGCGACGGCTTTCGCATGGGCGATGCGAAACTCATTGATTCGATGATCAACGACGGTCTGTGGGACATCTTCAACAACTACCACATGGGTATCACGGCGGAAAACGTCGCGAAAGAGTTCAATATTTCCCGCCAGGAACAGGACGAATTTGCCGCAGCTTCCCAGCAAAAGGCCGAAGCCGCACAGAAGGCGGGTCGGTTCAAGGACGAGATCCTCGGCATCGATATCCCCCAGCGAAAGGGCGATCCGCTGAAATTCGACACGGATGAATACCCCAAGCACGGCACCACCGTGGAATCGCTTGCCGCCCTGCGGCCTGCCTTCGACAAGGCCGGCACCGTGACCGCGGGAAATGCGTCGGGTATCAATGATGGCGCCGCCGCCGTGGTGATGATGTCCGCCAAAAAAGCGCAGGAACTGGGTTTAAAGCCGCTGGCAAGGATCAAGGCTTACGCCACTGCGGGCGTGGACCCCAAGATCATGGGCATGGGGCCTGTGCCGGCATCCCAGCTTTGCCTGTCAAAGGCCGGATGGAAGGCGAGCGACCTGGACCTGATGGAAATCAACGAGGCGTTCGCGGCGCAGGCCCTGGCTGTCAACAAGCAGATGGGTTGGGATACGAGCCGCATCAATGTGAACGGTGGCGCCATTGCCCTGGGGCACCCCATCGGCGCGTCGGGCTGCCGCGTGCTGGTGACCCTGTTGCACGAGATGATTCGCCGCGACGCGAAGAAAGGCCTTGCCTCGCTGTGCATCGGTGGCGGCATGGGCGTGGCACTTGCGGTTGAAAGATAGTAAGTATTTGATTTTTATGTATTTATAATAAAAATTCACAGAGAGACAGGCATATGGACATGGCAGTGGGAAAAGACATCCAGGCTCGCGAAGGGCAATCCCCTTTATCCAACAAGAATGCGCGCCAACTCACCGCCCTGGTAACCGGCGGAATGGGTGGCATCGGCAGTGCGATCTGTTCGCGGTTGGGGAAAAGCGGTATCCGGATTGTTGCGGGCTGCCTTCCCGGCTATGCCAAAAAAGACGAGTGGCTGGCGCAGATGAAGGAACAGGGTGTGATGGCGCACGCGGCCGAAGGGATGGTCGATGATTACCAAGCCTGTGTTCGCATGGTTGGCACCATCCGCGAGGAAGTGGGCGAGATCGATATCCTGGTCAATAATGCCGGCATCACCCGCGACGGTTTTCTCAAGAAAATGACGCCAGAAGACTGGTATGCCGTCATCAACACAAACATGAACAGCGTGTTTAACGTCACGCGTCAGGTGATCGAAGGCATGTCAACGCGGGGCTGGGGCCGGGTGATCAACATTTCCTCGGTGAACGCCATCAAGGGCCAGTTCGGGCAAACCAATTATTCGGCCGCCAAGGCAGGCATGCACGGTTTCACCAAGGCACTGGCCCAGGAAGTGGTTCGCAAGGGAGTCACTGTCAACACCATTTCCCCCGGCTATGTCGAGACCGACATGACCCGCGCAATCAAGCCCGAAATCCTGCAATCCATCATCGAGCAGATTCCCATGGGACGCATGGCTCGACCCGAGGAAATTGCCGGCCTGATCGCCTACCTGATCTCTGACGACGCAGCCTACATAACCGGCGCCAACATGTCGATCAATGGTGGCCTGCACATGATGTAGGTCGGCCCGGAGCACCGACCGGCCGGGTATACAATTTCCGGCGGACAGGGTATTTCGGAAATTTGTCAGACGGGCCACATCGGAAATCGGGTTGGCGAGTCTTTTTATGGTCATGCAACATTCGGGGGGAGTATGGCAAAGCGAGTGGCATTGATTACCGGCGGGATGGGCGGACTGGGCGAGACCATAAGCACCAAGATGGCGGATGCCGGCTACAAAGTGGTGGTCACCTATTCGCCTTCCAACAAGACCTCCAATGAGTGGCTCGCGCAAATGAAAAGCCGGGGGTACGAGTTCAGCGCCTATCCCTGCGATGTCGGTGATTTCGATTCCTGCAAGGCCTGCGTGGAAAAGGTGTCCCGGGAGGTCGGTCTGGTCGACATACTGGTGAACAACGCCGGCATCACCCGTGACGTGACGTTCAAGAAAATGACCAAATCCGACTGGGATGCGGTGATGCACACCAATCTGGATTCGGTGTTCAACATGTCCAAACAGGTGTGCGATTCCATGGTGGAACGCAATTGGGGGCGCATTATCAACGTGTCCTCGGTGAACGGCTCCAAGGGTGCCTTCGGGCAGACGAATTACGCGGCTGCAAAAGCAGGCATGCACGGTTTCACCAAGTCCTTGGCGCTGGAAGTCGCGCGCAAATGCGTCACGGTCAACACCATATCGCCGGGCTATATCGGCACCAAGATGGTGACGGCGATCCCAAAGGAAATTCTCGATACCAAGATCATTCCGCAGATTCCGGTGGGTCGGCTCGGCCAACCTGAAGAGGTGGCGGGCCTGATCATTTACCTGTGCTCCGAAGAGGCTGCTTTCGTGAATGGTGCCAATATCGCCATCAACGGTGGCCAGCACATGCAATAGGGGCAATCCAGACCGGTGACCTTGGTGGCGGGCGCTGCTGTTGCAATGCAGCATGACAGTGCCTAACCGATGGGGCCACAATGACTCTGTTGTTCACTGCGACGCAACAACAGACAAAAAAAGCAACCGCGCGCACTAACCCATGTCACAGCAGGGAATCCAAATGGCTGATCCGGTGCGTCTCATCAAGAAGTATCCCAATCGCAGGCTCTATGACACCCAGACGAGCGCCTACATCACGCTTGCGGATGTGAAAGAACTGGTCCTCAAGAACGAGAATTTCCAGGTTGTCGACGCCAAGACCGGTGAAAACCTCACGAGGTCCATTCTGCTGCAGATCATCCTTGAAGAGGAATCCAGCGGCAGCCCGATGTTTACCTCCGACGTGCTGACGCAATTCATCCGTTTCTACGGCAATGCGATGCAGGGCATGATGGGATCCTATCTGGAGCGAAACATTCAGCTCTTCAGCGAACTGCAGAAGAAAATGCAGGAGCAGTCGCAGTCGCTCTATGGCGGCAACAAGGCCAGCCAGGATTTGTGGAACCAGTTCATGGCATTTCAGGGACCTGCGATGCAAAGCCTGGTTTCTTCGTATATGGACCAGAGCCGCAGCATGTTCCTGCAGATGCAGGAAAAGGTGCAGAACCAGACGCGCAACATGTTCACCGGATTCGGATTCCCCGGATATCAGGCCACGGGCGAAGAGGGAACATCGTCGGCGAATGAGGCGGCAGGCAAATCGCCCGAAGGCGAGAGGAAATCCTGAAAACCGCTGCTCCCGCAAAGACCCGGGCAAAATCTGCATCCCCAAGAAAGCCACCCACGGTTGGATTCGTGTCGCTGGGTTGCCCCAAGGCCCTGGTTGATTCCGAGCGCATCCTCACGCAGTTGCGTACCGAGGGCTATCTGACGGCGGGTAATTACCGCGATGCCGAGCTTGTGATCGTCAACACCTGCGGATTCATCGACAGCGCGGTCGAGGAGTCCCTCGATGCCATTGGTGAGGCGCTGGCCGAAAACGGCAGGGTCATCGTCACCGGTTGCCTGGGCGCCAAAGGGGATGTGGTCCGGGCGGCGCACCCGAAAGTGCTCGCGGTAACCGGTCCGCATGCCCTCGATGAGGTGATGACGGCCGTGCATCGCCATCTGCCGCAGCCGCTGGAAGACTCCGCCAATCCCTTCCTGAGCCTCGTGCCCCCGCAAGGCATCAAGCTCACGCCGCGCCACTACGCCTATCTGAAAATTTCCGAAGGCTGCAATCACCGCTGCACCTTCTGCATCATTCCCTCCATGCGTGGCGACCTTGTGTCCCGTCCGATTGGGGAGGTGATGGGAGAGGCGGAGTCCCTGCTGAAGGCCGGTGTCAAGGAATTGCTGGTGATATCACAGGACACCAGCGCCTACGGCGTGGACGTGAAATACCGCACTGGATTCTGGAATGGAAGACCGCTGAAAACGCGCATGACCGAGCTTTGCGTCGCACTGGGCGAGTTGTGTGCCCGCTATGACAATGCCTGGGTGCGACTGCACTATGTCTATCCGTATCCGCATGTGGACGAGGTCATTCCGCTGATGGCCGAAGGCCGCATCCTGCCGTACCTCGACGTTCCCTTTCAGCACGCAAGCCCGCGGATTCTCAAGCTGATGAAGAGGCCGGCCAGCGCCGAGAACAATCTTGAGCGCATTCGCGCGTGGCGGAAAATTTGTCCCGACCTGACGGTCCGCTCGACCTTCATCGCGGGCTTTCCCGGCGAGACCGACGCCGAATTCGAGGAACTGATGCAGTTCATCGAGGCGGCGGAACTGGACCGCGTCGGTTGCTTCGCCTACTCACCGGTTGAAGGCGCGAAGGCCAACGATCTGCCCGACCCGGTGCCTGAGGAAGTTCGCGAGGAACGCCGCGGGCGCCTGATGATGCTGCAGGAAAAGATCAGCGCCCGCCGTCTGAAGGCAAAAGTCGGTGCAAGCCTGAAAGTATTGATTGACGAAATTTCGGAAGAGGGCGCGATCGCCCGGTCCGCCGCCGATGCGCCCGAAATCGACGGGCGAGTCATCATTGCGAAACCCGGAGAGTTGAAGCCCGGAGACTGGGCGCAGTTGAAGATTACCCGCGCCGGCAAGCATGATCTGTGGGGCCGGCTGATCTAGATCGCCGGCATCAATCGACAAACCAGGAGAACCCCCATGGCCAATCGCGAAGTAGTGATTGTCAGCGCGGTGCGTACCGCGATCGGTGCATACGGTGCATCATTGAAGGACGTACCGCCCACGCAGCTTGGCGCCATTTGCGTCAGGGATTCGCTGGCGCGGGCAAAGGTCGATCCAGCCTCGGTGGGGCACGTGGTATTCGGCAGCGTGGTGTTCGGCGAAGCACGCGACATGTATCTGTCGCGCGTTGCGGCGATCGACGGCGGCCTGCCGGTCAGCACGCCGTGCCTCACGGTCAACCGGCTTTGCGGCAGCGGCCTGCAGGCGGTGGTGTCCGCGGCCCAGCACATCCTGCTGGGCGATTGCGACGTCGCCCTGGCCGGTGGCGCGGAGAGCATGAGTCGCGCGGCCTACATCATGCCGGCGGCGCGCTGGGGACAGCGCATGGGCGATGCGCAGGTGGTGGATGCCATGACAGCCGCTCTTCACGACCCGTTCGGCCATGGCCACATGGGCATTACGGCTGAGAACATTGCCGCGAAATACGGCATCACGCGCGAGGAACAGGATGCCTATTCGCTGGAGAGCCATCGGCGCGCGTCGGCGGCACTGGCCGCCGGCCATTTCAAGTCGCAAATCGTTCCCGTGGAAATCAAATCGCGAAAGGGAACGGTGGCCTTCGATACTGATGAACATGTGCGCCGCGACCTGACGATCGAAGATTTGCAGAAGCTGAAAACCGTGTTCAAGAAGGATGGAACGGTAACCGCGGGCAATGCCTCGGGCATCAACGATGCGGCTGCTGCGGTGGTGCTAATGGAGGCGGGCGAAGCGAAAAAACTGGGTGCAAAACCCATGGCACGACTGGTGGCCTATTCCCACGCGGGAGTGGAGCCGCAATTGATGGGCCTTGGTCCCATACCTGCCGTGCAGCGCCTTTTCAAGATCTCGGGCTTGAAGCCCGCCGACATGGACGTGATCGAATCCAACGAAGCGTTCGCGGTGCAGGCCATGGCCGTGACTCGCGACCTGGGGCTTGATCCGGCAAAGGTCAATGTCAACGGTGGTGCGGTGGCGCTGGGTCATCCGATCGGGGCGACGGGGGCCATACTGACTGTCAAGGCGATCTACGAACTTCACCGCATCCAGAAGAAGTATGCGCTGGTCACCATGTGCATCGGTGGCGGTCAGGGCATCGCGGCGATTTTCGAGAGACTTTGATCTTTGCGGTTATTGCTGCCGGATGAAAATCTCGATTCCACGCAGCAACATCTCCACCGCAATCGCCGTCAGCACCAGTCCCATCATTCGTTCCACCGCCATGAGGGCGCGCTCGCCCAGTGCGCGCGCAATGCGTTCCGCGAATACCAGCGCCAGCGCGCTCAGCGCCATGGCCAGGCTGATCGCGATGATCCATTCGGTGATCCGTTCCGGTGCCCGCGAGGCGAGCAGCACCACGGTGGCGATGGCGGTGGGTCCGGCCAGCGAAGGTATTGCCAGCGGGACGATGAAGGGTTCCCCCTCTGGCAATGGGCCCATGGGGCCTTCCGGCGAGCGGAAAACCATGCGAAGCGCAATGACAAACAGGATCACGCCGCCCGCGATGTTGAGTGAGCGGTCGGAAATGCCAATCAGTTGCAAGGCGCGTTCGCCGAAGAACACGAAAAACAGCAGTACGCTGTAGGCGATCAGGCATTCCCGCAGGACCACGCGGGTTCTCCGCTGCGGTTTCACCGATTTGAGCAGCGTCGAGAACAGCGGGATGTTGCCGATCGGGTCGGTGACCAGCAGCAGAACGACCACTGCAGAAGCAAATGTGATGTCCAGCATCATTGCGGTCCAGCGAAAACCCGGTGAAGCCGCGCCACGCGGCGCGGTCTCAGGTCAGCGTGCGGATTATTCGTAACCCGGCGCCACATGCACGTCGATCACGCAGACTTTGCCTTCGCGAACGTGCTTCAGGCCCTGCTCGATGGCCGGTTGCAGATCCTTGACGTCGATGATGGGCCCGATGCCGATGGCACCCTGCGCGCGTCCCATGGCGGCCAGGTCCACATCCGGGCCGATGATGCGCTGACCAATCCACTTGTTCTCGACCGGTCGGGCACGCGTCTTGGCCACGTTGGACTGGTGTACTTCGTCGTTGTAGTAGCCGCGGTTGTTGGAAATGATCATGAGGCAGGGCATGTCATAGCGGACCGCAGTCCAGATGGCGGTGACGCCCATGAGGAAATCGCCGTCGCCCAGCACGGCCGCAACAATGCGGCTGGTGCCCTTTAGTGCGAGTGCGGCTCCCGCCGTAGTTCCCGGCCCCGCGCCCAGTCCGCCGCCGCCGTCGCCGCCGAGGTAATCCAGCGGATGACGGAAATGGCGGTAGCGCGAGTTCCATCCGATCGGATGCCGCGCAAGGCAGACCTCCAAGCCCTCGGTGGCCTTGTTGAAGGCCTGCGCGATGTCATAGATCGCTATCTCTTTGGTTTCAGGGCGCTTGATGGGCGCTTCCTTTGGAGCCGGCGCCGCTTCCGGACGCGCCTTCACCAGATCCAGCAACATGGCGACAGCGACATCGGGTTCGCACAGCAGCGCCACATCCGCCGGCGGAAGTATCTGGTATTCCATGGTCGTTGCGCGGTGGCTGTAGACATCGCAGGATGCATTGATGACCATTGCGGAAACGGTCGCCTGACCGGTGGCCTGCTTGAACAGGCCACCCAGATCCACCCAATCAAGGGAAAGGATCACGTCGGCCTCCTTGATCAGCTGGATTGCAGCCGCGCTCGGGCGCATCGGCACCGGCGCGGCCGGATGCAGGCGGTGATCGGTGGGGAAGGAAGCGCCGACGCGCGGGTCGGTGAGCACATAGGCGTTGAGTTTTTCGGCAAAGGCGACGCGGCGATTCCAGTCTTCAATGGAAAGCGACGTGCGGCCGGCGAGAATCAGCGGCCGTTTCGCGTTTGACAACAGGGCGGCGGCTTCCCGCAACGCATCGGCCGAGGGTGCGGCGGGGGCCGGCGGCGCGTAGCGTTTGACATCGGGCAGGGGAGGCAATGCGCCCAGTTTCTGCTCCTGCAAGCCGACATCCAGGTTGATGTAGACGGGGCCTTGTGGGGCGGTCTGCGCGATCTGCGAGGCTCGCAGCAGCGCTTCATACGCGGCGGGCACCGAGCTGGGCTGGTTGTCCCATTTGACGTAATCGCGCACCAGCGCGCCCTGGTCGGCGCAGGTGTGTATCCATTCGATCCAGGGGCGGCGCTGATCCGCATCCATCGGTCCGGTGGCGCCGAGCATCAGGATGGGCACGCGCGCGCACCATGCATTGAATATGGCCATGCTGGCGTGCAGCAGGCCCACGTTGCTGTGCAGGGCAACCGCCATCATTTTCCCCGATGCCTTGGCAAAGCCGTGCGCGATGGCGACCGCGCTTTCTTCGTGCAGGCACACCATCATCTTGGGGTTTGCGTTGCCCAGGTAATTCACCAGGCTGTCGTGAAATCCCTTGTAGCTCGCGCCCGGGTTGAGTGTGATGTAGGGAATGTCCAGCGCCTTGAGCATTGCGGCTATGGCGTCGCTGCCCCAGGTTTCAGTCGGTGTGCCTTCGTGTGTGGGCAGTTCAAGCGCGAGTTCGCGCGGCAGGTCGTTCTTGGCGTTCATGGGTTTCCCGTTCGGCTGTGAGTGGTTGGGCGGGGCGGCGGCGGGGGACTCTGCTTGCTGAGTCTGCTGCGCCATCGTGCCCGGGCAGTATAGTCATTCATCCGGTGCTTCGCAGGGCTGATGGGTTCATGCCCGCAAGGACAGAGTCCGCGGGGAAAATCCGGAAAATTCCGGGTTCGGATATGATCCGGCGTATTGCAAATCCCGCATGTGGAACTCCGCGTGCGATTCGATTGATCCTCCCTGAGAGCAAAACGTGGCCCATGAAATAAAACCCGTGCGCCGGCTTGTCACCGGCGTTGACGAGCAAGGCAAATCCTTTTTCACCGACGATTCAGCCCCGACATCGGTGCGATCGGTTCCCGAACGTCCGGGGTACTACGCGCACGAAGTCTGGATATCCACTTCCGCGCCGGCGAAAATCAATGAAGGCGACATGACCGGACTTGTGAAGACCGTGGCCCCGGGCAACGGAGGCGCCATTCTGCGCGTCATCGACTTCCCGCCCGAGTCGAAAGATCCCGCCGAGCGCGAGCGCGGCATGCGGGCGACTTTCGCCAAGCTCTACAAGGATGCGGATCACAAGCCCGAGAACTCGCCGCATCCGGGCATGCATGAAACCGAAACTCTCGATTACGCAATCGTGCTGTCGGGTGAGATCGTAGCCGTCATGGACAAGGAGGAGCGCCTCATGAAGACCGGCGACATCCTCATCCAGCGAGGCACCAATCACGCCTGGGCCAACCGGTCCGATGCCCCGTGTCGCATCTGCTTTGTACTGATCGACGGCAAACGCTGATCCGGACTTTTAGACCCCAAGCACTGCAGCCGGTTTTCGATCGGCAATCATTTCACTGAAACAGAAGGAGCAAGACCATGGCAAACCAGCTGCCGGCGCCGCGCCGCGTCATCACCGGATTTGATGCATCCGGGCAATCTATTCTCGAATCCGACACGATTTCAGAAGCCCATGTGAATCCACTGCGGCCGGCCATGCGTTCGTACAATGTATGGGGTACCAGCGCCATTCCCTGCGCCATGCGTGAACCGGACCAGAGCGGAACGGTGGACGGCATCATGCCGCCGAAGAACGGGTCGGTGCTGCATATTGTCGACTATCCGCCTGAACCTGCCGATCCTGCGGAGCGTGAAAAGTACCTTCGGGAAATGCGTGAGCGCGTCAAAAAGGTCGAGCGCGCCCCCGAACCCGGCGTGAAGCGCTACCCCGACGGTCCGCATCCGGGCATGCACGAAACCGACACGATCGATTACGCGATCGTCATGTCCGGCGAAATCTGGGCCATCATGGACAAAGGCGAAACCCTTCTCAAGACCGGCGATATCCTGATGCAACGGGGCACCAGCCACGGCTGGAGCAATCGCTCCGGGGAATATTGCCGCGTGGCTTTTGTTTTGGTCGAAGCAAAGCGGTAAGCGGCGTGAGACCGTGCACAATCCCCAGCCGATGCCGCACGGTTCAACGCTTCAAAAAGCGGCAGCACGCAAAGTAGTCAACGCGTCGAGGAGACAATTGTGATCAAGGAACTGCCACCGGTTCGCCGGATCGTCTGTGAGATCAACAAGGAGGGCAAATCCGTCATCACCGAGGACGGGCCGCCTAAGCACAACCGCACTGCACCCGACCGCCCCGGATTTCGCGTGAACAATCTGTGGGCGACATTTGGCATGCCGGCGCCCGTGGGCGACCCGGATCGAAGCACGGAAATCAAAGGCATCCTCCCGCCCAAAGGCGGCACCATCGTCAAGGTGATCGACATGCCGCCGGAACCGAAGGACAAGGCCGAACGTGACCGTGTCGCACCGTCGGTACATGAAGAGCCGGGACTGCGCCGCCGTCCGGAAAGCGGCCATCCAGGTTTTCACGAAACCGACACTATCGACTATGCGGTGGTCCTCAAGGGTGAGGTCTACGCCATGGTCGACGGTGGCGAAACCCTGATGAAGGAGGGTGACATCCTGATCCACCGGGCGACCAATCACGCCTGGTCGAATCGATCGGATTCCGTTTGCAGGGTGCTTTTCGTACTTGTTGATGCCCGAAACTAGTGCGCCATGGAGTTTCTATCCGGCTGATATAATTACGCATCCGACGTACGTATGAGTCGGCTAAGCACTTAAATAATCGAGGAAAATAATGAATAAATGGCTAGTGGTCGCCGCTTCTGCGGCATTTGCTTTGTCTGCATGTGGCAAGGAAGAACCCAAACCCGTTCCCGCACCGGTTCAGGCCGCTCCGGCTCCGGCTCCCGCACCCGCTGCAGCGCCTGCTGATGCACCTGCGGATCCCGCAAAGGACGCAGCAAAGGATGCACCGAAAGACGCGCCCAAGGACGCCCCGAAAGATGCGCCCAAGGACGCCCCCAAGGACGCAAAGAAATAATTAGTATGGAACGCTGGTTGCCTGACTTCGGTTTGGCAACCATGGAACTGGAAAGCCGGCGCTTGCGCCGGTTTTTTTTGGGGTGAACCCAACGGCTGAATAGGCGGTCAGCCGGCGCGCGCAATGCCTTCGGCAGAAAGCAGTCCCAGTACGAAAGCTTTTGAAAGGCCGCCCATGTAGGCCATCTGGCTGCCGCCTTCAAGCCCGGCGACAGTGGAGCCGGCAGCAAACAAACCTGGTATGTGACTGCCCTCCGGACGCAGGGCACGACAATCCGTATCGATGGCGATGCCGCCCATGGTTGCGGTTATTCCGCTGCAGATCGGAATGGCATAAAACGGTGGTGTCGAAACGGGCATCGCGGCCATTGGTTTCATGGTTCGTCGGGGTGTGAGAGATTCCGCGGTGCCATCGGCGATGGCACCGTTCAGTTCGTTGACTGTCGCCTGCAGGCCGCTTGCCGAAATGCCGGCATTTGCGGCGAGCGTTGTGAGGTCGCTGGCCTGATGCAGCGTCGCACCGGATTTCAAAATCATCGGATTTCCCGCAGCAGGGCCTTTCCGTGCAACAGTGTTCCATACGACATCGTCGAAAATCAGGGTCGCCCCCAGCGGATCCTCCGTCTGCGCGAGCAGATTCGCGAGCACGATGCCGCCACGTCCTTCGTCGGCCACTCGCTTTCCATCCGGGGTCACCACCAGCCCCACCTGGGTTATCGGATCAATCATGGGAAAGGGCCACAGCATCCGGTGGCCCGGCCGGGTGACCGCATCTCGGTGCACGGGGTGGCCGTAAAAGGCGCCAAAGCCGTGTAATTTCGCGCCGGCTTCCTCGGCCATGCGCATACCGTCACCCATGGCGGTATGAGATGCGCGAATGAGCAGGCTGTCCGCCCTCGGCGTGATGTACTTGCGGACCATGTCGCGGTTCGAACTGAAGCCGCCGTCGGCAATGATCACCGCTCTTGCTTCTATGCGCTCCAGCTTGCCTTCAATCAGGGCATCCACGCCGACGCAGGTGCCGTTCGTCATGGCAAGCGCCTGCACGGCGGCGCCACGCATGAATGAGCTGCCGCGCTTCCTGAGGTTGGCCTCCAGTGTACGCAGCAAAAAATCCGCCCCGCGCCCCTCCCAATCAAGTCCCTGATTAAAACGCCGCGGCGGCGCGAGCATGATGCTCTTGCCCGTGGGCGCATTGACCATGATGTATTTGCCGCCTTCGGCGACCAGCCATTCGATGGCGCGCCGGGAATTTTCTGCGAACGCGCGCGCAAGCCCCGGCGCAGCCTCGCCCTCGGTGCCTTTTTCGATGATGCGCAGCAACTGCCCACCCGGCAGTCGCATGTCCTGAAAAAGTATGTGTGCGATGCCTGTGGTGTAGCGCGAATTGCACAGATAACGTTCACCGGATTCTTTTTCCAGTACCACCGCGCGAAGTCCCAGCTGCGCGCAACGGTTGGCGGCGATCAGGCCGGCAAATCCTCCGCCAATGGCCACAACATCAAATTGCATCCTGTTGCGTTTCGCCGGTGCTCAGTCGGCCAGATTGGCGAACAGGGGCGTGCTCAGGTAGCGTTCGCCAAAGGAAGGAATGATGACGACGATCAATTTGTCCTTGTTTTCCGTGCGCCTGGCAACTTCGAGAGCAGCCCACACTGCCGCCCCGGAAGAAATGCCCACCAGCAAGCCTTCCTCGCGGGCCATGCGCCGGGCGATATCCATGGCGTCATCGTTCTTGACGCGTACGATTTCGTCATAGATTTTGGTATTCAGTATTTTGGGAACAAAGCCGGCGCCTATGCCCTGAATCGGATGCGGGCCGGCGTCACCGCCGGAGAGCACCGGTGACGCGTCGGGTTCCACCGCCACGCATTTGAAGGAGGGTTTGCGCGATTTCAGGATTTCGCCGACACCCGTGATGGTGCCACCGGTGCCTATTCCCGAAACGAGGTAATCAACTGTTCCATCGGTATCGCGCCATATCTCTTCCGCCGTGGTGCGGCGATGGACTTCGGGATTGGCGGGATTCTCGAACTGCTGTGGTATGAAGTAGCGCGCATCAGCCTTTGCCATTTCCTCGGCCTTGCGGATTGCGCCGGGCATGCGCTCCGATCCCGGGGTAAGCACCAGTTCGGCCCCATACGCCCGCAAGAGCATGCGGCGTTCCTTGCTCATGGTGTCGGGCATGACCAGGGTGCACTTGTAGCCGCGTGCGGCGCACACCATCGCGAGTCCTATGCCGGTATTTCCGCTGGTGGGTTCCAGGATGATGGTATCGGCCTTGATTTTTCCGGCCTTTTCGGCGGCTTCAATCATGGACAGGCCGATGCGGTCCTTGACGCTGTGGGCGGGGTTCTGGAATTCGAGCTTTGCGGCAATTTGGGCCACGCAACCCTGTGTCAGCCGGTTCAGACGAACCAAGGGAGTGTTGCCAATCAGATCAGTGACGCTGGGGGCGATCTTCACGTTCATTTCCTTTCAAAAAAAATTTGCTGAATCTTCGCAAGTTACCGCAGTGCGCCTATGTATCCGCAGAATCTCACCCTTGTCCAGATCCTCCAATCATCGGCTTGCATCGCCATTGTCGATCAATACCGTGTTTGGGGTATCCGCCTGCTCATGGAATATCGCAGACTGGCGCCGTGTTCATCGTCCTGAGCTTTCGTCTGACTGCGCGAACTTTGCTGCGACGCACAACCTATTCATTGTTCGGGCGGCATCCGCTGAAAAAAGCGGGCTTTAACGGGGGCTGACCTGACAACAAGCTCGCCAATCATACTAACTCCAAGTATTTAATGAATAAATCCTTTATCCTTAAGGGTTGGCAAAAAAACATTTTTCTATGGGAAAGCAATGGGAATTCTGACAATAAAACGACTGGTTTTTTTGGTTCTGATCCTTGCTCTCGGGGCGGGCTATTACATATACCAAAACGGATTTAATCTCGATGGGAAGGAGTCAGCCGTTGCCGGTAGGGAAGGCGGCAAAGGGGGCGCTGGAAAAGGCGGGGCAGGCAAGGGCGGCGCCGGCAAGGGTGGAGCCGGCGCGGCTGTGCCAATCACTGCAGCGCTTGTCGAGCAGCGGAGCATGCCGGTCAAGCTCGACGCCATTGGCAACGTTGAAGCCTTTACCTCGGTTGCCATCAAGGTTCGCGTGGACGGCCAGATTACCGAAGTCAATTTCAAGGAAGGCCAGGAGGTCAAGCAGGGGGACATTCTCTTCAAGATCGATCCGGGTCCTTATACCGCCGCGCTGAAACAGGCGGAAGGCACAGCAGCCCGCGACCGGGCCACCTACGAGCGCGCGCGCCAGCAGGATGCGCGGAACAAGGAGCTGCTGGAACAGAAATTCATATCAGCGGATGGCTATGCGCAGTTTCAGACCAACGCGCAGACCGCCGAGGCCGTGGCTGCCGCCAGCCAGGCTGCAGTGGACAATGCGCGGGTGCAATTCGAGTACACGACCATACGTTCACCGATCACCGGTTATGCGGGCAAGATTCTTTTGCAGCGCGGAAATATTGCCCGTGCCGCAGATCCCAGTCCGATAGCGAATGTCAATCAGGTGCATCCAATCTATGTGACGTTTGCGGTACCCGAGCAGCGACTGGCCGAGATACGCAAGCGTATGGGATCTGCACTGCTGGCGGTGGAAGCCACCCCGAGCGACGCGATTGATGGAAAACGCGCTGTCGGCAAACTGGTGTTCATTGACAACGCGGTGGACCTGTCTACCGGCACTATCAAATTGAAGGCCCAGTTCGAAAATCTGGACAATGCTTTGTGGCCGGGACAGTTCGCGCAGGTGAGCATGCGATTGTTCGACCAGGCCGACGCGCTGGTTATTCCGGCCAAAGCGGTGCAAACCGGGCCCAATGGCCAGTTTGTTTTCGTGGTGAAAGAGGACAGTTCCGTCGAAGTGCGTCCGGTGACGATCACCCGCACCGATGGCGACCTGTCCATCGTTGCCACCGGCCTTAAGAAGGACGAGCAGGTTGTCACCCAGGGCCAGTTGCGCCTTGCCAGTGGCACCAAGGTCACCATCAGCAAATCCTGACCGGCGTAATCACAGCGCCGCAAGCCCAATCCTTTCCGGAGACAGAAATGAATAATCTGGCCGAACCGTTTGTCCGCCGCCCGGTCATGACCACGCTGGTCATGGCCGCGTTTCTCATCTTCGGAATTGTCGGGTTCAGGCTGATGCCGGTTAACTCGTTGCCGAGCATCGACTTTCCCACCATTCAGGTCACGGCGGAACTTGCGGGAGCCAGCCCTGAGACCATGGCAGCCGCCGTCGCAACCACGCTGGAAAAGCAGTTTTCCACGATTGCGGGCATCGACTCGATGACCTCGCAGAGCGGGCAGGGGACCACGCAGATCACTATCCAGTTTTCACTGGATCGAAGCATCGATGCCGCGGCCCAGGATGTGAACTCCGCCATTGCTGCGGTTGCGCGGCAATTGCCGCCGGCCATGACTTCGCCTCCGTCCTTCCGAAAGGTGAACCCCGCCGACGCACCGGTGTATTTCCTCGCGTTGACCTCGGATACGCTTCCCCTTTCGACCGTCAATGAATATGCCGAGACTTTTCTCGCGCAACGAATCGCAACCATCAGCGGCGTCGCGCAGGTGCAGGTGTTCGGCCAGCAGAAATATGCGGTCCGCGTGCAACTCGATCCCAAGGCGCTGGCGTCCCGCGGCGTGGGTATCAACGAAGTCCAGCTGGCCGTTTCCCAGGCGAATCAGAACCTCGCGACCGGAACACTCTATGGCAAAGACCGTTTGTTTGCGATCCAGGCCACGGGACAATTGTTCAACGCTGCCGCTTTCGATCCGGTCATCGTAGCCTACCGAAACGGGGCGCCGGTGCGGCTCAGGGAAGTGGGCAAGGCCGTGGACGGCGTGCAGAACAACAAGGTTGCCGCATGGTTCAAGGATAAGCGCGGCGTGATTCTTGCCATTCAACGCCAGCCGGGGACCAACACCATCGAACTGGTCAACAAGATCAAGGATCTGCTTCCGACCTTTCGCTCTGAAGTGCCCGTTGGCATAAATCTGGATGTGCTCTATGACCGTTCGATCACCATCCGTGATTCGGTGCAGGACGTCGAAGAGACGATGATCATCGCGCTGGTGCTGGTGGTGGGCGTCATATTCTTCTTCCTGCGGAATGTTTGGGCCACCATCATTCCAGCCTGCTCGCTGCCGATCGCCATCGTGGGGTCTTTCGCATTCATGTATGCCGGGGGATACAGTATCAACATGCTGTCGCTGATGGCATTGACATTGGCGGTCGGTTTTGTGGTGGACGACGCCATCGTCATGCTTGAAAACATCACGCGACACGTGGAAATGGGCAAGTCGCCGATGCAGGCGACACTCGATGGATCCAAGGAAGTGACATTCACGATTCTTTCGATGACGCTGTCGCTGGTCGCGGTTTTCATCCCGGTGCTGTTCATGGGGGGGGTGCTGGGCAAACTGCTGAAGGAATTTGCGGTCACTATTATCATTGCGGTGCTCATTTCAGGATTTGTTTCGCAGACGCTGACGCCGATGCTTTGCAGCAAGGTGTTGAAACCCCACGATCCCAATGCGAAACATGGATGGCTGTTTAATCTTGTGGAGAACGGCTTCAATGCGACCAAAAATGCCTACGGCAGCAGCCTCGCATGGGTCATACGGCATTCGAGGATGACCATGGTGGTATTTTTTGCCATCATTGCAGTGACAGCCTATCTGTTCGACAAGGCGCCCAAGGGCTTTCTGCCAAATGACGACAGTGGGCAGATCGTGATTCTGACCGAGGCGGCCCAGGACATCTCCTTTGACGCCATGATGGAGCGCCAGCGCGCCGTGATGGATATCGTCTCGAAGGACAAAAACGTTGGCGGATTCATGAGCTTTATCGGTGCCGGCAACGGCAATGCCTCCATGAACAACGGTCGCATTGTGGTTGCGCTGAAACCCCGTGAGGAACGTTTGCCTGCCGACGATGTGGTTCGGCAGCTGCGTCCCAAATTCGCGGGCATCGTCGGCATGTCTGTGTTTGTTCAGAATCTGCCGCCTATAAGAATCGGTGCACGTATCACCAAGAGTGAGTTCCTCTACTCGGTGCAAGGTTCAAGTCTGGCGGAGCTCAATGAATGGGTGCCCAAGATCGAGGCGAAGATGAAGTCCCTGCCGCAGGTTGAAAACGTCAGCACCGACCTGCAGATTGCCCGGCCGCAGGTGACCGTGGAGATCGACCGCGAAAAAGCTTCGTCCCTGAACATGACGGTGCAGCAGATTGAGGTGGCCCTTAACAACTCCTTCAGTGCGGTCAACATCTCCAACATCTATACCGCCACCAACCAGTACTTCGTGATTCTCGAGTTGGCCCCGGAATATCAGCGGGATCCATCTGCCTTGTCCCAGATCTATGTCCGTTCTACCTCGGGAATCGTGATTCCGCTGAGTTCGGTGGCCAAGCTGAGCTATGGAGTGGGTCCGCTTTCCGTCAGTCACCAGGGACAGCTTCCCGCGGTCAACATCTCGTTTGACCTTCGCGGCGTTTCGCTGTCCGAGGGCATTGCCATCATTCGCTCCGCGGTCGAGGAAATCAGAACGCCGGCCACGTTGACCGGCAGCTTTCAGGGGACGGCACAGGCCTTCGAAAAATCCCTCGCAGGTATGGGCGTATTGCTGCTGCTCGCCATCATCGTCATCTACCTCGTGCTGGGTGTGCTCTACGAGAGCTTCATCCACCCGATCACGATTCTCTCGGGCCTGCCGACCGCCGCGCTCGGCGCAGTGCTTACCCTGATGATTTTTGGACGTGAGCTCGACATGTACGGCTTTGTCGGCATCATCATGCTGATCGGAATCGTCAAGAAGAATGCGATCATGATGATCGACTTCGCGATTGAATCCGGGCGCAATGAGGGCAAAGGGGCCGCGGAGGCCATTCATGAGGCCTGCCTGATCCGCTTTCGACCCATCATGATGACGACCTTCGCTGCGTTGATGGGCACAATACCTATTGCTTTGGCCCTGGGTGCCAGCGGAGAGGCGCGTCGGCCGTTGGGCCTTTGCGTAATCGGCGGGTTGCTGGTGTCACAGTTTCTGACCCTGTACCTCACGCCGGTGGTCTATATCTACTTCGAAAATTTCCAGCTCTGGATGAACGGCCGTAAGGCAGCTCCCAATGTGGTGCACGACCATGTGCCGCAATTGGGTGCCGACGCAACGTCTGATTAATGCAGTTTGATTACATCATCGTAGGAGGCGGTTCGGCGGGCTGCGTGCTCGCCAATCGGCTCTCCGCAAAGACGGGCAACAAGGTCCTGCTGCTGGAGTCTGGCGTGGATACCCCCCCTGAGGCGGTCCCCGCGGACATTCTGGATACCTTTCCCAAGGCCGCGCTGATTCCGCTATACAAGTGGATGAAGTTGTTCGCACACACCAATTCGCTCAAGACAGAACTTGGCAGGCGGCTTGCACCCATCCTCTATGACCAGGCTCGGGTGATGGGTGGGGGATCCAGTGTCAATCATCAGGCGGCCAATCGCGGCGCACCCGAAGACTATGACGAGTGGCGAAATCTGGGTGCGGAAGGGTGGGGATGGTCGGATGTATTGCCCTATTTCAGAAAGCTCGAGAACGATGCCGATTTTGACGGCCCGCTGCATGGCAAGAATGGTCCGCTACCCATTCAGCGAATGCCGCGAAAGGACTGGTGCGGGTTTTCGGAGGGGGTTGCCCAAGCCGCGGAAGCGCTGGGGTTGCCCTACATCGCCGACCAGAACGGTGAATGGAAGGACGGCTGGTTTCCCGCCACCTTGAACAACGAGCCCGGCCACCGCGTTTCGGCGGCCATGGCCTACCTGGATGCAGCCACGCGCAAGCGGCCCAACCTTCGCATCATTGCGCAGGCCCATGTTCAGACAATCCTGATGGAGGGCGTACGTGCCGTCGGCGTGAAAATTGAAAGGCAGGGCAGGATCGAGGAATTCCGTGCCGGCGAAGTAATCCTTTCTGCCGGCGCGATCCATTCACCGGCTATGCTTATGCGCGCCGGAATCGGGCCCGGCGCGCATCTGGCCGAAATGGGAATTCCCGTCATTTCGGATCTGCCCGGGCTCGGTTCCAATCTTCGCGACCATCCGGGCATTCCGCTGCTGGCCTATGTCGTTCCCGGGGCGCGTGTACCGATGAGCGAGCGGCCTCTGCAGATATCGCTGAGGTTTTCATCCGGGGTCGAGGGTTGCCCCCCCGGAGACATGTTTTCTGCCGTGTTTTGCCGCAGCGGTTGGCACCCCGTTGGCTGGCGCCTGGGCGGCATCATGACCTGGGTTAACAAATCCTATTCGACCGGTCGTGTGAGCCTGAAAACGACCGATTGGCGTGACGAACCTAAAATGGAACTCAATCTGTGCGAGGACCCGCGGGATACCCGGCGGTTGATGGCAGGGGTGAGGTTCGCGGCGTCCTTGTATGACAAGGAGCCGCTCGCCAGGGTCGCGCAGCATCCGTTTCCCGCCGCTTTTACCCCGCGCATGAGAGCTGCCATGGCGGTCAACACCAAGAATGCGGTGGTCATGACGGCGCTGGGTTGGCTGCTCGATGGCCCGAAACCATTGCGCGAAACGCTGCTCACCAAAGCCATCACCATGGGTACCGATCTGAAAGCCTTGTTGGCGGAAGATGCGACCCTCGAGAAATTCGTGCGATCCACCACCAACGGCATCAAGCATCTGTCATGCACGTGCCGGATGGGACGCGCGGATGATCCGATGGCCGTTACGGATACTGCGGGACGCGTCCGGGGTGTTGAAAACCTGCGGGTGGTGGATGCATCGAATATGCCATCATTACCGCGGGCAAATACCAACCTTGCGGTGCTGATGCTCGCTGAGAAAATATCGGATCAGATACTGGCGGCCTGAAGCAGCCACCTTCCGTGATTCTTCCTGTTTATTTGGCGCCGGAGATATTCCGGGCTTCAGTGAATTGAAGGAGCAGGACTCCGCAGAATTCTGCGGCCTACTCGATCGGCTGAATATTCGCCGCCTTGACGATCTTTCCGGTCAATTCGATCTGTGAGCGGATCATCACTGCAAATTCCGCGGGCGTGTTGCCGATCACTTCGAATCCGGTTTCGATCAGTTTGGCCTTGGTCGAAGGCATTTGCAGCGCCTTCACGATATCGCCACCGAGGCGGGCAAGTATTGCCGGCGGAAGATTGGGTGGTCCGAACAAGCCTGTCCATGAGGGAGGCGGCTGGAATCCCGGAGCCGCTTCGGACAAGGCCGGCACATTGGGCAGCGCTTCATAGCGGGTGGTGCCGACCCTTGCCAGTGCGATCACCTTGCCTGATTTCAGATGGGGGCCGATGGACCCCAATATCGAATACGCGATGGGAATCTGGTTCGAGAGCAGGCCCTGCACGGCTTCGACGCCGGTCTTGTAGGGAATATGAAGCAGGTCTGCACCGGTGATCATTCGCACCTGTTCCTGCGAAAGATGGTGCGTGGTGCCGAACCCCGACGTGCCATAGCTCAATTTACCGGGATAGGCCTTGCCGTAGTCGATCATTTCCTTCAGGGTTTTTACCGGCGAAGTCTGGCTGGCGAGGATCAGGGTTACCGTTTCTCCGACCGCTGACAGCGGTGTGAGGTCCTTCAACACATCGATAGGCGCGCCGCCCTTGGCAAGGAAGCGGCGGCTGATGAGTCCGTTCGGTGTCAGGGCGCCGATCACATAGCCTTCCGGCGGGGCTTTGGAAACCTGATCGGCGGCAAGCACGCCGCTTGCACCCGGACGGTTCTCGATGATGACGGGTTGTCCGAGCACCTCTCCCATGGGGCCCTGTATTGCCCGAAGTACCAGATCACCGCCGCTGCCGGCGCCGAATTCGGCAATCATGCGTATTGGCTTGGCCGGATAAGACTGTGCCAGCGTTGCCGATGGCGCAGCGCAGGCAAGGCAGGCTGCAGTAGCCAGAAGTTTCTGAAAAATCATGCAAGGCCACTCCTGTAAATACAGTTGAAGATTGTAGGGGCATTCAATGGGGTTGGGCGATAAGGTTGCGAATTTGGGCAACTGCACTATCAACCTTGAACTGCAGGAATTGCTGTCCGAATTCCACGCTCGCCCGGCGCGGGTCCCCATCGACCCCGTTCGCGGGGGTGTTTGCGGATATTTTGTCTTGCCGGATCCAGCGACCGTCGGTGTCGATCGCCATCAGCTCGGAGGTATCGGACAGACCGGCATGCTGGCCCGGTGAGAGATTCTGCCTGGCGAGAAATTCCGTGACGAGCTCGAAGGATTTCACGTAAGCGTCGGGAACGTAAAGCACCCGAATGCCCTGAGCACGCCACTGCGTAGTCAGGTCCGACGCAACACGCGCGAGTGCCTCCTGTCCGCCGCCGTGATCACCTATCAGCGCAATATTCCTGAATCCGGCGGCAGCGGCGCTTTGTGCGAATTCACGCGCGACGGCGGCAAAGGTCGATTCCGAAACGCTGACACTGCCGGGAAAACGCATGTGATCGGTTTTCGCTACAGCGTCTCCAGTCGGTGCGAACGGCAATACCGGATAGACCAGTGCATTCCCCAGGTTCGACGCAATCCTCTGCGCAACATACCGTGCGATGAAATTGTGTTTGCCCAAAGCCATGTGCGGGCCGTTCTGCTCCGTGCTACCGGCGTAAATGATGGCGGTGACGGTGCCGGTTGCAACCGCATCGCGCACCTCGGTCCAGGTGAGATCCTCGAGGAACACTGAACGAGTTTGTGCATAGGCTGTATTGGATAAAAATACGATTAAAATCAATAAGATAAATGATTTCATAGGGTGTCTGAAAAGGGCCATCAATGGGATGCCGCGGGCTTTTTCAACCGCGGGAAGAGCCGTAGCGCATTGTCCCTGTCGATCGCCTTCCAGTCACGCTCGGACAGATGGCAGCGCTTGAGGCCCTGAATGATTTCCTTTGGAATGCGATAAGGGAAATCGGTTCCAAACAATATGTGCGACAAGGGCGTCAGTTCGCGCAGGCACAGCATGGCGCCGGGATGTTCGATTTGGGCGACTTCGTAATAGAAGCGTTTCAGTTCGTGCAGCACGCCCTTGGGTACGCTGCCTGCCATTCGCGGCTGGGCGAATAGACGGGTGAAGCGCTCCAGGAGATAGGGCATGGTGCCGCCGCCGTGTGAAAAGATGAACCGGATATCGGGGCAGCGTTCGGCCGTTCCGGTCAAGAGCAGGCTGATGATGGTGCGCGTGGTATCGGTGCCGTATTCAATGACGGAGTCCATGACTCCGGGCAGGAGGTTTTCGCAAAAGCTAGGCGCGGTGGGGTGCGTGTAGATTACCGCCTTGCGGCGATTGAGTTCGTCCATCACCGGGGCAAAAGCGGCATCGCCGAGCCAGCTGTCGCCGATGTTGGTGAGCAGGCCGATTCCATCGGCACCCAGAACGTCCATTGAATATTCGACTTCCGCGAGCGCCGCGTCGACATCGGGCAGCGGAATGGCGGCAAAAAAGCCGAAGCGCCCGGGATAGTCACGTGCCATTTGCGCGGCGTATTCATTGCCGTCGCGGGAGCGCCTGATCGCGTTTTCGAGTTCGTCGCCCCACCAGACGCCGGGGGAAGAAATGGAAGTGATGGCGGTTGCAATGCCGTTCGCGTCCATGTGCTCTATGGATCGGGCGGGATTCCATCCCTGACGGTTGGGATGCGTGCTGCCTTCGAATGCCGCCAGTTCCGCGGTGTAGCGCGGGGAAGCGTGATGGTGATGCACATCGATGCGGCCCGGATTGACGGATGAAGCGGATTTTTTGCTTCCGGATTTAGGCACGGTTGCGTCGGCATTTTTAGTGCCGGACCGCACGCCGGCAAAATTCATCTCCGCGCATGGAAATCCTGAAAGACAACAGCCCGCCTGCGGATGTATCGGAACCGGATTGTTCACGGGATGTCCGGCTGCGAATTGCCCGCGTTGCTCCGCACTTTATTCATCCTTGATCCCGGTGAGTTTCACCAGATCGTCGTAGGTTTTGCGATCGCTTTTTAGAAACTCCGCAAAGGACTCCGGAGTGCCCGGTTCGTCTGCAAGGTATCCCAGCGCCGTGAGTGCCTTGTCCGTGTAATTGTGGTCGGCCAGCAAGGCGTTGACTTCCTTGTTGAGGCGCAGGATGACGTCCCGCGGCGTTCCTGCCGGCGCGAATAGTCCCACCCACAACGGTGTTTCAAGATCAAATCCCGTGTTGCTCTCTTTCAGCGTGGGGATTTGCGCGAGGAACGGAGAGCGTTTGGTGCCTGTTGCGGCCAGTGCTTTCAATTTGCCGGCCTTCACCAGAGGTGCGGTCTGGCCCTGTCCGAAGACCGTAACCTGGACTTCACCCGCAATGCCCGCATTCAGCGCCTGTGGCGCTGTTTTGTACGGGACAGCATAAAAGGAGATATTTCGCGCGCGTTTCAACCACTCGATGTACATATTGGATGCACTGGTGGGTCCCCAGGTGCCAAACGTAATCGAATCCGGCTTGGCGCGTGCCAGATCCAGCAGTTCGCGCAGGGAATTCACCGTCATGGTGGGATGCACCATCAGGAAACTGTCGAGAAACCCGAGCCGGCTGATGGGTGCGAAATCGCGTTCGGGATTGTACGGAAGGTCCTTGCGCAGAAAGGGAAAGAGCGAGATTTGCGCAGACCCGGTAAAGATGATCGTGTGGCCGTCCGGGGTGGCGCGCGCCGCAGCCTGCGCGCCGACAATGCCGCCCGCAGCAGGACGGTTGTCGACGACGACCGCCTGACCGAGAGACTGTGAAAGCGCTTGAGCCAGCGGCCGCGCCGCGGCATCGAATGCGCCACCCGGGGCGTTGGGAAGGATCATCGTCACGGCCTTGCGCGGATAAGGCTGTGAAGCCGCGGATCCAATGAACAGGCACCCCAGCGCGCCTGCAACGCACAATCGAAGGGGCTTGGTCATTCTCGTCTCCCGGTTATTGCGTCTTCATTCGCTCGGCCGCCTGCGTCGACACGCCGGCCCGGCCCGTGCGACGCGACTGCTCAAGCAATGCCTGCACATAGGTGTCGGCGCGCACCTTTTCGTAGCGCGCCGGACGCGAGGCGCTCTGGCAGGTATCCAGACATTCGACCTCGAAGTCGGCTCGCGGAAAGACAAAAAAAGGCACTGAGATTCGCGCGCCCTTGTTGTAATTGACCGCCCGGTGCAGGTTGGATGTATAGAGATCGTTGGTCCAGCGCGCAAAGAGGTCGCCTATGTTGACGACGAATGCGCCATCGATGGGCGGCCCCGCGATCCATTCGCCCGCGGCATTTCTTATCTCGAGTCCGCCCAGCTTGTCCTGCCACAACAGAGTCAGGGTGCCGTAATCGGTGTGCGGAGAAATTCCCCATTGCGTCCGACCCATTTTTGCCGGGTCGGTGGCGGGATAGTAGTTGTAGACCAGATTGCAACCGAGGAAATGGTGGGAGTCCTCGAAGTAATTTTCGGGAAGCTCAAGACTCAGGGCGAAGCCCTGAAGCAGTTGGTGCGTGAGTTGCTGGCGCTTGAGAAGGTGGGGCTGGATGAATTTTTTGAAGCCGGGAAGCAGTTTTTCATCCGGCCATCGGGTGCGGCCGGCCGAATGACGGCCTTCTTCCGGTTCTGCTTCCATGACTTCACGACTCATGGAGAACACTTCGCGCGTATCGACGGCCGTGTCGTAGCCCGCGTTGGTGCCGCCGCTGGGAATGAAACCCAGTCCCCGCGACTCCGTTGTCTTCTGAAGTTTCAGTCGTTCTTCCAGTGGTAACGCCCAGAAGCGGTGACCCCAGGCAACGGACTCATCCAGTTCTGCTTCCGGGATGTCGTGACCCGTAAGGTAGAAGAATCCGATGTTGACGCAGGCGTCGCGTATCTCACGCCCCAGTCGCCGGCGGGCCTCAAGATCCTGTCCACGTGTGATGGGCGACAGGTCGATAACGGGCAGGTTCTTCAGCGGTACGCGCTTCACCTCGCCCCCCTGGCCCGTGTTATCAAAATCAAGAAATCTTTCTATCCCGCCTTCCAGCGTAATGCCTGCCATGGTCAATACTCCTCCTCGTCGCTGGGATGTACTGCGATCCGCCGGCAGAATGTGTTGTTTCCGCCCTTCTGGAAATGTACCATTCCCGCCTTCTAATGACACTAACTGGAGAAGACCCAATGATCTGGTGCCGTTTTCAGCACGCCGGCCGCACGAGCTACGGAATCGTCGAAGGTGACATGGTGGTCCCGGTTGAGGGAAGCCCATTCGGTGAGCACCGTCGCACCGCTGAAAAACTGGCGCTTTCTTCGGTCAAGCTTCTGGTGCCCGTGATTCCCGGCACGTTTTACTGCGCGGGCGTCAACTACAGCGATCACGTGACCAAGATGGCAAAAAAGCGCGGTGAAGAACCTAAACTGCCGACACGCGCTGAAATCGGCTATCGCGCCAATAACGCGCTGCTTGAGCATGAGGGCAATATTGTCAAACCGAAAGATTCGGGCGAACTGTTCCAGTATGAGGGGGAACTGGTGGCCGTATTCGGCAAGACGGGCAAGCATATTCCCAGGGAGAAAGCGCTTGATTACGTATTGGGTTGGACCATCGGCAACGACGTCAGCGAGCGCACCTGGCAACGCGGCGACAGGACGTTCTGGCGCGGCAAGAACGCAGACACCTTCAAACCCATGGGGCCGTGGATTGTCACAGGCCTGCATCCGCGGGATATGCGCACCATCATCCGGTTAAACGGCAAAGAGGTGGAGAGCTTCAATACCGGCGATATGATTTTTGATGCGGAGACATTCATCAGTGAGACCAGCCGCTATTGCACCATTCAGGCGGGCGACGTGATGTGGCTGGGGACCGATGGCGCGCCGCAGAACATGAAGGTGGGTGACACGATAGAAGTCGAGATTACGGGCATCGGCGTGCTGCGCAACTACATCGTCGCTGAAGCCTGACGGGCCGGGATGTGCGGATGAAGAGCTGCGCCGGCGCAATTCTTTTCTCGGTGGCGAGTATTGCCTTTGGCGGCGCCTGGGCGCAGCAATATCCGTTCAAGCCGATACGCCACCTCATTGCCATATCCGGAGGCGGGGAAACAACGGCCCGCATGATCGCCGATCAGGCCGCGTTGATCCTGGGCGTGCCGATTGTGGCGGAATCGCAAAGCGGGGCAGGCGGTGCCGTCGCGGTGGTGAACACCCTGCGCTCCGCACCGGACGGATACACCATCCTTTACGCGACGGCGCAGAACATCGTGTTGCGTCCGTTTCTTGTCAAGAACAATCCTTACGATCCGCTGCGGGACCTGACGCCCCTTGCGCAAGTCGGTGAGACAACGTACGCGCTGGCGGGTAGCTTGCAATTCCCGGCGTCAACGCTGGGAGAAGTCATCGAATTCGCCAAACGAAATCCCGGGCGAGTGTCGTATGCGAGCACCGGGGTTGGCACCACGGGGCACCTTGCCGGTGTGCTGATCGGGCAACTGGCGGGCGTACAGTTGCTTCATGTTCCCTACAAGGGCGGAACGCAGTCAATGCCCGATCTGATCGGTGGGCGGGTGTTGCTTTCGTTCACCACCATGAGCAGTTTCACCCCCATGGTTGAGTCTGGAAAAATCCGCATCATTGCTGTTGGACAGGAGAAGCGCTATGAACGCCTGCCAAAAGTTCAAACAATTGCCGAGGTGCTTCCGGGTTTTGAAATACCACCGGGATGGTTCGGATTTTTCGGACCTGCCGGCATGCCGCCGGCCGTTGTGAAGCGGCTCTCGGATGCGCTGATCCGGGGTGCGAGAGTGCCGGAAGTGGTCAGGAAGCTCGAAGATGTTGGTGTTGCCATCGTCACAAAAGATTCGGATCAGTATGCCCAATTCATCCGGCAGAACATTGCGTTGGCGGCGCGTGTGATGAAAACGGCTGGAATTGAGCCGGAGTAAGGCGTTGCATCCGCTGTCATTCAGCGCGGTTTCGCGCTTGAGTTAGGGTGGTAAAGCGGGTACCTTGTCCACGGGGGCGGTAACGATCAATTGACCGGGAGGCGTCTGGATGAAAGTTGTACGCAAGGAAGAACTCAAAGCGATTGGTGCGGAAAGAAAGCGCGTGCGTCCGGGTTCGCTCGAGGTGATTCGCCTGATGACGGGAACACCGGGCACGCCGGGGAATTTCTACTACACGCTTGGCAGCACCGAGTCCGACTACCACACGCCGCGCCATCGCCATAATTTCGAACAGATAAGGGTCCAGCTTCGCGGCGAATTTGATTATGAGCGCGACGGCAAAATGACCGAAGGCATGGTTGGATACTTCCCGGAAGGCACTTTCTACGGGCCTTCAAGATCGGGCGATGGGAGCGTCATCCTGCTCCTGCAGTTTGGCGGGGCGAGCGGAAGCGGCTACATGTCGCATGACGAATACGCCGAGGGCCTGGCTTCCTTGAGCCAACGCGGAAGTTTTCACGATGGCATATACACCTGGCACGATGCCAGTGGCAAAAAGCACAACAAGGATGGATATGAAGCTGTTTGGGAAGAATCCCGGCAGTGCGAATTGAAATATCCCAAGTCGCGTTATGAAAAACCGGTCTTCATGCATCCGGAGAATTTTTCCTGGAAGACCCTGGCTGGGCAGCCGGGCGTCTCGTACAAACGCCTGGGCACGTTCAGCGAGCGCGAGGTCAGGGTCGGATTGGTGCGGCTGGATGCAGCAACAAGCACGAACCGGCTGCCGGGGGCGACGCTCTACTACGTGCTACGCGGTAAAGGTCTCACAGCGGAAGAGGGGTGGCATGCCGAATCGGCATTTCATATTGACCGGGGCGAAAGCGTGGAAGTCCTCGCCGATCAGGAGACAGAATTGTTTTATATCGGTTTGCCGGACCTGGAAGGGCTGGAGGTGCCCACGCACCGGCATCAGGTGGTTGCGGCGACCGCCTAGGAAGGCGAGGCCGCCACAAGCCTGATTTTGCTCAGCTTCCGGGTTTTCTACCCGGGGTCTTCGGCGGAATGGTGCCGGCGATACGGCAAAGAAAGCCTTCCACGGGTTTTCCGTTGGGGAACTGCGTCACACTACAACGGGAAATCTCACCGCGGGCAGAAAGATCGGAAAGGGACAATCGGACCTTTTTCAACGGGATCCCGGTGGCCGCGGCAATTTCGTGGTCAAGCTGCTGGCCGTTTTTCTTGAGGTGTAGCAGGATCGGGGCGTCATACATGTCACATACTCCTGGCTAAGAGAGACGTAGTACCGGCGACGGGACAAAAATCGCCGAAATCGATGCCAAAAAGATCAAAAATGACCGCCCGCCTCAAATGACCTATTCACATAAGTCATTGAATTTATTGGCTCCCCGACCAGGGCTCGAACCTGGGACCTGCGGATTAACAGTCCGTCGCTCTACCAGCTGAGCTATCGGGGAATTGGGTTGCAGGCAATCCGCTATAAAGGCCAAGGTGGCCATTAACGCGAGCCCAAGAGTGTAGCTAAACGCACTCTGAAGGTCAATCCGGAGATGCCCGGAAAGGTCAGAAATTCAATTGGATGCGGAATATTGGGGAAACATTTCTTCAAGCCGGCCGGGGGTCCAAAGCTCACCGGATGACATTGGCAACCGCGTCGACTACGTAGTCGATGTTTTTCGAATTGAGCGCCGCAACACAAATCCTGCCGGTGTCGATGGCATATACGGAGTACTTTTCCCGCAGCTGGTCGACTTGCGGTTTTGTCAGCCCCGAGTAGGAAAACATGCCGCGCTGCTTCACGACAAAGCTGAAATCGGAGCCGGGCACGCGGGCATTGAGTTTTTCCGCGAACTGGGTGCGCATTTCGCGAATGCGATCGCGCATTCCGCCCAATTCGGTGTGCCAAAGCGCCCGGAGTTCCGTGGAGCTCAATACCGCGGCGACGGTTTTCGAGCCGTGTGTGGGCGGGTTCGAGTAATTGGTGCGCACCACACGTTTAAGCTGGGACAAGGCACGCGCAGCCTCATCCGTGCTTTCGGCGACGATGGAAAGGGCACCCACCCGTTCACCGTACAAGGACATGGATTTTGAAAAAGAGCTGGAGACGAATACCGGGCCGCCCGCCTCGGTGAATAGCCGGACGCCGAGGTTGTCCTCCTCGATGCCGTCGGCAAAGCCCTGATAGGCCATGTCCAGAAAAGGCATCAGGCCCCTGGAACGGACAGCTTCGATGACTTCCTTCCACTGCGACGGGGCAATATCGGCCCCGGTGGGGTTGTGGCAGCACACATGCAGCACCACGATCGACCCCGTTGGCAGGGAGCGCAGGGATTCGATCATGGCCTTGAAATTCAAGCCATGGCTTGCCGCATCGTAGTAAGGGTAGCTGTTGACAACGAAGCCAGCCCCCTCAAACAACGCCTTGTGGTTTTCCCAGCTTGGGTCGCTGATCCAGACTTGGGCACGGGGTGCAATAAGCCGTAGAAAGTCAGCGCCAATCTTGAGACCACCGGTTCCGCCCAGTGCCTGTACGGTGACAATGCGCTTTTCCCTGATGGCGGCGCAATCGGCGCCAAACACGAGCGATTGCACGGAGGCGTCATAGGCGGCCAGGCCGTCGATGGGAAGGTAGGCGCGGGGCGCCGCTGTTTCCACAAGCTGGCGCTCGGCACGGCGCACGCATTCCAGCACCGGCACGTTGCCGTTGTCGTCGTAATAGATACCGACGCCTAGATTGACTTTTTTGGGATTGGTATCGTTGTTATAGGTTTCGGTGACACCCAGAATGGGGTCTTTCGGGGCCATTGGGACGGCGGCTAGCGGGGAAGGGGTATGAGATGCGTTCATGGTGTTAGGATGTGAGGTTTGTTGCAGTGCACATTGTACCCGTGCCCATCACTTTCCCCAATAGCCCATACAAACTCAATCAGAATTTCAAACCGGCCGGTGATCAACCCCAGGCCATTGAAAAACTGATCGAGGGGATCAATGACGGCCTTTCGTATCAGACGCTGCTTGGCGTCACGGGGTCGGGCAAGACTTTCACCATGGCCAACGTGATCGCCCGTCTGGGGCGACCGGCGATGGTTCTCGCACCGAACAAGACCCTTGCCGCGCAACTGTATGGTGAGTTTCGCGAATTCTTCCCGGACAACGCGGTCGAGTATTTCGTCTCCTACTACGATTATTACCAGCCTGAGGCCTATGTTCCGTCCCGCGACCTGTTCATCGAGAAGGACTCGTCGATCAACGAACATATCGAGCAGATGAGGCTGTCGGCGACCAAATCCCTGCTCGAGCGTGAGGATTCAATCATCGTTGCCACCGTGTCGTGCATTTACGGCATTGGCGATCCGGTCGATTACCACGGCATGATCCTGCACCTGCGCGAAAAGGAAAAATATTCGCAGCGGGACATCATTGCCCGCCTGACTGCCATGCAATACGACCGCAATGACATGGATTTCCGCCGCGGCACGTTCCGGGTCCGTGGAGACGTCATCGATGTGTTTCCGGCGGAGAATTCCGAGATTGCGTTGCGGCTGGAATTGTTTGACGACGAGGTGGAGAGCCTCACCCTGTTCGATCCGCTGACCGGACATGCCCACCAGCGCGTGCCGCGTTTTACGGTTTACCCTTCCTCCCACTATGTCACGCCGCGCGAAACCACCCTTCGCGCCATCGAAGCGATAAAAATCGAGTTGGCCGAACGCATCAAGTTTTTCCAGGATGCGGGGCAGTTCGTGGAGGCGCAGCGCATCGAGCAGCGTACTCGCTTCGATTTGGAAATGATGGTGGAACTGGGTTTCTGCAAAGGTATTGAAAATTATTCCCGACACATGTCGGGCCGGAAGCCGGGGGAGCCACCTCCGACGCTTATCGACTATCTGCCGGCCAATGGGCTGATGATCATCGATGAAAGCCACGTCACCATCGGCCAGCTTGGCGGCATGTACAAGGGGGATCGTTCGCGCAAGGAGAACCTGGTGAATTTCGGTTTCCGCCTGCCGTCCGCGCTCGACAATCGGCCGCTGCGTTTCGAAGAGTTCGAGAAGGTGATGCGTCAGACCATATTCACGTCGGCGACACCGGCCAATTACGAGCAGCAGCACTCGGGGCAGGTCGTGGAGCAACTCGTCAGGCCAACAGGCCTGATTGATCCGGTGCTGGAGGTACGTCCCGCCTCCACCCAGGTTGATGACCTCATGTCTGAAATCACGCTTCGCGTTGCCAAAAAGGAGCGGGTGCTGGTAACCACGCTGACCAAACGAATGGCGGAGGAACTGACGGACTACCTGGGCGAGCACGGCACCAAGGTGCGCTATCTGCACTCGGAAGTCGATACCGTGGAACGGGTCGAGATCATTCGTGATCTGCGCCTCGGGGTGTTCGATGTCCTGGTCGGAATCAACCTGCTTCGCGAGGGCCTGGACCTTCCCGAAGTGTCACTGGTGGCCATCCTGGATGCCGACAAGGAAGGTTTTCTGCGATCCGAACGGTCGTTGATCCAGTCCATAGGCCGTGCCGCCCGTCACATCAACGGCAAAGCGATCCTGTATGCCGATCGAATGACCGATTCGATGAAGAAGGCGATTGGCGAAACCGACCGCCGCCGCAGCCGACAGGTGGAATTCAACACGAAGCATGACATCACGCCGAAGGGAATCATCAAGCAGGTTCGCGACATGATTGACGGCGTCTACGACCCGCAGCAGGCGCAGTTGGAATTGCGCGCTGCGCAGGACCAGGCACGCTACGACACCATGTCGGAAAAGGACATGGCGCGTGAAATCCGCAATCTCGAGAAACAGATGCTGGAGCATGCGCGAAACCTGGAATTTGAAAAGGCGGCGCAGGCGCGCGACCGATTGTCTGCTTTGAGAAAGAGTTTCTTCGGGGCATCCCCGGAGGACGAAATTCCCCGATAGCCGCCAGAATGACAAAGGGGCCGAGAGGCCCCTTTGTTCTGAGGGAACTACCTGGCGTTATTGCGTGGGTTTTATGCCGTTGGTGCTGACCTGGACGCGGGCAGCCGTGAATTTTCCGTCTGCGTCAACGCGGGCGGCAACGAAAATGGTCTCGCCGACTTTGATGTCATTGCGGCTGCCGGGGACCGCCTGTGACATCGGTGTTCCCGCGGGTACCAGCACTTTCACCATGCCACTCTTGTAATTCAGCGTCAGTTCCGATCCTCCGGCAGACTGTGCCTGGCCTTCCAGCAGGGCATTGTTCATCGTCGAACCCGGTTGAAGATCGAATGGGCTCAGGCCCAAAGCGGCCGTCGGAGGAATGGGCCTAACGTCGATGGCAATGATCTCTCCATCCGCCCGTTTGACTGTGGTGACACCCAGTGGCATTCCGGGTTTGATGTCTGCAAGGGTGAATGCCTTGGTGCCCGCCACCGGGACGTTCTCCGGAAGCTCGATATTGACTGCGCCGCCTTCTCGGGAATTGACGGAAAGGATCTTGCCGTCGAACCCGGTGACGGTACCGCGAATATTGACGTTTTTCTGTTGGGCCATTGCGCTGCTGCCGGCAATGGCAAACAGACCCGCAATCAGGCCCAGGCCAAGTTTACCCATTGAATTGCCCCTTGAATGTTTATCGAGTGAATGGCGCCCGTGGGCGCCATTCATGCAGCTAACAGTCTATCTGGCAATTCCATTCCCTGAATTTCCGGTGCTTACCGGAATATTCGCCTGCATGGCAGGTGATGCAGATGTCAGGGAATGGACCCGCTATCAGGCGGGTGGGTGTGTCGTTCCGCTGGCCCCGGTTTCCACCTGCTGCAGGGGTTCACTGAAGGACGATGGCGGCGGGCGGCGTTCGCGCTTCGCGGGCACGAATTCAGGTTCCGCAACGATTTCGGCCCGGACACGGGTTTCCACCAGTTGCAGGCCGCTTGCATGCAGGACCTGACCGAGATCGATTTTTTCAACGCTCGGGGCACGTACTGCTTCTGCTGCTACGGGCGCAGCCACCAACTGACGCTCCGTGGGCGCGGCTTGCTCGGCGACTGTCGCTTCCACCCGGGGTGCAGCAACCTGCACGGCCTCGGATGCGGGCGCGACATGCTCGGCCACAGGTGCCATGGCTTCGTCAATGGATACAGGCGGCGGCAAATTGAGGGCACCCTGGTTTGAGTCCTCGGCGTTTGCATTGCGCTCCATCGGCGGGCGGCCATCGCGATTGCGGTTGCGGCCTCCACGCCGACGACCACCGCGTTCTCCCCTCTCACCGTCGGCACGCGGCTGGTGCTGTTCAGCGACCTGTGCAGCGTCACCTGGTTGCTCGGCGGCTGCAAGCGCCTGGCCATGTTCGACCTGACGCTGGCGTTCGGCGTCGGGCGTGTCAGCGTGTCGTGGCTCTCCATCGCGACGGCGCCCATTGCGTCCGTCTCGACGGCCTTCATTGCGACCTTCCTGACGACCGTCCTGCCTTGGCGCACCCTGTGAGTCGTCAGGTCGTGGACCGCGTTCCGGCCGGTCTTCACGCGGTTTGTCGCCCTGGCGCGGTGCGTTGCGATCCGCGCGCTCCGGACGATCTCCGCGAGGTTGACCCTGACGATTGCGCTCACCAGTTCGTGGTCCACCGCGATCCTGGCGTTCGCCGCCACGGCCGCGCTGCTGGCCGCGACCGCGTCCGTCACCCGCATCGCGATCCCTGTGACCTTCGTGTTTGGACGCATTCGTCCCGGCAGGTTCTGCTCGCGAGGCTGTGGTCGGTGCAGGGGCCTTGAACCACCCGAGGATGCGACCAATGATCCCGGATCCATCGTTGCCGGCAGGCGTGGTTGCCGGAGCGGGGGCGGGAACTGCTTTTTCGACATGCGCGGGCGCAGGCTGTTCGGGCGTAACATTCTGCACGGCGGCCTGAGGCTTGGCCGGTTTGGCTTCCTGAGAGGGGAGGACGTGTTCCGCGTCCGGTGGCACATCAACCATGTTGTAGGACGCCGGCTGTATGCCCTCCTGGTTGAGGTCGTCATGGCGCAGACGCGTGATGGTGTAGTTGGGAGTTTCCAGGTGGATGTTCGGGATCAGGATCACGTTGACCTTGAGCCGGGATTCCACTGCCGCGATATCGATCCGTTTCTCGTTCAGGAGGAACGTCGCAACGTCCACAGGAACCTGGACGTGGATCGCGGCGCTGTTCTCCTTCATCGCCTCTTCCTGGATGATGCGAAGAACGTGCAATGCCGTGGATTCCGTTCCGCGGATGAATCCGGTGCCGCTGCAGCGCGGGCATGGCTGGTGCGCGCTCTCGCCGAGAGACGGTCGCAGGCGCTGTCGCGACAGTTCCATCAATCCGAAGCGGGAAATCTTTCCCAGTTGAACGCGGGCGCGGTCATAACGCATTGATTCGCGCAGGCAGTTTTCAACCTCGCGCTGGTTGCGCTGGTTTTCCATGTCGATGAAATCGATCACGATCAGGCCGCCCAGGTCGCGCAGGCGCAACTGCCGGGCTGCCTCTTCGGCGGCTTCCATATTGGTACGAAACGCAGTCTCCTCGATGTCGCCGCCGCGAGTCGCCCTGGCAGAGTTGACATCGATGGCGACCAGCGCCTCGGTGTGGTCAATCACCACGGCGCCGCCGGATGGCAGCGACACCTGGCGCGAATAGGCGGTCTCGATCTGGTGTTCGATCTGGAAGCGCGAGAACAACGGGACGTTGTCCTGATAATGCTTGACCAGTTGGACCTTGTTCGGCATCACGGCCGACATGAAGGCGACGGCCTGTTCGTAAATATCCTCGGTGTCAATGAGGATCTCGCCGATTTCCTCGTGGAAATAATCTCGGATGGCGCGAACCACGAGGTTCGATTCCAGGTAGATGAGGTAGGGCGCGGGATTCTGTATTTTTCCTGATTCATCGCGCTGGGTCTGGGCGGCGCCTTCGATGGCTTCCCAGACCTTGAGCAGGTAGTTCAGGTCCCACTGCAGTTCTTCCTGGGCCCGGCCGATACCGGCGGTGCGGGCAATGATGCTCATGCCCTGGGGAAATTCCAGCTTATCCATGGTTTCGCGAAGTTCGTGCCGGTCTTCGCCTTCCACGCGGCGCGATACGCCACCACCACGGGGGTTGTTGGGCATCAAGACGAGATAACGGCCAGCCAGGCTGATGAAAGTGGTCAGCGCGGCGCCCTTGTTGCCTCGCTCATCCTTTTCGACCTGAACGATCAGTTCCTGGCCTTCGTGTATGGCATCCTGGATGCGGGCACGGCCGACATCCACACCCGGTTTGAAATAGGCGCGGGCAATTTCCTTGAAAGGAAGAAATCCGTGGCGGTCGGTGCCGTATTCGATGAACGCAGCTTCGAGACTGGGTTCGACCCGAGTTACGATACCTTTGTATATATTGCTTTTTTTCTGTTCTTTACCAGCCGATTCAATGTCGAGGTCCAGTAGTTTCTGTCCATCAACAATGGCAACCCGGAGTTCTTCGGCCTGGGTTGCATTGAATAACATGCGCTTCATTGTTTTTTTCTCCCGCGCGCGCGGGCAGCACAAGTCTCAGCTTTTTTGGGGCTTGCTACATCGTATTTGAATTTTTCATGGACGATGGGTTCTGACTTGTCAGGAAGCTCTGGTTTTGCCGGAGCCTAAAATTCTGCCTATTACTTGTCGGCGCGCTTGTATCATCGAGACGTCGGGTCAGCAATAAATCTGACCCACCCGTTGCCGGCCTAAGCCTCGGTTTTCCACAATGACAGATTTATGAATCGTGGTGTGGAACCTGACCAGGGCAGTGACGTACCATTGAACATACAACGGGTCGCCAAACCGCCCGAAAAGTGCGGGCAACGTGAAGATTATAAGCAAAATGAAGGATTTAAGCAAAGTATCGGCCATCCTCGTGGATGCCGACTCGGACCAGCAGCGCATCGACAATTTCCTGATGCGCAACTGCAAGGGGGTGCCTCGAAGCCACATCTACCGGATATTGCGCACCGGCGAGGTTCGGGTGAACAGCCGCCGTGTTGACGCGACCTATCGGGTGCAGATCGGGGACCGGGTGCGCGTCCCGCCGATTCGAACGGCGGAGCGAGCGGTCAGCGCCCCCGCACCGGCATTGACTCTGCCCATTCTTTACGAAGATGCGCAGTTTCTGGCTGTCGACAAGCCCAGCGGCATCGCGGTGCACGGTGGAAGCGGCATTTCTTTCGGGGTAATTGAACGGTTGCGCGCGAGTCGGCCGGAATTGAGCTTCCTGGAACTGGTTCACCGATTGGATCGGGAGACATCCGGCGTCCTGCTTCTTGCCAAGAAACGGTCCGCGCTCACGGCTCTCCATGCATTGCTTCGGGAAGGCAGGACCCGGAAGTTCTACCTCGCGCTCGTCACGGGCAAGTGGCGTGATGCCAAGCGAACCGTCGATTTGCCGCTGCACAAGTACATCAACGGCGCCGGAGAGCGGCGGGTCAGCGTGGAAAGCGAAGGAAAACAATCTATTACCATCTTTCGGTTGGACCGGATCATCGGAACTTACTCTCTGCTATCCGCGGAATTGCGCACCGGGCGGACCCATCAGATACGCGTGCACCTTTCCCATCTCGGGTTTCCCATCGCAGGTGACGATAAATACGGCGATTTTGAATGGAATCGAGACCTCGCAAAGCGGGGCCTGAAGCGAATGTTTCTGCATGCTGCGAGTCTGAGTTTCGAGCATCCCGTGCTCGGGACGACCCTGACCATTGAATCCCCATTGCCGGAGGCCCTCTCGACATTTGTCGGCCGGGTGGAATCCGAATCGGAACAACATGCGACGCTATGATCTTCTGGTATTTGACTGGGATGGGACGCTGTCTGATTCGACGGGCGCGATTGTCGTCTGCCTCCAGCAGGCTTGCGCCGACCTTGAGTTGCCGATACCGGAGGCCGACAGGGCAAGGCATGTCATCGGACTTGGACTCGAAGATGCCCTGGCGTTCATCGCACCGGGATTGGCGCGTGCGGATTACGGCAAACTTGCGGAACGGTATCGGATTCATTTTCTTCGGCAATCTACCGGCTTGTACGCCGGCACCGAGGCACTGCTCGATGATCTTCTCTTACGGGGGTACCGGCTCGCCATAGCAACCGGCAAAAGCAGCCGCGGCCTTGAACGCTCCCTGTCCGAACTAGGCATCGGGCGATTCTTTTCCGGCTGGCGATGTGCGGACCAGTGCGCCCCCAAGCCCGCGCCGGACATGCTGACCGATTTGATCGACGAGTTTGACGTGAGTGCCCAGAACACGCTGATGATCGGTGACACGTCTCATGACCTGCAAATGGCCGCAAGTGCCGAAGTGGCCGCCGTGGCGATTTGCCATGGCGCGCACCGGCGAGAAACACTGGAGGCGATGCGCCCGCTGGCCTGCGTTGCGGACACGGGAGAGCTGTCGCAGTGGCTGAAACTAAACGCCTGATCTGCCGGGGCGACGAACTGGCGGAATGCGGCGATGGCGTGCGTTTCGTTGTCGATCATCAGGGACGATCCGAACCCGCATTTGTCATCCGGTACGGGGGTGAAGTCCGGGCCTATATCAATCGCTGCATGCATATTCCCTATGAACTTGATTGGCATCCGGGCAAGTTTTTCGATAGTGAGGGACTGGTTTTGATATGCTCGGTTCATGGTGCCAGCTACGATCCTGCGACAGGGCAATGCGTGGGCGGCCCCTGCTATCAAGGTCTTACCAATCTGACGGTCGAGGAAATTGCCGGCTTGGTGTACCTCGCCGAATGAAGAACTACTGAGGAAAGAACATGGCAGAGAACGGCGAGAGCTGGGAACGCGGCGTCATTGAAAAGCTGGCGACCGAAGCACTGAAGGAGCAGAGGCGCTCGCGGCGATGGGGGATATTGTTCAAGGTCCTCACGTTTGCCTATATCACGGTCGTTCTTGTTATGGCGTCGGGCTGGCGAGTGGATGGCGAATCTCTATCCGGGGAGAAGCACACGGCATTGGTGGATATTGCCGGCGTTATCGCCGCCGGGGGGGATGCGAGCGCGGAGCGAGTAATGTCCTCGTTGCAGGCTGCATTCAAGGACAAGAACACCCAGGGCGTGATTCTCAGAATCAATTCGCCGGGTGGCAGTCCGGTGCAGGCCGGCATCATTTACGACGAGATACGCCGTTTGCGGGTCGCTCATCCGGACATTCCCATGTATGCGGTGGTCGAGGATATTTGCGCCTCCGGCGGGTATTACATTGCCGCTGCTGCCGATCGAATCTATGTGGACAAGGCCAGTATCGTCGGATCGATCGGCGTGATCATGGATGGTTGGGGGTTCACCGGCGCAATGCAGAAAGTGGGAGTGGAGCGCAGGGTGTTGGCAGCCGGAGAGAACAAGGCGTTCCTGGACCCATTTTCACCCGTCGACGAAAACCACAAGAAGTATGCGCAGGCCCTGCTTGCGGACATTCACGCCCAGTTCATCGACGTCGTTCGAAAGGGTCGTGGCAACCGCCTCAAGGAAACCCCGGACATGTTCTCCGGATTAATCTGGACCGGGGCCTCCAGTGTCGAGAACGGGCTGGCCGACGGCCTTGGCAGCATGGAATGGGTTGCCCGTGAGGTCATAAAAGCCGAGCAAATTGTTGATTATTCGGAGAAGCAGAATATTGCCGAGCGGTTTGCAAAAAGGTTTGGCGCGACCATGGCCGAATCCCTCTCACGCATTCTGGTTTCCGGCAATTTTTCGCTCCGCTAGCATCAGAAACACACAGGGTTTCCCCTCCAGGTCGACCGGAATCTTTCTCCAGGATTCGACGGGCAGCGTGGAAATTGCCTCTGTGGTCAGGGTCAGATCGCGTGCGAGGCAGATCAGTGTCGAGGCGCCGCAGGCTTGCAGCATCGCGGCAAGCAGTGCGCGATTCCGATAGGGCGTCTCGATAAAAATCTGCGTTTCACGTTCGATCCGCGAGCGTTCCTCGAATTTCCGGATGGCCCGGCTGCGCTCCGGTTCCTTGATCGGAAGATATCCGTGAAAGGAAAATCGCTGCGTTTCCAGGCCCGAGGCCATCAGCGCAAGGGTGACCGAGGAAGGGCCGGTCAGGGGGGCTACGCGCAAATTGGCGTCGTGCGCCAACCGGATCAGGGTCGCCCCCGGATCCGCCAGCGCGGGGCAACCGGCTTCGGAAAGGATTCCCGCATCCTCTCCGCCCTGCATCCGGCTGATCATAAGAGCCAGTTCTTCGGGTGGCGTGGCATTGGTCAGGCGTTCGATGCGCAACTGCTGCATCGGCCCTGGATGTGCGGTAAGTTTCAGGAACGCCCGCGCGGATTTGGGTTCTTCGACCAGGAAAAAGCGCAACTGGCGGATGCGTGCCAATACGGTCTCGGGTATCACATCGGAAACATTGTCTCCGCCCAAACAATTGGGGAGGAGCCAAAGTGTTCCCGCGGGCACTATGGCACCTCCAGTCCGTGCTCCAGGAGAAGGTCCACGAGCGCAATTAACGGCAGTCCCACCAGTGCGTTGGGGTCATCACCGCCAAGCCTTTTGATCAAGGCAATGCCCAACCCCTCCGACTTAGCGCTGCCGGCGCAGTCATAGGGCTTTTCCTTTTGCAGATATCGTTCAATCGTCTCGGGCGACAGGGTCCGGAAGGTCACGTTGTTGACCACGGTTCGGAGCAGGGTGCGCTGGGTTGCGGTCGAATGAACGCACAAGGCCGTGTGGAAGACGGCCTCGCGGCCGGAAAGCAGGGTCAACTGGCGCACGGCGTTTTCATGCGTTCCCGGCTTTCCAAGGATTTCATCGCCGCAGACGGCGACCTGATCCGACCCGATGATTAGCGCATCGGTATAATCCTCTGCAACTTTTAGGGCTTTTGCTCGCGCCAGCCGCACTGCAAGAGCTTCAGGCAGTTCACCTTCAAGCGGGCTTTCGTCAACGTCCGGGGCGGCGACACCAAACGGAATTCCGAACCGGGAAAGAAGTTCTTTGCGATACCGGGATGTGGATGCGAGGATGATTTTCACGATATGAAACCGGACGCCGATGCAGGTGCGTAAAACAGCGGTAACACCCTGAACAGCTTGGAATTTATTTTGACATCAGAAGCCCGACATACTATCATGCGCGCCCTATGTTGCTAGCAGGCGCGATCGATGGCCTCCAGTTTGCCCACGATGGCAGGGAGTTGCGCGGGACCATCGGTCTGGCCGATCTTTCGCGTCTCGCAGAGATGTCCTGCAAAACTTCTGGAATGGGTTACTTCCTCCGGGGTTGTCTGAATCCGGCTGGAAAGCCGAGTATCGAAGTCAGGGTTGAGGGAAGCTTGGAACTGGTTTGCCAGCGTTGTCTGGAACCGTTTGATTTTGTTGTAAATGTTGATGTAATGCTGGAACTCTGCAATGACATCGGTGGGATTGCACTGGCAGAGGATGAGATTGACCGGGTACTTGCTGAGTCCGAGATGAGCGTCGCGCGCCTTGTGGAGGACGAAATAATTCTTGTCCTTCCGCAGGTGCCCAGACACGAGAAGTGTGGTGTTGAAGAACTGGTTGCGCAGCAGCAAAGGGTTTCCCCCTTCGGTGTGCTGGCAGCGTTGAAAAAGCGCGACGGCGATTAAGTCGTCTGCATCTATAAGTAGAGAATCGAAGGAGCACGACCATGGCTGTACAGCAGAACAAGAAGTCACCCTCAAAACGTGGGATGCACCGCTCACACGATTTTCTGATCGCGCCCCCCTTGGCCGTCGAACCGACGACCGGTGAAGTGCATCTGCGCCATCACGTCAGTCCCACAGGCTATTACCGCGGCAAAAAAGTGGCCAAAGGCAGGGGCGACTAGGGCAGGTCACCAGGCAGGGTTTCGTTCCAGAATGCCCTGCGTCTTAATGGGAATACCGATTTTCGAGGCGGCCCATGGCCTTCACCATCGCGATTGACTGCATGGGCGGCGACCACGGTCCGCATGTCACGGTTCCCGCGGCCCTCGATTTTCTCGACATGTACGGTGACACCGACATCGTGCTTGTGGGGTTGCGCGATCGCATTGACGCGGAACTCCGGCGTGCCGGCAACCGGCATGCAACCCGGATACGCGTCCACCACGCGCCGGAAATCGTTTCGATGGACGAATCTCCATTGATCGCTTTGCGCGGCAAAAAGGAATCATCCATCCGGCTCGCCGCCGAACTGGTCAAGAGCGGTGAGGCCCAGGCTCTGGTCAGTGCGGGCAATACCGGCGCGCTGATGGCAATCTCCCGCTATGTGCTGAAGACATTGCCGGGCATCGACCGCCCCGCAATAATTTCTGTCCTCCCCTCGAAGACCGGCGGCACCTATGTCCTGGACCTCGGGGCCAACGTCGACAGCACCGCCGAACATCTGCTGCAATTTGCGATCATGGGTTCTGTCCTCGTTTCTGCCGTCGAGCACAAGGAAAAGCCGACGGTGGGCCTCCTCAACATCGGCGAAGAAGACATCAAGGGCACCGAAGTGGTCAAGAAGACCGCCGGGTTGCTGCGCGCCAGCGGACTGAACTTCATCGGCAATGTCGAGGGCGATGATATTTTCAAGGGCAGATGCGATGTGGTTGTCTGTGACGGGTTCGTCGGCAACGTCGCATTGAAATCAGCGGAGGGACTCGCCCAGATGCTTGGAACGTTTCTCAAGGAAGAGTTGAGCCGGAGCATTCTCCGGAAGGCCATTGCGCTGGTGGCGGCGCCCGTGCTCATGGCGTTCAAGCGGCGCGTTGACCATCGAACCTACAATGGCGCGACACTTGTCGGATTGAATGGCGTAGTTGTCAAAAGCCATGGGTCCGCGGACCAGTTCAGCTATCGCCGCGCCATCGAACGGGCGCGCGAGGAGGTGGAGAATGACGTCATTCCGCGATTGACCCGCAGCCTCGCAAGTCTGGAAGCCGCATGATCTGGTCGCGAATCGCCGGTACCGGCAGTTATCTGCCGGAGCGGGTTGTCACCAATGCCGATCTTGCGCGGACCATGGACACTTCGGACGAATGGATCCGCGGACGCACCGGCATCGGGCAGCGCCACATTGCAGGCGAGTCACAGGGCAGCAGCGACCTCGCGCTGAAGGCTTGCGAGGCCGCGCTTCTGGCGGCAAACGTGCCGGCACAGGACATTGACCTGATCATTTTTGCAACCTCGACACCCGACCAGATCTTTCCCAGCAGCGCCTGCCTGCTGCAAAGCAAGCTGGGAATCAGGGGGGGGGCGGCATTTGACATTCAGGCGGTTTGCAGTGGTTTCGTCTACGCATTGAGCATCGCAGACAAGTTCATTCGCAGCGGCCAGAACAAGTGCGCGCTGGTTGTTGGCGCAGAAGTGTTTTCACGGATTCTCGACTGGAACGACCGCTCAACGGCGGTCCTTTTCGGCGATGGAGCCGGCGCCGTCGTGTTGAAGGCGGATTCGACGCCGGGAATTCTTGGCAGCGTGTTGAGGGCGGATGGATCTCAGGCCGGAATGCTGTCCGTGCCCGGAACGGTTTGCGGCGGAAAGGTCAGGGGCACACCTTTCGTGCAAATGGACGGGCAGGGTGTCTTCAAGTTCGCGGTCAGGGTGCTGGATGAGGTGGCGCGCGAGACGCTTGCGCAATGCGGCATGAGCATTGGGGATGTCGACTGGCTGGTTCCGCATCAGGCCAATGTGCGCATTCTCGACGCGACGGCGAAGCGGTTGGGCATTCCCGCGGAGCGCGTGGTGGTCACGGTTGATCGCCACGCGAACACGTCTGCCGCATCAATTCCACTTGCGCTCGATTGCGCCGTCAGGGATGGGCGAATCAAGCGCGGACACAAGGTTCTTCTGGAAGGCGTCGGCGGAGGCTTTACATGGGGCGCCGTACTGCTTGAGTACTGATTCGCATACGGGTAAAAGGGAGCACGGGTGAAACTGGCGATGGTATTTCCAGGGCAGGGCTCACAGTCCGTGGGCATGATGAATGCGTATGGCGATCTCCCGGAGATTCGCCATACGATCGCCGAAGCATCGGATATCCTCGGGGAAAACATCGGCAAGCTGATTGCGGAGGGACCGGCCGGGGAATTGAACCGGACCGTCAACACCCAACCCGTCATGGTCACGGCCGATGTGGCGGTTTATCGGGCATGGCGTGCACTGGGCGGGGAAGCCCCTTGCATGGTTGCCGGCCACAGTCTGGGTGAATATGCAGCGCTGGTTGTTGCCGGTGCGCTGTCCTTCGCCGATTGTCTTCCCCTTGTGCGATTACGGGCGATTGCAATGCAGGAGGCGGTGCCCGAAGGCGTCGGGGCGATGGCTGCAATCCTTGGGCTCGATGATGACGCGGTGATGGCGGCCTGTCTTGAGGCTTCGCAGGGTGAGGTGGTCGAGGCCGTCAATTTCAATGCGCCGGCGCAGGTGGTTATTGCCGGACACGCCGCCGCAGTAAAGAGGGGCATGGATGCCGCGAAAAGCCGAGGTGCCAAACGCGCGCTGCAGTTGCCGGTGAGCGCGCCGTTCCATTCATCGCTGATGGCGCCGGCAGCCCTGCGCCTGAAGCAGGCATTGGCACAGATCGCGATCGAGGCACCGTCAATTCCGGTCATACACAATCTGAACGCGATGACCTGCACGCAACCGGACAAGATCCGCGAATTTCTTTTTGGCCAGGCAGATCATCCGGTCAGATGGACGCAATGCATCATGGCGATGGCCGCCTGCGGGGTGACGCATGTCTACGAGTGCGGACCCGGAAAGGTTCTTTCACCGCTTACAAAAAGGATTTGCGCGGACCTTCAGTCACTAGCCCTGACGGATCGCGACGCCATAAGCCAGGGGTTGCAGGCCAATGTTTAGCGACAAATTGCTGGAAAATCAGGTTGCGCTGGTCACCGGTGCGAGTCGCGGCATCGGCAGGGCCGTTGCAGGCGCCCTCGGCGCCCTTGGCGCAACCGTCATTGGCACGGGAACCACACAGACCGGTGCTTTGACAGTGGATGAATATCTTTCGGCGCAATCCGCCCGCGGGCGTGGCGCAGTCCTTGATGTCAATGATGACGCAGCGATTGCGGCGCTTATCGAGGGCATTGAAAAGGAATTCGGGCCTGTCTCGATACTTGTCAACAATGCAGGCATCACGCAGGACAACCTGGCCATTCGCATGAAAGAGGCGGAATGGGACGCGGTCATAGATACTGATTTGAAATCCGTTTTCCGGCTGTCCAAGGCAGTATTGCGCGGGATGATGAAAGCCCGCGCGGGTCGGATCATCAATATCACTTCAGTGGTTGGCGAGACAGGCAACCCCGGCCAGGTTAATTACGCGGCGGCCAAAGCGGGAGTTGCAGGGTTCACGCGCTCGCTTGCGCGAGAGATCGGCAGTCGCGGCATAACAGTCAATTGCATCGCGCCCGGATTCATTGAAACCGACATGACGAACTCGATGACGGATGTGCAACGGGCGGCAATGCTGGGCCAGATTCCGCTTGCGCGGCTGGGCACCGCCGCGGAAGTTGCGGGCGCGGTTTGTTATCTTGCTTCGCCGTCCGCAGCCTACATTACCGGTACCACAATCCATGTCAACGGCGGCATGTTCATGAGTTGATTGGCGATCATTGGGATCGACCGGATCTGATACAATTCGCGCCTCAAAAACCGGGGTGCCGGCGCTCTACAGGGGAGAAAGAGTTCAAAATGGAAAATATTGAGCAACGCGTCAAGAAGATAGTTGCCGAGCAGCTTGGTGTCAACGAGACCGAGATCAAGATTGAATCGTCATTTGTCGATGATCTGGGTGCGGATTCCCTCGATACAGTCGAGCTGGTGATGGCCCTTGAGGAGGAATTTGAAACCGAAATTCCCGATGAAGATGCGGAAAAGATCACCACGGTTCGCCAGGCGATTGACTACGTTTCTTCGCACTCCAAGGCTGCTTAAGCCCCCGTTCAATCGTCTGGGCCACATTTGAGCCGCCGTAGAGTCGTTGTCACCGGCCTGGGAATCATCTCACCGGTTGGCAATACAGTTTCGGACTCCTGGACAGCGATCCTGTCAGGGCAATCGGGCATCGGCCCGATAACCCGCTTTGATGCCAGCGCCTACAGTTCCCGCATCGCCGGTGAGGTCAAGAATTTTGCCGTCGAAAAATATCTTTCGGGCAAGGAAGCAAGGCGCTTCGATACCTTCATCCATTACGGCCTCGCGGCGGGCATCGATGCCATCAAGGATTCCGGCATTGCCCTGGACACGGAAGATCTGACCCAGATCGGTGTCTGCATCGGATCCGGAATCGGCGGATTGCCGCTGATAGAGGAAACGCATTCCGCGCTTCTGGACGGTGGGCCGCGGAAGATTTCGCCGTTCTTCGTGCCTGGCACGATCATCAACCTGATCTCGGGCCAGTTGTCGATCATGTACGGACTCAAAGGCCCGAATTTTGCGGTTGTCACTGCCTGCACCACGGCAAACCACTGCATAGGCGAGGCGGGACGCCTGATTGAATACGGCGATGCCGACATCATGATCGCCGGCGGCGCCGAATCCACCATTTCCCCCTTGGGTGTGGGTGGTTTTTGTGCGGCAAGGGCGCTGTCGGTGCGAAACGACGACCCCGAGCACGCCAGCCGCCCCTGGGACAAGGAGCGTGACGGCTTCGTACTTGGTGAGGGGGCGGGAGTCCTTGTCCTGGAGGAATTCGAGCACGCGAAAAAGCGCGGCGCGAGAATTTATTGCGAACTGGCCGGATACGGCATGAGCGCCGACGCACACCATATCACCGCACCCAGCGAAGATGGCGAAGGTGCGGCACGGTGCATGGCGAACGCGATGCGCAACGCCGGTTTGAATGCGGAGCAGGTGGACTACATCAACGCACACGGCACCTCGACCCCTCTGGGCGACATTGCGGAAACCATTGCAGTCAAACGCGCGTTTGGCACGCGTGCGGGCAAGATTGCCATCAGTTCTACCAAGTCCATGACAGGACACCTGCTAGGTGCGGCCGGCGGAATTGAAGCGGTATTTTCCGCTTTGGCGGTCAAGGAACAGATTGCGCCGCCGACTGCAAACCTGACAACTCCCGACCCGGCATGCGATCTGGACTATGTTCCCAATGCCCCGCGGCCGATGGCTATTCGAGCCGCGCTGTCCAATTCCTTCGGATTCGGCGGCACCAACGGGTCATTGCTTTTCACACGGATTTGACCCCTGTTTGCCGGCTGGCGCTGAAACCGTCGCCACGCCAGGCCTTCGCAATGGCGGCCATGCATGCCCTGGCCGCGCTGGCGGCGACTGTCGGTCTTGAAGGTCCTGCCATGGTCCTGGTGTTGATTGGCGTGGCGCTATCGGCATACCGGAGTGTCGCCAATCCCATGCTCTGGCTTGAAAGCGCGGTTGCCGGCTTTGAAATCATGCCTGACGGCACTGGACAGTGGTCCGACTGCCGGGGAGGGTGGCATTCGGCGAGCCGCATCAGGGTCACCTGGTGCGGAGACCTGTTGATTGTCATTGGATTCTGGCGGCAGGGGGCCTCTTGGCGCTGGCTGCTTCTGACGCCGGACGCCGCTTCGCCGGATGGTCTTCGTGCCCTGCGGGTATGGGCCCGCTGGAGGCCGGATTGAAAAGCTCAAATGCCACCGGTATGGAAGCGGCACCCCGGCTGCGGGCACAAGGGTGCCTGAGGAAACAAAGGGGATTCCCGTTGGAAGCCAAAGCAATATTTGAACTATTCGTTTGCACGGCTGTCTTTACGCTAAGAAATACCGGGTTGTGAGCCACGCTATACTGCCAGTGCCGTTTTCAGAGGCGACAGCTCAAATAGAACGCTTGGGATTGCGCAATGAATGACCGTGAGCTGGACCAGCAGCTCGTGGAGCGGGCGCAGCGTGGAGACAAACATGCATTTGAACTGCTCGTATCCAAATACCAGCGCAAGCTTGTGCGGCTGCTGTCAAGGTACATGCGTGACCAGGGCGAGGTTGAGGATGTGGCGCAAGAGGCATTCATCAAGGCCTACAGGGCCCTGGGGAGCTTTCGTGGGGACAGTGCTTTTTACACATGGCTTTACCGGATAGGCATCAATACAGCGAAGAATTTCCTGATTTCTTCGGGGCGGCGCGCACCAACCTCAACGGAGCACGATGCCGAAGAGGCGGAGACCTTTGACGAAGGCGATCAGTTGAGGGACATCAATACGCCGGAGAGCCTATTGATGTCCAAGGAAATCGCCGCGACGGTCAATGCTGCGATTGAAGGCTTGCCGGAGGAAATGCGAACCGCGATCATGCTGCGGGAGATTGACGGATTGAGCTACGAGGAAATCGCCGTGATCATGGGTTGCCCGATCGGGACGGTCAGGTCGAGAATTTTCCGTGCGCGGGAGGACATTGCGGTAAAGCTGCGGCCCGTGTTGGACAAAAGCAAGGACCAGAGGTGGTAGCCCCTATGAACGAAGAATTGTCCTCGATGGTGGATGGCGAACTGGACGAAGCCGGACTGGCCTCGCAGTTGTCGATACTCCGTGAAAGCGCCGAGGCGCGCGCAGCTTGGGACACTTGCCATCTCATTGGAGACACTCTTCGCGGCCATGTTGCGCCCGATATCTGCTCCCGGGTATCGGCGCGACTTGCCGCCGAACCGACCCAATTGGTCCCCGTGATCAGGGCTGCAAAGGTGAAAGCTGTCGGTGCGTGGGCCATGTCGCTGGCTGCAGGCGCGGCAGCCGTGGCGCTGGTCGTGTGGACGGTGCTCCCCGGCATACGCGGAGACCTTCAGGTCGCTCAAAATTCGCCCGTTCCGCAGCAGGTACCTGCTCCCCCGTCGCCGGCTGCGAACCCGGTCGCCGATTATCTGCTCGCCCATCAGAGGTATTCAACGACCAACGCGATGCAGGGTGTGGCGCCGTACGTGCGCACCGTGGCCGACGAGAGCGAGTCGCAACGATGAGAGTCCGGTCGAGGGCCATAGCCGCAGCCGTGTTCTGCCTTTCCCTTGTCGTTTTGCAGGAATCCGCCATCGCCGATACGCAGGCTGATGCCGTGTCCCTTCTCAACCGCGTATATGCGGCAACCCAGCGGTTTTCCTATACGGGAACCTTCATCTACCAGCATGACAACCAGGCGGAGACGTCTCGCATCACAAGGATCGTCGACGGACCGGTGATACGCGAGAAGCTCGAGACCCTGGATGGCCAGCCCCGCGAAATTGTGCGCAGCGGGGATGAGGTCGTCTGCTACCTCCCCGCACAGTCCACGGTCAGAATGGACAAATATTCCGCGCAGCAGGGCTTTCCCGCCGTGCTGCCCGCCCAGGTAAAGGAGTTGCTGGAGAATTACGAGATCCGGCGCGCCGGGATGGAGCGTGTCGCGGGATTTGACTGCAATGTTCTCCTGCTCGAAGCAAAGGACAACATGCGCTATGGGCACAAGTTGTGGTTGGATTCCCAGACGGGCATGCTCGTCAAGGCGAAAACCTTCGTTGGTCGCAATGAAGTCATGGAGCAATTCGCATTCAGCCAGTTGCAGATTGGCGGGAATATCGATCGTGAACTTGTTCGCTCCCGCTTCGCGGGCAAGACCGGTTCCTGGCGGGTGGAGGATGCGGCGACTGCCAGCGCCGATCTCGCGCAGGCCGGGTGGATTCTGCGAGCGAGGCCGCCCGGTTTTCGGAAGATCATGGAAATGACCCGTACCCTGGGTGGCAGCGTCGGCGTCGGCCATATGGTCCTGTCCGACGGATTGGCCGTGATCTCGGTGTTCATGGAACATACCTCGCAGCGTCCGGCCATTCCGGAATTGACCCGGCAGGGCGCGATCAATGTGTTTGTCAGGCAACTTGGCAGCCACCGGATTACAGTTGTCGGCGAGGCGCCGGTAGAGAGTGTCCGTTATGTCGCCCAGGCGGTGGAATATCGAATTCCGCGATGACCCAGGCGGGCCTTCTTGTCTCCACGCAGGGGAGGCGACCGGGGAATGAATTGAATCAACGAAAGGGGAAAATGTTTAATATATTCAATATCTTGCTTATTGCCGTGATGGTGATGGCACCGGGTCTTGCGTCGGCCCAGGTCCGGGATCTTCCCGATTTCACGGTCCTGGTTGAAAGGCAGGGGGCGTCGGTGGTGAATATCAGCACGACGAGCGAGCGCCGGGAAACCGCCGGCACCCCGCAGATTCCCGGCCTGAACGAGAACGATCCTCTTAATGATTTTTTCCGTCGCTTCGTGCCGCGCCAGCCGGAGCCGGGGCAAGGTCAGGGGCAGGGGCCACGGCAGTTCGAAAGCCGCTCCCTGGGTTCCGGTTTTTTCATCAGCGGCGATGGGTACATCTTGACCAACGCGCACGTCGTCAACAATGCAGATGAAATCAACGTGAAGCTCAATGACAAGCGTGAATTCAAGGCCAGGGTCATTGGTGTCGATGCGCGCACCGATGTCGCGTTGCTGAAAATCGACGCCACCGGTCTTTCAGCCGTTAAATTCGGCGATGCCAACAAATTGAAAGTCGGCGAGTGGGTCCTGGCGATTGGGTCACCATTTGGCTTCGACAACACGGTTACCGCCGGTATCGTCTCCGCCAAGGGGCGCAACCTTCCCCAGGAGAATTTCGTACCCTTCATCCAGACCGATGTTGCGATCAATCCCGGAAATTCAGGCGGACCGCTGTTCAACATGCGCGGGGAAGTCATTGGCATCAATTCCCAGATTTACAGCCGCACCGGAACATTCATGGGCCTGTCCTTTGCCATTCCGATCGATGTGGCCATGGACATTCAGAGCCAGCTGAGGACTGCGGGTCGGGTGCAGCGCGGGCGCATCGGCGTGGTTATTCAGGAGGTTTCGCGGGAATTGGCGGAATCCTTCGGGTTGTCCAAGCCTTCCGGCGCGCTCGTCAACGGCATTGAAAAGGGCGGCCCCGCGGAAAAGGCCGGAATCGAATCGGGGGACATCATTACCAAATTCAATGGCAAGCCCGTGGAGAATTCCAGCGATCTTCCAAGAATCGTGGGCGGAACGCGTCCCGGCGTCAACGCACCCATGGAAGTCTTCAGGAAGGGCGCCACGAAGGAGGTTACCGTTGTTGTCGGCGAGTTGCCCGAGGACCGGGTTGCGAGCAGGGTTCCGTCCCGGGGACGTCCCCCAGAGCAGACCGCCAATCGGCTTGGGCTCGTTGTCAGTGATCTGACCGCCGAACAGCGCCGGGACATAAAAGTCAATGGGGGCGTGCTCGTTGACGAAGTCCGCCAGACGGCCCGGGGCGACGTCAGGAACGGTGATGTCATCACCGCGGTCACAACGCGCGGCCAAACCACGGATATCAGTTCCGCCGATCAACTGAACAAGCTTCTGGCCCAGATAGACCGCAATTCAATCCTGACACTGCATGTGCGCAGGGGGGAGAGCAATCTTTTTGTGACCATACGCGGTGAGACCCCCCGAGGGTGAGCGGAACGGAGCGGGCGAAGCTGGAGTCTTCCGCGGATATTTTCGGTGAGGTGACGGGCGGCGCAGCCGGGCCGCTCGTTCTCGTCTTGTACAGCCGCGAGTATTGCCATCTGTGTCACGACATGCACGCACAGGTCGAAGCCCTGCAGAGGGATCACGCGTTCGAGTTACGAATCGTTGACGTTGACACCGACCCCGCCCTGGAAGAGCGCTTTGGCGAACTTGTGCCTGTCCTGATGCATGGCGCGCTCGAGCTGGCACGATACCGGCTGGATGCGTCGTCGCTTGATGTCTATTTGCGTGCCAGAGGTGCTGCCGGAGGTTGACACTGGCCCAAAGCGCTATCAGGGGGACGGTCACAGGTGGAAAACCGTTAAAATTCAACTTCCAACCGATGCAAAGGGTGCCCGCGAGGCACCTTTTTTTTGATGCAAAATATACGTAATTTCTCGATCATCGCCCACATCGATCACGGTAAATCGACGCTTGCCGACCGCTTTATCCAGCGTTGCGGCGGCCTTGCCGATCGTGAAATGGCGAGCCAGGTACTGGACTCGATGGATATCGAGCGGGAGCGTGGCATCACCATCAAGGCGCAGACTGCCGCACTGAAATATCTGGCCAAAGATGGAAAGACCTACCAACTCAACCTCATTGATACACCCGGGCATGTGGATTTTTCCTACGAGGTGAGCCGCTCCCTGTCGGCCTGCGAAGGGGCCTTGCTGGTGGTTGATGCCACGCAGGGTGTCGAAGCGCAGACGGTTGCGAATTGCTACACCGCGATTGAACAGGGCGTCGAGGTTATTCCCGTTCTCAACAAGATTGACCTGCCGTCGGCGGACTGTGATGCAGCGATCGAGCAGATTGAAGATGTCATCGGAATCCCGGCGCAGGATGCGATAAGGGCGAGCGCCAAGACCGGCGTGGGAATCGATGACATTCTGGAGGCGGTCGTATCAAGGATCCCGGCGCCGCGGGGAAATCCTGACGCACCCCTGAAGGCACTGGTCATCGATTCGTGGTTTGACAACTACGTCGGTGTCGTGATGCTGGTACGCGTTGTGGATGGTGTCCTGCGTACCAAGGAAAAACTGCTGTTCATGGCCACGGGGTCGGTGCATCTGTGCGAACAGGTGGGCGTGTTCACCCCGAAATCCCAGTCGCGCACCGAATTGAGCGCGGGCGAAGTGGGATTTGTGATTTCGGGCGTGAAGGATCTTCACGACGCCAAGGTCGGGGACACCATCACCACCTCAGACAAACCCTCCACGGAGGCCCTGCCGGGATTCAAGGAAATCAAGCCGCAGGTGTTCGCGGGGCTGTATCCGATCGAGACGAACCAGTATGAAGGCCTGCGCGAGGCGCTGACCAAGCTGAAACTGAATGACGCGTCGCTGCACTTCGAGCCGGAAGTGTCGCAGGCATTGGGGTTCGGGTTTCGCTGCGGATTTCTCGGCCTCCTGCATATGGACATCGTTCAGGAGCGCCTCGAGCGCGAGTATTCGATGGACCTGATCACCACCGCGCCGACGGTTGTCTACGAAGTGCTGATGCGCGATGGCACCATTCTCATGGTGGAGAATCCGGCAAAAATGCCCGACCCCTCGAAAATCGAGGAGATTCGCGAACCCATCATCACCGCAACGATCTTCGTGCCGCAGGAATACCTGGGCACGATCATCACCCTGTGCACGCAGAAGCGCGGCGTGCAGAAGAACCTGCAATATGTCGGGCGGCAGGTCATGCTCACCTATGAAATGCCCCTGAGCGAAGTCGTGATGGACTTTTTTGACAGGCTCAAGTCGGCCAGTCGCGGTTATGCGTCACTCGACTACGAATTCAAGGAATACCGCGCCGCGGATGTCGTCAAGCTCGATGTGCTGATCAATGGCGACCGGGTCGATGCCCTCTCCCTGATGATTCACCGTGACAACGCCATATACCGCGGCCGCGAACTCGCGGCAAAGATGCGCGAATTGATACCCCGGCAAATGTACGATGTCGCGGTTCAGGCGGCGATCGGAGCCCATATCCTGGCGCGTGAGTCCATCAAGGCGCTGCGCAAGAACGTCCTTGCAAAATGCTACGGCGGGGACATCAGCAGAAAACGAAAACTCCTGGAGAAGCAGAAGGCCGGCAAGAAGCGCATGAAGCAGGTCGGTACGGTCGAAATCCCGCAGGAAGCGTTTCTGGCGATTCTGCAGGTCGGGAGCAAGTAATGAGCGGCGATTCGACAGGGCCATTGCAACGGGAATTTAAATGAATTTTGCACTGATACTCTTCTGCCTGACGGTATTCACCGGACTGGTCGCCCTGGCTGACTGGCTCTGGTTCCGCAAACACCGTGCCGCCGGTGCTGCGGAACCCTGGTGGATCGAATATCCCAAGAGTTTTTTTCCGGTCATCCTCCTCGTGTTTGTGCTTCGCTCGTTTCTGGTTGAGCCGTTCAAGATTCCTTCGGGTTCGATGATCCCGACACTGGCGATCGGCGATTTCATCCTGGTCAACAAATTCGATTACGGGATCCGGTTGCCGGTCATCAACAAGAAGATCATCAATGTGGGAGATCCCAAGCGGGGGGACGTCATGGTCTTCCGGTACCCCGACGATCCTTCCCTGGATTACATCAAGCGCGTTGTCGGGCTGCCTGGCGACCAGATCAGCTACCAGAACAAGCGCCTGAGCATCAACGGGGTCGAAGTGCCCGAGGAGGCCTTGCCTGATTTCCTGCACCGTGAACGAATTCACTATTCGCGGCAATTCAGGGAAAAGCTCGGTTCGGTGGAGCATATGATACTGAACGACGATGACGGCCCGGATTCGATTCCGCCCATGGTGCAGTACCCGTTTCGCGAGAATTGTCTCTACAATAGCCGGGGCGTGGTGTGTACAGTGCCGGCCAGGCATTACTTCATGATGGGCGACAACCGGGACAGTTCGGCGGACAGCAGGGTCTGGGGATTTGTCCCCGATGAAAACATTGTCGGGCGTGCTTTTTTTATCTGGTTCAATTTCAGTGATCTGAGTCGGATCGGCGGGTTCAAATGATGGGGAGTGCCATGAAATATCAAAA
>CAIUKQ010000193.1 GCA_903899705.1 uncultured beta proteobacterium
CTTGAGATACCAGCGGTGCACGAAGGAGTAGGCATGCCCCTCGGTCAGGTCGGGCGGCGTGGCGCTCACCGCAGCCACATCGAATTCGCGTTCGACGAAGTTCTCAATAAGGTGGATCGCCAGCTTGCTGTTGCAGGGGTAATTCGCCTCGGTCTTGTCCTCGAGGCGTCGCATTTGGGCGCGCTTGTACCACTCCTCGGCGGGCAGTTCCTGCATGACGGCATTGCGGATGGTTTCACCGTAATACACGCCCAGCGAGGGCATGTGGTCGTCCTTGAACATTTCGTACTGGTCGTCGCCGACAATGATCAGAACGTCGAGTTTCGCGGCCTGAACCTGCTGTTTCATGCTTTCCATGGCGGCCTGCACATCGTTGAAGCGCTTTGTGATGGCCTCCTCGGTGATGAGTTCGGCGGCATTGGCGGGCGCGCGAGCCAGGACATCCTCAAAGCTGATCTTTTTTCCCTCGTCATCGAAATAGGGCATGCGCAGGTCGCTGACACGGAATTTGGTCAGCCAGTCCTCGAGCTGGGCGGCGAGCATGACGCTGTGCGAGGAGGCGAAGGCGGCGGTAAGCCTGGCCATGGTGGGGGCTCCTTTTGTGGCGGAAAAACAGGCTGGATCGAAAAATCGGTGCGACATCTTTAGGGCTGATTCGAGCGGCAAATCCGTCCGGTAAATTGCGTCGACCGAAGGCGCGTCATTGTATAACGCCCGTTGCCGCGCATTCCATCTAGTATCATCGTGGCTTCTTTGCACACTGCGGTTCCGGGACAGGCCATGGCGGAAGAAGCATTCGAGCTCGATTTGACGCTGCAGATCGGCAAGTACGAAGTGCAGAGGGCCCTGGGAAAAGGGGCGACCGGCACGGTGTATCTTGCCGTGGATACCTTTACCGGCAGGGAAGTGGCGCTCAAGACCATTGAACCGGAGGTTTTCAGGGATCCTGAATTCGGCGCGGTGTTGAAGTCGCAGTTCCAGAATGAAGCATCGCTGGCGGGCAAGCTCAAGCATCCGCACATCGTCACGATTTATGACGCCGTGGTCGAGGAGAATTCCGGGCACATTGCCATGGAACTGGTGACGGGGGGCGACCTCTCCCAGCATGCCCAGCCGGATTGCCTGTTGCCGATCGGCGACGTGCTGCAGATCGGGTTCAAGTGCTGCGGAGCGCTGGACTATGCCTTTCGCGAGGGCATCGTCCACCGTGACATCAAGCCGGCCAACATCATGATTGAACAGGGTACCAACGTGAAGATCGCGGATTTCGGTGCCGCGTTCCTGCGCAAGAGCCAGGCGGTGCAGACGGTGGCAATGGGTTCTCCGTTTTACATGTCCCCGGAGCAGATTGACGGCAAGGAACTCACGCTCCACAGTGACATGTACGGCCTTGGCGTGGTTCTGTATGAACTGCTTACCGGCCACCGGCCGCTGGTGGCCAACGACCTGGGCGAACTTGTGATCATGATCCGAACGGTGGATCCGGCGCCGCCGAGCAACCTGCGCGAGGACTTGCCCTGGCAGTTCGACGAGGTGATTCTGCGTGCCCTCGGCAAGAAGCCGGAGCATCGCTATCCGACCTGGACAGACTTTGCCAGAGCCCTGTCAAATCTGGGGCCGCTGGTGCTGCCGCCCGACGTGATTCCCGACAGCGAGAAATTTGTCACCCTGCAGCGGGTGGAAATGCTGGCCAATCTTTCCGATGCGGAGCTTTGGGAACTGGTGAATGCCGGGCAGTGGTCACGCGTGGAGAGGGGCCAGACGCTGATTCGAGAAAACGAACCCGGGGCGAGCTTCTTCTTTCTCGCCAAGGGGCAGGTCAAAGTGGTTCGCAACGGCCGCCTATTGAACATGGTGGGCGAATCCGAGTGTTTCGGGGAGATGGCTTATATCAGCGGCGGCAAAGTGCCGCGCCACGCCAACGTCGAGGCGATGACGGACCTGCTGCTGGCCGAATTCGATCCCATCGAACTGGACGCGATGAGCGTGGGGGCGCAGCTACAGTTGACGCGCGCCTTGGTCCGTAATCTCGCCGAGCGCCTGCAACTGGCCAATTCCCGTCTGACCGGATAGCGTCTGCGCGCCGGCGTGCAATGCAGTAACCTCTCGCGCTTGAATCCATAGTGAGGCAGTGAGGAGACCGGGACGAGTGGTGCTGTAACGCGCCATCCGCATTCCCGTCCTCGAGTAACGACAATCAACAGGAGCTGGCAATGAACAAGATGGCTGATCCGCAGGTGCAGGCGGGAGATAATTTCTGGAACGAATACGGGGCCGACGAATGGAGTGATGCCATCGTCGCTTCGATGAAGTTGGGCGGCATCGACCAGCTGTATTTCGTCTCGGGCAGCGAGATGGCCTTTTTTCAGGAGGCGATCGCCAAGGCCGAGAACAAGGGCTGGCCCGCTCCCAAGCTGGTGACCATGATGCATGAATCGGTGGCGCTGCACGCCGCCCTGGGTTCTGCCATGGTTTCAGGCAAGCCATCTGCGGCGGCCGTGCACGTTGATGTGGGCACTTTGCATTACGGCGCCGCCATTCATGCTGCGTGGCGCGGCAATTATCCAGTGCTGCTCACCGCGGGATGCGGTCCCCGTGCGTTTCCCGGTTCCATGCGCGGCGCGCGCGACGGTTCGATCCAGTGGCTGCAGGAGCCCCGCGACCAGGGCGAAATCCTGCGCCAGTACACCAAAGCCGACCACCGCCTTGAGCACCAGGACAATCCGGGGTTGATGATCAGCCGCCTGTTGCAGATGGCGGTGAGCGAGCCCAAAGGCCCGGTATTCATGAGCATTCCGCGCGAATCGGCGATGCTGCCTTATCCGGGCACCGTGCGCTTTCCAACGCGCGACCAGCTTGGCGTATCGCAGGGCGTTTTCCCGGATCCGGCGCATGCAAAAACCATTGCGCAATGGCTGGTGAAGTCGCGCAATCCGCTGGTGATGACCGAGCGAATCGGCAAGGATCCCGTGGCCGTGCAGGAACTGGTGAAACTCGCCGAACTGCTGGCCTTGCCGGTTTCCGAACCCGGCAATCCGCAGGTGCTCAATTTTCCCAAGACGCATCCGAATTTCGGTTCGGGTCCGACCAGTGCCGAGGCGGATGTGTGCCTGGTGCTGGAGAGCATCAGTCCCTGGCTGCCCGGCATCGACACGCCGCCGAAGGACGCAAAGATCGCGTGGGTCAGCATCGATCCGGTGCAGTCGCGCTTCAAGACCATGGAGTTCCGAGCAGACCTGTGGATTCCCGCCACCGCTGCGAACGTCCTTCGCGCCATTTATGAAGCGGCCACCGGCATGCTCGACAAGAGTGATCTGTCGCGCATCGAGGAGCGCCGCCAGCGCCTTGCAACCCGCAAGAAGGCCATGGAAGCCAAACTGGATGCCGACGCGGCCGAGGCGGCGAAGAAATCAGTTTCGAGCGGCCTGCTCGTTGCGCACGAACTGGGCAAGATACTCGAGCCCGATGCCATCCTTCTTAACGACGGACTGTCCAACGGCACCCACGTGGAAAACTACGCGCGCCGCTTCCTGCCGGGAACCAGTTACAAGAGCGGGTCCAGCTGCGGCGGATGGGGCGTCGGCGCCGCATTCGGTGCAAAGATGGTGTCACCCCATCGCGATGTGGTGCTGGCCAGCGGCGACGGATTTTTCCAGTTCGGCACACCGTCGGCGGCCCTTTGGGCCGGTGCGCATCACAAGGCCGGGTTCCTTAGTGTCGTCTTCGTCAACGGCAGCTACAGCACCGGTACCAATGGACTGAAGCAGTCCTATCCGGGTGGATACGCGGCCGGCATCCAATGCGAAGGCGGCACTTTCGAGCCGCCACCTGATTTCGCCCGGATGTCGGAATCGGTAGGTGGCTTTGGCGAACTGGTGACCAACCCTGCCGAAATCGGCCCGGCGCTGAAACGCGGACTCGCGGAAACCCGCAAGGGCGTGCCAGCGGTGGTGGCGGTGCGGCTGCCCAGCCTCGTTCAGTAGATTGTGTTACCAGAGTGCGCGGCTGGCCAGTTCGGCGCCGCGCACCAGCGATTCCAGTTTTGCCCAGGCAATCTGGGGATGTGAACGCCCGCCGAAACCGCAGTCGGCACCCGCCATGACGTTCTCGCGTCCGACGCGCTGCGCATAGCGCTGGATTCGCTGCGAGACCAGTTCCGGATGTTCAACGACATCTGTCGAATGTGTGATGACGCCAGGAATCAGTATCTTGCCCGCCGGCAATTTGACCGTATCCCATACCGCGTATTCATGGTCATGGCGCGCGTTGGCGCCTTCAACGAGGTAGGCCTGCGCCCGGACCTTGAGCATGATGTCCACGATATTCGCGATCTCAAGATCGTAGGCATGCGGTCCATGCCAGCTGCCCCAGCACAGGTGGTAGCGCACCTGGGATTCGGGAATCTTGCGCAGCGCATGGTTGAGCGCGTCGACACGGATTTCACAGCGCCGGCGAAAGGCCTCGATCCCCATGGTCATGCCGATGCGATCCCAGAGCGCTGGAAGCCAGGCATCGTCCACCTGCAGGATCAGGCCGGAATTGGCGATCGTTTCATACTCCACGCGCATCGCTTCGGCCAGTGCGAAAACGAATTCCTCTTCGCTTTTGTAGAACTCGTTGCGCCGGTAGACCTCGATACTGGCCGGTGCCGTCGAGGTCAGAAACGTTTCCCCTTCAGGGGCGAGGCTGCGCAAGAGATCAATTTCAGTGGCCAGCGAATCCTGTCCGCGATAGGTGATCGGTGAGGTGCAGACGCGGATGGGCCGCGACTGCTTGATCTGCATGCCTGGCAGGTAGAAGAGCGTGCCTTTCTCGGTTGCATAGCGATAAAACTCGGCGAAATCCTCCCTATCTTTTCCCTGTTGAATCAATGGCTTGCTGCCATCCGCCGGGCGCTCCTCGAAACCGCCGAAGCGCTCGTCGACATATGACAGCCAGTCGCCCCCTTTGGTGACTTCGCCTTCATTGATGACATCCAGCCCGATCAACTTTTGCCGGGTGATGATCGCCGCGACGGCAGAGCGCAGGGCGTCCGCCGTCGCATCCGCGGTCAGCGGCACGATATCCGGCAGGCTGCCGACGTGGGTGGTGAGAATCTTGTCAACGCTTCTATTCACAGGCCTCCATCCCTCTCTGCATTTGCCCGAGTCCGGCCCTGCCGCATTCCGAGTGTGGCGGGCCTCAAGCCTCGATTCAGTCGCGGGATCATGACCACATTATTCACGACCCGCAAGGTGGAAACTCAGTAGAATCCCTCGCAGTTTTCAACCGTAGGAGGGGAGAGCCATGAAACAACTGTCAATTGGAATTGTGGGTGCCGCCGCGTCGGTGCTGGCCGCAACCGTAAGCTTTGCGCAACAACCGCCGGTCAAGATCGGATTGATCCTGCCGTATTCGGGACAGTTCGCCGATACCGCCACGCAGATGGACAACGCCATCAAGCTCTACGTCAAGCAGCACGGTGACAGCGCCGGCGGACGCAAGATCGAGATCATTCGCAAGGACTCCGGCGGCATTGCGCCGGATGTGGCCAAGCGCCTCGCCCAGGAACTCGTTGTGCGCGACAAGGTTGATGTGCTCACCGGTCTGGTCCTGACACCCAATGCGCTGGCGATTGCCGATGTGTCCGCGGAGGCCAAGAAATTCACGGTCATCATGAATGCGGCGACCTCGATCATCACCACCAAATCGCCCTACATGGCGCGCGTTTCCGTGACAACTCCCATGCTCAACGAGTCGCTTGGCTCGTGGGCGGCCAAAGCAGGCGGCACCAAGCGCGTATTCAGCATGGTCTCGGATTTCGGCCCCGGCATCGATGCTGAAGAAGGTTTCATGCGCGCATACAAGGAGGCCGGCGGCCAGATCGTCGGCTCGGTCCGCTTTCCCGTGGCGAATCCGGATTTCGCCGCGTTCGTGCAGCGCGCCAAGGATTCCAATCCCGATGGGATCTTTGCCTGGGTCCCGGGCGGCGTGCAGCCCGCGGCCATCGGCAAGGCGCTGAATGAGCGCGGCATCGATCCGAAGAAGATGAAGGTCATGGGCCAGGATGCCCTGGCATCCGACGAGGCGCTGGCAAGCCAGGGTGACCTGGCCCTGGGCATCATCACGGTCGCCAACTACGACCACAACCTGGCCAACAAGCTGAACCGCGCCTTCGTGGCGGCCTACTCCGCCGACTACAAGCGCAATCCTGATTTCTTCTCCATCGGCGGCTGGGACGGCATGCACCTGATCTACGAAGTGCTGAAGAAGACCGGTGGCAAGACTGACGGCGAGGCGATGATCGGCGCGGCCAAGGGCATGAAGTGGGACAGCCCGCGCGGGCCGATGTCGATCGACCCGGAGACCCGGGACGTTATCGAAGATGTTTACATTCGTCGCGTCGAAAAGGTTGCCGGAAAACTCGTCAACGTCGAGTTCGATACGATCCGCAGCGTCAAGGACCCGGTCAAAGCACGCATGAAGTAAGCCATGCTGGGGTCCATGGCAGGCATTCTCTTTGACGGGTTTGCCTACGGCATGCTGTTGTTCCTGCTGTCGGTGGGATTGTCGGTGACGCTGGGGATGATGAATTTCATCAACCTCTCGCATGCCAGTTTCGGCATGCTGGGGGGCTACGTCACCGTCACCCTGATGCAGCAACTCGGATGGCCGTTCCTCGCCACGCTGCCGGCGGCCTTCGTGATTTCGGCGCTGGTGGGCATGGTGATGGAGCGCTTCATGTTCCGGCGCATGTACCGCGCCACGGACCTTGATCAGACCCTGCTCACCATCGGCGTGGTGTTCATGTCAATTGCCGGCGCCGCGTATATCTGGGGCACGGTCCAGCAACCCGTGGTGATGCCGGACTACCTGAGCGGCTCCTTCCTGGTCGGTGGCGTCAATATTGCGCGCTACCGCCTTTTCCTCATTGTGGTCGCCCTGGTCATCACGCTTTTGATGATCGGCGGTCTGGAGTGGACTCGCTTCGGCGCCCAGATCCGCGCCGCTGTCGACAACCAGCGCATGGCGCGCGGACTGGGGCTCGACGTGGACCGGACGTTCTCATTGACCTTTTCGCTGGGCAGCGGCCTGGCCGGGCTGGGCGGGGCGCTTGCCATTGCCATGGTGGGCCTTGATCCCGGTTTCGCGTTTGCCTATCTCATCTACGTGCTGATCGTGGTGTCGGTGGGCGGGCTCGCCTCCATTTGGGGTTCTTTCGTCGCGGCGTCGCTGCTGGGCATCTGCGACATGGCGGGAAAATACTACGTGCCGCAACTGGGTTCCTTCCTCATCTATCTGATGATGGTCGGCATACTGATGTGGCGCCCCGTGGGTTTGTTTGGCAAGCGCTGAGATGGCCTCAGAGTCCGAATCAGGCGCTGCATTCAGCCCCCGGAATTTTCTGGCAAGCCGCACGCGCTGGCACGCGCTGGAGATTGTGTTCTGGTTGTCGACCCTGCTGCCCTTTGTCCTGGTTCCCGACTACCTGCAACTGGCCAGCCAGATTGCCATCGCGGCCCTTTTTGCGATATCGCTGGATCTGATCCTGGGCTTCGCAGGGATCGTGTCCATCGGACACGCCGCTTATTTCGGCCTTGGCGCCTATACGGCGGGCATCGTATCCAAATACGGCGTCAGCGAACCCGTCTTGCTCCTCGTGCTGGCCGCAATCGTATCGGGGACATTGGGTTACGTCTCCAGCTTCATCATTTCTCGATTCCGGCATCTTGCGCTCATCATGATCACCCTGGGGATCTGCCTCATGCTGTACGAGGTGGCCAACCTGACGAGTTGGCTCACGGGCGGCGCGGACGGATTGCAGGGCATCAAAATCGGGCCATTGCTCGGGACCTTCAAGTTCGATCTCTATGGAAAAACCGCGTACGCTTATGCGCTGGTTGTTTTGTTCCTGTGCTTCCTTGTCTGCAGGCGCCTGATTCATTCGCCGTTCGGTTTGTCGCTTCGCGGCATCCGGGAGAATCCGGTGAGGATGCCGGCGATCGGCGCGCCCAGTGACGCGCACATCCGCAAGATCTACACCATCGCCGCTGTGATTGCCGGCATGGCAGGCGCGGTGCTGGCCCAAACGACCTCGACGGTTTCGCTGGAGGTGCTGGGCTTCCAGCGTTCCGCAGACGTGCTGGTGATGCTGATTCTGGGCGGCGCGGGAAAGTTGTATGGCGGCATCCTCGGATCCATCGTGTACATGGTCGCGCGCGATCAGTTCTCCGGCATCAATCCGCAATACTGGTATTTCTGGATCGGCCTGATGATGGTGCTGGTGGTGATGTATCTGCCGAACGGCCTGCTCGGCGGACTTGAAAAGCTCACCCGGCGCTGGCGCGGAAAATCATGAGCGAAACCGCACTGGCCACGCGCGGCCTGCAAAAGAATTTTGGCTCGCTGGTGGTGGCCAACGATATCAATATCGAACTGCCACGCGGTGCACGCCATGCCCTGATCGGCCCCAATGGCGCAGGCAAGACCACGCTGCTCAACATGCTGACGGGCATGTTGCGCCCGGATAGCGGCCAGATCCTGCTCGGGGGGGCGGACGTCACTGGATTGAAACCGGCGGCGCGCGTCAAACGAGGCCTCGTCAGGACATTCCAGATCAATACGCTGTTCCCGAAGCTGTGCCCCCTCGAAGCCGTGGCCCTTGCCATTTGCGAGCGTGAGCGCCAGTCGGGAAACTGGTGGCGCAGCCTGCCAGCCTACCGCGATACCCTTGACGAGGCCTACCGAATACTCTGTTCCCTGCAACTGGGTGGTGACTGCACGCGGGAAACTCGGGAACTGGCCTATGGCCAGCAGCGTCTGCTGGAAATCTCGCTCGCGCTGGCATCCAAGCCCGGCGTACTGCTCCTCGATGAACCTGCAGCGGGGGTTCCGCGCAATGAAAGCTCGGCCCTGTTTCAGGCCATTGCCGGTCTGCCGGCCGAAATCACGGTTCTGTTCATCGAGCACGACATGGACATCGTGTTCACCTTTGCCAGCCGTATCATCGTGCTGGTGGGAGGCCGGGTGCTGGTCGAAGGAACGCCAACGGAGATTGCGGCCGACCCGCGCGTACGCGAGGTTTATCTGGGGCATGGCAAACATGGCTGATGTACTGCTCGACCTCAGGAACGTGCGCGCGGGCTACGGCGATTCGGTGGTGCTCGATGACCTTTCGCTTGAGGTGAAGGAGGGCGAAAGTCTTGCGGTTCTGGGCAGGAACGGCATGGGCAAGAGCACCCTGTTTCTTACCATCATGGGTTTTACGAGACTCACCGGCGGCAGCGTGTCCTGGCGAGGCGAAGACATCACGCGCCTTGCCTCGCACCGGCGTGCGCGCCTGGGTTTAGGTTGGGTTGCGCAGGAGCGCGAAATATTTCCGTCGCTGTCGGTGGAGGAGAACCTCATTGTCATGGCGCGCCCGGGGCCGTGGAATTTGAAGTCGGCATTCGAATTGTTTCCCCGCCTTGCCGAGCGCCGCCGCGCCATGGGCAACCAACTCTCAGGCGGGGAGCAACAGATGCTGGCGATAGCACGCTCGCTGATGATCAATCCCAGTTTGTTGCTGCTCGATGAGCCGCTTGAAGGCCTTGCGCCCATCATCGTCGAGGAACTGGCCGCATCGATTGGACGCATGGCCACCGAGCATGGCACGACGATCGTGCTGATCGAGCAGCATGCGGACGTGGCCCTGTCGCTGACCCGGAAGGCGGTGGTGCTGGAGCGCGGCGCGATTGTGCATCGCGCCGCGTCGGAGGACCTGTTGGCCGATTCGAAGACGCTGGATCGCTATCTGGGTCTAAAGCTGGAAGTCATCTGAGTCCGGATGTCTTTGCTGGCCGTTGTGGGTAGGTCGACTCCCGCTACTGCGGCTCGACGCCCACTTCCTTTGCAATCCGCACCCAGCGCGCCTGTTCCGTGCGTATGAATTCCTGCAGCGACTGCGGAGTGCCTGCGCCGCTCGTCGAGAAACCGAAGGTGCGGAATCGTTCCAGCACTTCGGGTTCTTTCAGATACAGATCAACTTCGCGATTGAGGCGCTGGGTGATGTCAGCCGGTGTGCCAGTGGGCGCCATCAGCACGAACCAGCCGCCGATCTGGAATCCCGGCAAGGTTTCGGCGATGGTGGGGATGGTCTCCATGCCCGGAAAGCGTTTCGCCGAGGAAATGGCGATGGTTCGCAGTTTGCCGGAGGCTGTGAAGGGTGCGATCGCGATGGGCGAAATAAGGATCATCTCCACCCGTCCTCCGGCCGTGTCCTGCACCGAGGTTGCGATAACCTTGTAGGGAATGTGCGTGACCTCGATGCCCGCGGTGTGATTGAGCCACTTGCCAATGATGCCGGCAAGACCCGCGTCGGCGGCAAACGACAGTTTGCCCGGCTGTGCCTTTGCGAGAGCCATCCATTCGACGAAATTTTTCGCAGGCACATCCGGGTGTACGGCGAGCACGTAGGGTCCGTTGTCCACAAGGCCTGCAACCGGAACGAAGTCCTTGTTGGGATCGTAGGGCAGGGACTTGAACATGACGAGGTTCGAGGCTATGGCCGAGGCGCTGCCCATGAACAGGGTGTAGCCGTCGGGCGGCGATTTCGCCGCCTGCTGGGCACCTACGATGCCGGCACCGGCAATATTGTTCTCCACCAGAAACTGCTGACCCAGACGCCGCGAGATGCGTTCAGCCACCATGCGCGCGACGATGTCCGGTTGCGATCCGGCGCCGTTGGGCACGATCAGTCGGACGCTCTTGTTCGGATACGACTGGGGCATTGCCGCGCCGCTGAGGCAGAGAATGCACAGAATAATTAAATAATTGATTTTATTCATATATTTGCAATATCAGGCGACTTTTAGCTGCGGCATGATGCGTTCGGCATTGCCGTACTCGATGGCGCGCCGGTCGGACGCCTTGAACCTGTAGGCATCCAGCCCCTCCACGCATTCCATGGCCGGCCGATACGGGTAATCCGAGCCGAACAGGACCTGGGACACTGGAATCATCTTCAGCAGCGCTGCGAACTGCATGGGCGTGTTGCCCTGTGCGGTCTCGTAGTAGAAGCGCTTCACTTCATACAATGAACCGCGAGGCAACACGGCCTTGGCTTTCGCGCCCATGGAATCCTCCAGTCGCTCGAAGCGGGCGAACAGGAAGGGCATGGTGCCGCCCGAGTGCGACCAGATCCAGCGGATGTCCGGAAAGCGGCTGGCCGCGCCGGAAAACAGCAGGCTCGCGATGGTGCGCGTCGTGTCGGTGGCATATTCGATGGTCGATGCACCGATGCCGGGTTGCAGTGCGCTGCAGCAGGCGGGATTGGTGGGATGCACGTAGACCACGGCTTTCCTGCGGTTGAGTTCGGAGAGCACCGGTGTGAATGAAGCATCACCGAGCCACTTGTTGCCGTAACTGGTGAACATGCCCACGCCGTCGGCCTTTAGCGTGTCCATGCCGTACTCGATTTCCTTCAGGCTGCCTTCGGCATCGGGCATGGGCAGGGTGGTGAAGATGCCGAAGCGCGTGGGATGGGTCGAGCGCATTTTTGCCGCATAGTCGTTGACCTCGCGGGCGAGTGCACGCGCCTGCTGATCGTCCTTGAACCAGGTGCCCGGCTGCACGATGGAAAGAATCGACTTGGAGACACCGCCCAGATCCATATCGGCAAGCGTGGCCTCCATGGACCATGGCGCGCCGCCGCCCGCACCCGCGGCACGCGCCTGGGCCGCCCAGAAGGGCGGCGCGAAATGGTGATGCACGTCGATGCGACGCGGTTTCGCGATTGCGGATTTTCCCGATTGAGCAAATGCGCCGGCCGGCAGTATCAGCGAGGCTGCAGCCATACCCGCCATCTGGCCAATGAACTGACGCCGGGGAGGGCAGCAATCGCAGGATGCTGAATCGGCGTTGGGTATGACGCGTTTTTCGTAGGTCATGGTCATCCTTGGTTTGATATCCAATCGGGTCCGCTGCGCGCCTTGCGGGCGTGCCGCGGCATCAATCCTTCAGGTGGTAGTTCTGCTTGCGCAATGCCGCCATGTGCTCGCCATAGGTGAAAGGCGCGTACTTCGGCGGATTGCCGGGGCCCTGGCAACTCGGAATGCATTCCAGCGCCGCGTCATTGCGGGTGCCGATCAGGAAGGCCACCGAATGACGCAGGTGACCGGAACTGTTGATCACACGATGCGGTGTCGCGGGCACGCGGTCATTGCTCCACTTGGTGAGCGTCTGCCCGGTGTTGATGAGGAAATGCCCGGGCAGGCTGGGCGCGGGGATCCATTCTCCCGAGGGCAGCATCAGGTCAAGCCCCGCCGTCGGTCCCTGGTTGAGGATGGTGATGGTGCCGTAATCGGAATGCGGGCCGATGCCGAAGAGGTTCTCTTCATTGGGGTCCTGCGACGGATACTCGAGCAGTCGAAGCGTGGGATTGGGCGGACTGAAGGCCGGGTGATCGGTGAAAAAGCGCGGCCCCATCCCCAGTGCAATTGAAAACAACGGTAGCAGGTGCTGCGTGAGGCCGTCCAGGGCCCCGAAGTAGGCGAGCAGGGCTTGTCGATATCCGGGGAGGTTTTCGGGCCAGCGGTTTTTGTGGAACCAGGGCTTGTCCGCATCGGGCTGGCCCTCTGGCGCCTCCCGGCGCATGTAGAACGAGGCGGAGAGTTCCCGCCGCGTGTTCTTGTTATAGACGGAGGTCCGCTGGGTCTGACCGCCCGGGGGCAGGTAGCCCAGGATGTCCGTGCCGACCTTGACCTTGAGCTTTTCCTCCATGGGCTGGCCGTGAAAGCGCGCAGCCTCGGCAATCATGCCGTCCATCATCGCGCGCGGCACGCCGTGGTTGGCCACAAAAAAGAAAGCAAGGCGTCGGCTGGCATCGGCGAGTTGCTCGCCAGCGCGTTCCTGCGCGCCGGACTGCCCGGCGATGACAGGCGCGAGATCGATGACCGGAATATCCTTGATCAGGCCCGCGCGGTCTATTGTCATTGGGTCATTCATGCCTGCCTCCCGGTGGGGTTCGCCACGCCTCAGTCGTACTTCAGATTGGCGATCTTCGCGAGTTCTGCACCCAGGCGGCTTTTCACCTGCATGATGGCCACGAGGTCTTCCGGCGTTCCGCCGGTCGGTGTGAGTGCATTGGCATACAGGAATTTCGTGACGAAGGCATTGTCCGACAAGAGCTTGTTGATCTCCACGTTCCAGCGTCGCGCGATGTCCACGGGCGTCTTGGGCGGAAGGACGATGGCCAGCCAATTGCGGAAATCCAGCTCGAAGCCCTGTTCCGCGTAGCTGGGCGTGTCGCCGGCAAACTGCGAGCGGCGCTTGCCGACGATGATCCCAATCGGCTTGATCCGACCCTCCTTGACATAACCGGCCACGGCTGCCGGCGCCAGATTGGTGACATCAACTTCGCCGGCGGCGATCGCCGCCTGCAGTTGCGCCGGTCCCTTATAGGGAATGTGGTTGAACTTCGCGCCGGTCGTTGCCTGCATCCATTCCATGATGAGGTGTTGGGTCGATCCGGCACCGGCTGACCCCCAGTTGATCTGGTTGGGACGGGGCTTGGCGTAATCGATCAGTTCGCGCAGGTTCTTGATGGGCAGTGACGCTTTGGCCACGGTCTGCACTTCAAGCTCCGCCAGATGAGCCACCGGTACAAAAGCGTTCGGGTCATAGGGAATTTTCGAATAGGCAAAGGGATTGAGCGTCATGATGTTGCCGTCAGTCATGCAGATGGTGTAGCCGTCTGCGGGCGAACGGGTGCATTCCTCCATGCCGATGGTGCCGTTGGCACCCGCGCGGTTGTCCGCGACGATGGGCTGGCCGACGGCCTGCGAGACGCCTTGCGCCACCGCGCGGCCGACAATGTCGGTCAGGGAGCCGGCGCCGATGGGCACGATCATTTTGATCGGTTTGACTGGATAGCTTTGGGCGAGGAGGCCCTGATTAGCAACGACGCTTATGCCAAGCACCAGCAATATCCGCAAGACTTTGAATTGACGCATGGATTCCCGCTCCCTGATCAAGATATGGATTGCCGAACAGCGCGGGGAATCTTGCCACAAAGGTTCACGATGCGTCGGCGCTTCCCCTTGGCCGGGACGGCCGTACCCGACTATTCGCCAAGAGCTTTCACGATGCGCCGGTCGGGCACCAACCAGATAAGGGCAACCAGCACATAACAAGCCAGCGCTGCCGCGGGGAAAAAGATCGA
>CAIUKQ010000194.1 GCA_903899705.1 uncultured beta proteobacterium
TGCGGTAGTAGTCCTTCATGGGTGTTCCAATGCATCGCCGGATTCAAAAAAGCTGGACACAACAGACAGGGGAAACCCGGTCAAAGTTCCGCAGGGGGGCGATAGATTAACCGAAGCGCCGCCAGTTGGCGGGAATCCTAGTGGCGAGCGGCGCAATATGGCGGCGATGTTCTTAGTGCTTGCGGGCATCCCTTATCGTTCGCCAGACCTTGTCCGGCGTTGCCGGCATCTCTATATGTGTGATGCCCAGCGGGGACAGGGCGTCCACGACCGCATTCATGATGGCGGCCAGCGCGCCGACGTTGCCGGCTTCGCCCGCGCCTTTTGCCCCGATCGGGTTGGTTTTGGTCGGCACCGGACGGTTTTCCACGTCAAAGGAGCACATGTCGTCCGCCCGGGGCATGCCGTAATCCATGAAGGAACCGGTCAGCAGCTGTCCGGATTCCGGGTCATAGACGATGTGTTCCGAGAACGCCTGTCCCACGCCCTGTCCGATGCCGCCGTGGATCTGTCCTTCCAGGGTCAAGGGGTTGATGACTGTGCCGACATCGTCGACCACCGAATAACGCAGGACTTCGGTCTTGCCCGTTTCCGGGTCGATCTCCACTTCGCAAATGTGGCAACCCGTCGGGAAGTTGGGAATCTCCGGTGAGAAGGTTGCCGATTCGGCAAGGCCGGTTTCCATGTCCGCGGGAATCTTCGCCCGCTGAAACGCGGCCTGTACCACGTCGATGAGTTTGACCGAGCGGTCGGTGCCGGAAACGCTGAAGGTCGCGTTGGCATACTCGATGTCGGCGCTGGCGGCCTCCAGAATGTGCGCAGCGATCTTTTTGCCTTTTTCGATGATCTTGTCGGTGGCCATGCGGGCGGCTGATCCGCCCAGCACCGCCGTGCGCGAGGCGAAGGTGCCGCCGCCGTCTGCGGCGAGATCGGTGTCGTTGCGGGAAACACGGATGCTTTCGGCCGGAATGCCCAGGCGATCCGACAGGATGATCTTGTACATGGTCTCGTGGCCCTGTCCGTGCGAGATGGATCCGGGGACCACGGTGACGCCACCGGTCGGATCGAAACGCACATTCACAAATTCGCCAAAGGCCTGGGAGGTCTGTTCGATGATGTTGGCAATACCCATGCCGCGAAGCCGGCCGCGCTTGCCGGCTTCAGCGCGGCGGGATTCAAAGCCGGCATATCCGGCATTGACCAGTGCCCGCTCGAGGTTTTTGTCGAACTCCCCGCAGTCATACACGTACACGAGGCCCGACTTGAACGGCATGTCGTCAGCCGAGATGGTATTGCGGCGCCGGATTTCGGCGCGGTCAATGTTCATTTCGCGCGCGGCATTGTCGATGACGCGCTCCAGAATATAGGAGGCTTCGGGTCGCCCCGAACCGCGGTACGGGCCGTTGACGGTGGTGTTGGAGAACACGGCCGAGACTTCCACGTAGATCGCCGGTGTTTTGTAGGTGCCGGCGAGGCCACCCAGATGCGCGGTCGGGGAAATCAGGCCGCCGGGCATGATGAAGGCGCCGATATTGGAAACATTGGATACGCGAAGACCGAGAAACCGTCCGTCGCGGTCCAACGCCAGTGACGCTTCGCTGATGTGGTCGCGGTCGTGGTCGTCGCTGGCCATGCCTTCACTGCGCTCGGACACCCATTTGACCGGGCGACCGATTTTCTTCGACGCAAGCAGTGCGAGCACGTATTCCGGAAAATGCCCGCCCTTCATGCCGAAACTGCCACCGACTTCGCCCGACACGACGCGCAATTGCGTTTCGGGAATCTTCAGTACACGCGTGGCGATGTCGTGACGGGTTGAATGCGGGCGTTGGGTGCCCGTGTACAGGGTGTAGCGCTCGTCACGTGTGTCGTAATCGCCAATACAGCAGCGCGGCTCCATGGTCGCGGCGGTAACGCGATTAATGGCCGATTTGAGCGTGGTGACATGGTGGGCCTTGGCAAATGCCGCCTCCACTGCGGCCTTGTCGCCCAGGGTGTAGAAAAAGGTTTCGTTGTCCGGGCAACCGGGCCACAGTTCAACGGCGCCGGGTTTTCCGATCTGCGCGGTGTCGGTGAGCGAGGGCAGGGACTCGTACTCCACCACGATGTGTTCCACAGCATCCTTGGCCTGCACTGCGGTTTCGGCGACCACAAACGCGACCGGGTCTCCCACCAGCATCACCCGATCGTGCGCCAGCGCGGGCCGGGGCGGATTGAACAGGGGTGTTCCGTCGCGGCGCATACGGGGCATCAACGGGGGAAGGTGCCCGAAATGGCCGGCGGCCCAGTCGTTGCCGGTGAGAATCAGCAGCACCCCGGGCATGGCTTGCGCTTTTGCAGTGTCGATCGAGATGATGCGCGCATGGGCATGCGGTGAACGCAGGACGCAGGCATGCGCTTGGTCCACAAGGGTCATGTCACCCACATATTTGCCGCGCCCCGTCAATAAACGCGGATCCTCGGTGCGGGGCACCGGTTGCCCCATTGCATACTGTCCCATCGACTGCTCCTTGCATATTTTATGGCGCGGGTTATGCGCCGGTTTGGTTCAACAGCGATCGAATTCCACTATGATTGGCAAAGATTAGCGTAATTGAAGAAATTGGTAGAGATTGAATGAATCAGGACACTCCTTCGGAATACCTGTTTGACGAACCGCTTCCCGTGCTGATGGCGCGCGCGGCCGCGATGCGCGACGACACCCATGGAAATATTGTGTCGTATTCGCGAAAGGTCTTCATTCCGCTCACCACCCTGTGCCGCGATGTCTGCCATTACTGCACCTTCGCCACGTCACCGAAAGCGGGAGTGCGTGCTTATCTGACGGCGGATGAGGTGCTCGCGATCGCGCGCGCCGGCGCCGTGACCGGGTGTCAGGAGGCGCTGTTCACCCTCGGTGACAAGCCGGAACTGCGTTACCGGCAGGCGCGCGAAGAACTGGATGCCATGGGTTACGCAACCACCATCGAATACCTCGCCGCCATGTGCGAGCTTGTGAGAAAGGAAACGGGCCTGCTCCCCCACGCCAACCCCGGCGTCATGACACGCGACGAAATTGCCCTGCTGCGCCGGTCCTGTGCCTCGCAGGGCATCATGCTGGAGAGTGCGTCCGAACGGCTTTGCGAGCGCGGCGGTGCGCATTTCGGGTCACCTGACAAGCATCCCGCGGTGCGCCTGGAGACGATACGTCTTGCCGGAGAACTGGCGGTGCCGTTCACGACGGGGATACTGATTGGCATCGGAGAAACACGGGAAGAGCGCGTGCAATCGCTGCTGGCGCTTCGCGACCTGCACCGGCAATACGGTCACATCCAGGAAATCATCATCCAGAATTTTCGCGCCAAGGCGGACACGAAGATGGCGCTGGCGAGGGAACCCTCGGACGGCGAATTGAAGTGGACCATCGCCGTGGCGCGCATCATTTTCGGCGCGGAAATGAACATCCAGGCGCCGCCGAACCTGACTTCGCGGTTCGGTGAATTGATCGCGGCCGGCATCAATGACTGGGGCGGCGTGTCGCCTGTAACGCCGGATCATGTCAATCCCGAAGCGCCATGGCCGCAATTGGAGGTGCTTCGCGCACACACTGCCGCCATGGGCAAGACGCTGGTCGAGCGCATGACGATCTATCCGGCTTTTGCACTTGACGCCGCACGATGGCTTGATCCCGGGCTGGCGCCGTCGGTGCTGGCAGCCAGTGACGCTTCAGGATTTGCGCGGGCGGATGAATGGTCACCGGGCGTGGCCGGGGTGCGGGTGAGGGCAGAGCCTGCCGCCGGCCCGATGTCGCCCCGTGTTTCTGCCGTTCTCGATGCCGTGCAGGCGGGTGTCCTGCTGACGGAGGGCCAGATCACAACCCTGTTTGAAGCGCGTGGCGCGGACTTCCATGCGGTATGCAACGCTGCAGACAAGCTTCGCGCCAAAGTCAGCGGCGATGTGGTGCGATACGTGGTTACGCGCAATATCAATTACACCAACATCTGTTCGTATCGCTGCACCTTCTGCGCATTCTCAAAAGGCAAGGCACACGAGGCCCTGCGCGGCACGCCCTACGACTTGCCGATGGATGAGATTGCGCGCCGCGTCAGCGAAGCGTGGAGCCGTGGCGCAACCGAAGTCTGCATGCAGGGCGGCATCCACCCGGATTACACCGGTGAAACCTATCTGGAGATCTGCCGCACCGTGAAGCGCGCCGAGCCCGCCATGCATGTGCACGCGTTTTCGCCGCTGGAAGTCACGCACGGCGCCAATACGCTGGGCCTGTCGATTCGCGAATTCCTGCTTGAGTTGAAAGCCGCGGGCCTGGGCTCTTTGCCTGGAACGGCCGCGGAGATCCTTGATGACGAAGTAAGGGCTGTGATCTGCGTGGACAAATTGAAAACCGGCGAGTGGCTCAATGTGATGCGCGATGCCCACACGGCGGGCTTGCGCACCACCTCGACCATCATGTTCGGACATATGGAAAGCCCGGTGCACTGGGCGCGGCACCTGATGCGGCTGCGCGACCTGCAAATGGAAACAGGCGGGTTCACCGAATTCGTGCCGTTGCCTTTCGTGCACATGGAAGCACCGATGTACCTGCGGGGGCGCGCGCGACGCGGTCCCACCAGCCGGGAGGCCATCCTCATGCACGCGGTGGCCCGGCTCGCGCTGCATCCCCATATCACCAATATTCAGACCTCCTGGGTCAAGCTGGGAACCGACGGGGCGAAGGCATGCCTCGCAGCCGGCGCCAATGACATGGGGGGCACGCTCATGAACGAAAGCATTTCGCGCGCAGCCGGTACGGAACACGGACAGGAATTCCCCCCTGCAGCGATGGAGGAACTGATAACGGGAATGAGCCGCGTGCCGATGCAACGCAATACCGTGTACGGGCCTGCGGGCGCCGAGCGGGAAGCGGCATCCAAGCGTGCGGCACCACTGACCGAAGTGAGACTCGGACCGCGCCCCGTACGTGGACGGCGAAAGCCGCTCGCGGAGAGGGCCGCAAACAATGTCTGAGCCGCTGCGTATGACCATTGCCGTGTTGGGGGGGACGGGTGCCGAGGGTTCCGGACTTGCGATCCGCTGGGCAAACGCAGGCCACGCCGTGATCCTGGGATCTCGCAATGCGGAAAAAGCTGCAACGGCAGCGCAGGTACTGAACGCGAAGCTCGGTTCGGACCGGGTGCGGGGAATGGACAACCGCGCGGCGACTGCGGCCGCTGACGTGGTCGTGCTCGCGGTGCCCTACAGCGCGCAAAAACCGACGGTTGAAGATGTGAAGTCGGCCCTGGCCGGAAAAATCCTCATTGATGTCACTGTGCCGCTGGTACCGCCAAAGGTTTCGAAGGTGCAATTGCCCGAAGGCGGATCCGCCGTCGAGGCGATGCAAAGACTGCTCGGGGAACAGACCCGGGTGGTGTCCGCCTTCCAGAATGTATCTGCGCACTATCTATCTGATTTAGATAGGAAAATTGACTGCGACGTGCTGGTTTGCGGAGATGACAAGGGAGCCCGGGAAGTGGCCGTGCAACTGGCGGCCGATGCGGGCCTGCGCGGCGTTCACGCCGGCGTTCTCGCCAATTCGGCGGCATCTGAAGCCCTTACCTCGGCGCTGATTGCCATTAATCGATACTACAAAGTTCCCGCCGCGGGAATCCATATCACCGGCGTGTTCGACAAAGAATAGATGTTCGATGGCAGCTGGCGCCGTTTCCATGCAGTTGTTTGCGCTTGACGGCATCCCGTTGGTCAAGCCGGGTGACGACCTTGCCGGATTGATACAGGCGGCGCTCAAAACGTCGGAACTCAGTCTGCAAAACGGAGATGTACTGGTTCTTGCACAGAAGATCATCTCCAAGTCCGAGAACCGGTATGTGTCTCTTGAAGACGTTGAGGCATCAGCACGCGCTCAACAATTGGCGACGCTGTGCAACAAGGATCCCCGACTGGTGGAAATCATCCTCGGAGAATCCAAGGGCGTGGTGCGGGCCCGACGTGACGTTCTGATCGTCGAGCACCGCCTCGGTTATATCCTGGCCAATGCCGGGGTGGATGCGTCAAACGTCGGGGACGAAGGCAGGGTTCTGCTGCTGCCGGTTGATCCGGATGGCAGCAGCCAGGCTCTTCGCTACTCCCTGAAGGCGGCCACGGGATTGGATGTCGGAATACTGATCAACGACAGCTGGGGGCGCGCATGGCGCATGGGCACCATTGGCACGGCCATCGGTTTGGCGGGGGTGCCCGGTGTCGAGGATCTGCGTGGCCGGGAAGACCTGTTCGGGCGCAAATTGCGCTCGAGCGAACTTGCGGTGGCGGACGAACTCGCCTCGGCGGCCTCGCTGGTGATGGGCCAGGCGGGCGAAGGACATCCGGTGGTGCTGGTGCGGGGTTTTCCGTATCCGCTTCGCGAAAGCAGCTCGGCAGAAATGATCCGGCCGCGCTCGCTCGACCTGTTCCGGTAGCAAACAATGATCCTGACACTGGCCGGAGGGGTGGGCGGCGCGAAACTGGCGCAGGGCCTGTACCGGGTCCTTCAGCAGGATCTCACCGTGGTGGTGAACACCGGTGATGACTTCGAACATTTGGGACTTTGTATTTCACCGGACCTCGATACCGTGATGTATACCCTCGCCGATCTCAACAATCGCGAGACGGGTTGGGGGCTGGCGGGTGAGACCTGGAATTTCATGGCGATGACCCGCAGCCTTGGCGGGGAGACCTGGTTCAATCTGGGCGACAGGGACATTGCGGTGCATGTGGAACGCACGCGGCGCCTTGCTACCGGGGACAGTCTGACGTCGATAACCGCCGCACTGTGCAAGAGCCTGGGCCTTGTGTGCACGGTACTGCCCATGAGTGACAACAAGGTTCGGACCATGGTCGATACCGACCGGGGTGAACTGGCGTTCCAGCATTACTTCGTTCGTTTGCATTGCGAACCGGTGTTCAAAGGGTTGCGGTTCGAGGGATGCGAACAGTCGACCATCAATCCGGAATTCGCGGCAGCACTGGATTCCCCAAAGCTGCGGGCCATTGTCCTGGCACCCTCCAATCCGTTTCTGAGCATTGCACCGATACTTTCCATACCCGGCGCGAGGGAACGTCTGACCGCCCGTCGTGTTCCCGCACTGGCGGTCTCGCCCATCATCGGAGGCAAGGCGGTCAAGGGACCTGCGGCCAAGATTCTCAGTGAACTCGGGCATGACGTTTCCGCGCTCGCGGTTGCGCGCGAGTACCGCGGACTGGTCGATGGATTTGTTCTGGATAATGCCGATGCAGTCCTGGCTCCACAGGTCGAGTCACTGGGCATGCGCGCTTTCGTCACCGATACGCTGATGAGGAATCCGGAAGTCTCCGCGGAACTTGCCACGCGGCTGCTCGGTTTCATCAAAACGCTGTCCTAGGATGCGGTCATCGTTGTGGGTCATCATCCCCGGCCAGTCCTTTGATCGGAGCAAGACGCGCCTGTCACCGGTATTGGGTCCGGCTGAAAGAAAGCGCTTCAGTCGCGCCTGCCTGATTCATGTGGTGCAAACCGCCCGACGGATATTCCCGGCGAGGCAAATCGTTGTGGTCAGCGCTGCCGCCGAGGTATTGGGATTGGCGAAGCGACTGGGCGTCATCGCTTTGCGTGAAACGGGGGTTGGCCTGAACAAAGCTGTCTCGCAGGCTTCGCGGTATGCGCAAGGGCGGGGCGCAAAGGGGGTTATTGCCATACACGGTGATCTGCCGGGTCTCAAGCTTGAGGAGTTGAAGGCGCTGAGAGGCAATCTGATGAGGCATCAAGGCGTGGTGCTGGCGCCCGACGAAGCCTGTGAGGGGAGTAATGCCCTTGCGATGCGCCCAGCCGGTAAAATCCGCTACCGCTTCGGCCCGGGAAGTTTCAAAAAGCATTGTGCGGAAACCAGGCGGGCAAGGGCGCGTCTGAAGATCATCCGCTTACCCGGCCTCGCGCGCGACATTGATACGCCCGAGAACTACGGCCAGTTTCAGCAATCAATAACGCAGGAGGCAACATGGAAGTCGCAATCGCCGGTGGTGGAATAGGAGGCCTTGCCCTCGCACTGAATTTGCACAGACGCGGCATTTCCTGCCACGTCTATGAAACAGCTCCTGAAATCAGGGAGCTTGGCGTGGGAATCACGCTACTGCCCCATGCCATGCGTGAATTGACCACGCTGGGCGTGCAGGACGTCATTACGGCCGCCGGCATCGAGAACGTCGAGAGTTGCTTCTTCAACCGTTTCGGCCAGCTGATCTACAAGGAGCCGCGCGGCAAGCTGGCGGGCTACAGCTATCCGGAGATCGGCATCCATCGCGGAAAGCTGCACAAGATTCTTTACGACGAGGCGCTCAAGGTGCTGGGTCGGGACCGAATCACCACCAACAGGCAATGCCTGGGCGTCGATCAGGGCGACTCAGGGATCTCGCTTCGCATGCGGGAGACAACCAGCGGCGCGGAGTTGCCATCCGTCAAGGCGGATGTGGCCATCGCTTGTGACGGCATCAACTCTGCCTTGCGGCGCCAGCATTATCCCGACGAGAAAGTGGCGTTTTCGGGCATCAATACCTGGCGCGGGGTCACACGCCGCAAACCCATCCTCACGGGTCGCAGCTACATGCGCGTGGGTTCCATCCGCACCGGCAAGATCGTGATCTACCCCATCATCGACAAGGTGGACGACCAGGGCAACCAGCTCATCAACTGGATGGCAGAAATCCAGACGGAAAATGCGGCCATCAACGACTGGAACAAGTCGGGAAAACTCGAAGACTTTCTGCCGATTTATGCCGGCTGGAAATTCGACTGGCTCGATGTGGGAGATCTGATCCGGAACGCGGATCAGATCCTCGAATATCCGATGGTGGACAAGGACCCTGTCGACCGGTGGACCTTTGGCCGCGTCACTTTTCTCGGGGATGCGGCACATCCCATGTACCCGCGCGGATCCAACGGTGCTGCGCAGGCCCTGATCGATGCGCGCACGCTGGCAGACATTGTTGCGAAGAGCCCCGATGCGGCGGCCGCACTGAAGGAATACGAAACCGTGCGGCTGGCTCCGGCCTCGAAAGTTGTTCGGACGAACCGCGAATTCCCGCCGGATTTCCTCAATATCAAGGTGGAGGAGTTGACCGGCGACAAGCCCTTCAACAACCTGGACGATTACATCAGCCAGGACGAATTGCGCGCCCTGTCGGACAATTACAAGAAGATTGCAGGATTTGCCGTTGAAAGTGTGAAGTAACGCGAGTAATGGCGTCCATCGGCGATCCTCGTTGATCGCACCGAAGCACGTGACGATTCAGCGGTTCCGTGCCGCGTAGTCCAGGCCCTTCATGATGCGATAGATGGCTTCGCAGGTCGGCACGGGGACGTTCACTTCCTTCGCTTTCCCGACCAGATAGCCCGTGAGCCCGTCGATTTCGGTCTCGCGGCGTGCGGCGATATCCTGGGCCATGGAGCCGCCATGCTTGGTGATCGCAAGTTCACCGCTGCGGGTCTTCTTGACGAAGGCCATCGGGTCGTAGGGGATGTCAATGCCCAGGGCTTTGGCCACGGCAAGGGCTTCTTCTGTCATTGAGTCAATAAGGTCGCGTACCTCGGCGACCTCGTAGCGTGCCGCATTGACACCCATCACCAGAGCGCCGATCGGATTCATCACGCTGTTGAATATGAATTTTCCCCAGATCGCACCGCGCGGATCGGCAGCCGATTTTGTGGGCAGGCCTGATTGATCCATCAAATCAGCCAGCCAGGCCACCGATTCAAGCGATCCGCGCGACGGGCCGATCCAGGAGTCTTCCCCGTGAACCAGGTGGTGGACCTTGCCGGGTCCATCGTAGCGCGCCGCTTCAAAGGAGACGCCGTGCGCGACATCAAGGGCGGTGATCCTTTCCAGCAACTCGTCGTTGCCCATGCCGTTCTGGAAGGTCACCAGTACGGGCCGTCCTTCGATGAAAGGCTCCACCGATTTGAAAGCCGCTTCAGTGGCCTGTGACTTGACCAGGATGATCACGGCGTCAAGTTTCTGTTTCCCCATGGATGCGGCACTGGAATAAGCGTCAATGCGGGTCACGGATTCGGTGAGCCCGGTGAGTGAAAGTCCCTCGCCCCGGATGGCATCCACATGGGCCTGGTTCAGGTCAATCACCGAGACCTTCGCCACTTTCGCCAGATAAGCGGCATAGAGACCGCCGATGGCGCCGGCACCGACGACGAGGATATGTTTCTGAATACTCATGATGTTTTGGCAATTTCAGGGGACGGGGCCGCAATCATAAGCGCTATCGATTATTCCCAGAAAAATGACAGCCTCGTCAGAGACATTCTTCCGTCATGAATGATGAATTTCCCGATTGATCACGGCTCGCGTCAGACTGAAGGGCGCAGCAACATCGGCTATAGTTCGTTCCCTTCGATCCGGGGACAAGCCTCTCAAACGGGCCGCGCCGGGTTCAAGCCGCCGGTTACACGCCAACTGCAAAAGGACACCACCATGACCACCCCATTTCCGCCCACCATCGCCGCAGAGGCCCTGCTGACCCGGCTCAAAGCCAATGGAATTGATTACCTTTTTGCGAATGGCGGCACCGATTTCGCACCGGTGATCGAAGGCTATGTGGTCGGCGAAGCCAAGGGCCTGGCAATGCCACAGCCATTGATCATTCCGCACGAAACCGCTGCTGTTGCCATGGCGCATGGGTACTACCTCGCCACCGGCAAGGCGCAGGCGGTGATGGTTCACGTCAATGTGGGGCTCGCCAATTGCATCATGGGCCTCCTGAATGCCGCAGCGGAAAACATTCCCATCGTGATGATCGCCGGGCGCACGCCGCTCACCGAGCATCAGCGCCTCGGGTCGCGCATGTCGCCGATCCAGTACGGCCAGGAAATGCGCGACCAGAGCGCCATGATTCGCGAAATCGTGAAGTGGGATTACGAACTGCGTTACGGCGAGCAGATCGAGAACCTGGTGGATCGCGCCTATGCGATCGCCATGACCGAACCCCGCGGGCCGGTGTTCCTGTCACTGCCGCGCGAACCGCTGGCCGAGGCCATGGCGGACAACTGGACAGCCAGCCCTCCGAGGCAGGTTGTGCCAACGCAGGCACAGCCAGATCCGGTTGCCATCACAGCGGCCGCAGGAATGCTGGCCAAGGCCAAAAATCCGGTGGTGATCTGCCAGCGTGGCGATCCCGCGGGCAATACCAGCCGCGCATTGTCGAAACTCGCCAACGATTTCGGCCTGCCGGTGTACGAGCCCTGGTCCAACCGGAACGTGCTGCCCACCGATCACCCCATGCACTGCGGATTCAACTGGGTGCCATGGCTCGGAGAAGCCGATGTCATCGTGGTCATCGATTCGCAGGTACCCTGGATTCAGCGCAATCACCAGCCTGGGGTTGGGGCCAAGGTCATTCACATCGGCACCGATCCGCTGTTCTCCCGCTACACGGTACACAGCTTCCAGAATGACCTTGCAATCACCAGTTCCGCCGCCGCGGCAATCACCGCGCTGGGCGAGGCGATGGCAAAACTCGCGCCGGATACCAAGATGCGTCATGCCTCGATTGCCGCGAAAAACAAGGACCGGCGCGACGATGCCCGCAAGAAGGCGATGGCAGGAAACGGTTCACCGATGACACCGGCCTTCGTGAGCCGTTGCATTTCTGACGCGCTGGACAAGGATGCCATCCATGTCAGCGAACTCGGCGCGGACGTCGATCACATGGACGCGGGTGCGCCCAATCAAATGCTGACTCCGGCTTTCTCCGGCGGGCTGGGCTGGGGTTTCCCGGCTGCACTGGGCGCCAAGCTGGCCGATCGCAACCGGCAGGTGGTGGCCAGTGTCGGCGATGGCTGTTATCTCTTCTGCAATCCGGTGGCCTGTCATCAGGTGTCCGAAGCACTTGAGCTTCCCATCCTTATCGTGGTGATGAA
>CAIUKQ010000195.1 GCA_903899705.1 uncultured beta proteobacterium
ACCAATACGGAAGCTTAGAGACCGCTCTCAATGGCGATGCGCATCGCCTCAGCGACTGACCGGACCTCAAGGGCCTTTAGAAGTGCGGCCTTGTGAAGTTTTACCGTCCTCTCGGATACGCCGATCTCATTTGCAATCTGTTTTGTAAGCCGGCCCAACGACATGGCCGTAAGGACTTCCCGCTGCCGAGGGCTAAGCCGGCCAACCTTTGATTTCGCAATATCGGTTCTAGAAGGTCCCAACTCTGGATCAGGAGCAGCGCTTTGGGATCCCAGAAAATAATCTAGCTCCCCTTCGGCATCGAAAATCGGAGCGACCAGAACAGCGTTTCGGAAAGGGGTCCCATCCTTGCGGTAATTTCGGATCTGCACCAGAACTGGTATTCTGCCCCGCACTCCCTGACGAATCTCGTCTGAGAGGTGTTCTTCGGTCGAAGGCCCGGCAAGAAATCGACAGTTGCGACCAATGACTTCTTCCCATGCATAGCCGGTCAGATCGAGAAACGCCTGGTTACAGTGCACTATCGGATTGTCGGGATGCCTAGGATCGCTCAGCACGGCAGCTATCGGGCTGCCGTCAATCATGCTTTTCAACGCCAGCGGTAAAATTCGACCCTTACTGGGAGTGGTGGCTTCCCTTTTGGACATATTGGCCATTTTAGTGTGTGCCCCCACTATTGACAAGCATGAGGGCTTACCGCGCCCCATTTTATTGAAATCTAGCCTCCGAGGTTGATCGCGATGAATTACATCTCTCCAGACGCCAGTCTATTCGACGACAGAAAAAAGCCTTTTGTTCCAACCGATATTCAAGAGGCTGTCCGCAAAATCATCCGGTGGGCAGGCGATGACCCTGATCGCGAGGGCCTTGTAGAAACCCCCGTCCGATTTGCGAGGGCCTGGAAAGAGTACTGTCAGGGCTATGAAGAAGATCCGATCGCGCATCTGTCCCGGACGTTCGAAGAGGTCGGGGGCTATGACGAAATTGTTGTTCTGAAAAACATTCCCTTTCATTCGCATTGCGAGCACCACATGGCGCCAATCGAAGGAAAGGCCTGCATCGCCTACCTGCCTGACCAAAAAGTCGTGGGCATTTCCAAACTCGCACGCGTGCTGCACGCGTTTGCGCGCAGGCTGCAAGTGCAGGAGCGTTTGACCGCCGAAATAGCCCAGTGCATTTGGGATAATTTGAAGCCCCGCGGGGTCGCCGTAGTCATCGAAGCAAAACATGGATGCATGACAGGCAGGGGTGTCCAGACTCCCGAAGTGGCGATGGTAACCAGCCGCGTTCTAGGTTGCTTCCTGGAAGATTCTGCCAGCCGTAAAGAGGTATTCTCGCTGATGGGCCGCTGACACTTATGCGGGTTGCAATAATTGGAGCAGGCTTGGCGGGGCTGGCTTGTGCTGAACAGCTGCGGTCAGAGGGCCTTACCCCAGTCTTGTTTGACAAGGGAAGAGGGCCGTCCGGTAGAATGGCTACTCGTACGGTCAAAACAGCTCTAGGCGACGTTAAGTTTGATATTGGCGCGCAGTATTTCACCGCGCAAACACCGCGTTTCGCAAATCAAGTGGCCCAATGGGTGGAAGACGCGGTGGTGACATCCTGGCCGGAAGCTGGCCCGCATGCTTGGGTTGGATCGCCCTCCATGTCCTCCCCATTGGGAGCTATGGCAGCTACTCAGAATGTCAATTGGAACACTTTTGTGGGCGGTATCAGCCGTAAAAATGACGGTTGGAGATTGCATTTGGATCAGGCTCAAGAAGGGCCTTTTGACGTCGTCGTTATTGCGTTGCCCGCAGAGCAAGCAACCCCTTTTCTGGCTCTGAATGAATCAATGTTCATGCTTCAGAGCGTGGCATCCGTTAGCGCGCCATGCTGGTGCGGCATGTTTGCATTCGCCGAATCCTTGAATTCGAGAACTTCAATATTTCGCAAAAATGGCGTTGTGGGGTGGGCATGCCGCAACACAGCAAAACCGGGGCGATATGGGCTGGAAGCTTGGGTGGTGCAGGCCGACCCCATCTGGTCGCAGATGAACCTGGAGGTTGAGCCGGCAAAAATAGCGGAAATTCTTCTGTCAAACCTGCTGGCTATGACAGCAACGCCACAGGCGGCACCTCTGGTCTCTCAGGCGCACCGCTGGCGATTCGCCAAGTCACTGGGGCTCGGTCTGGGCGAGCTCTGGAATTCGACGATCGGTCTGGGCGTTTGTGGTGACTGGCTCCTCGCCCCAAGAGTCGAAGGGGCATGGCT
>CAIUKQ010000196.1 GCA_903899705.1 uncultured beta proteobacterium
ACGGCGCAGATATCGATTGCGCTTGAAAACGCGAAATTGTTCGCCGACGTGCAGAACATGAAGAATTACAGCGAAGCGATGCTGGAGTCGATGTCCAACGGCGTGGTGACCATGGATGAGGCCGGCAAGATCGTCACCTGCAACGCGGCGGGCCTGCGCATCCTGCGCGCCACTTCCGCGCAACTGCTGCACAAGCCGGTGGCCGATTTCTTCACCGGCGACAACGCCTGGGTGCTGGACAAACTCAAGCAGGTGGGCGAAAGCGGCAAGCTGGAAGTCCTGATGGATGCCGAACTGGTGTTCAAGGACGAAAAAATATCCAGCAACGTGACCGTCCTGCCGCTCTCCTCCGCCGACCAGAAACGCATCGGCTCGATGATCATGATCGAGGACATTTCAAGCGAAAAGCGTTTAAAGTCAACGATGTCCAGGTACATGGATCCGGGCATCGCGGACAAACTGGTCGCAGCCGGCGCGGAAATGCTGGGCGGCCAGTCTGTCGAGGCAACGGTGCTGTTCTCCGACATTCGCGGATTCACCACCCACTCCGAGAAGCTGGGCCCCCAGGGCACGGTGGCCATGCTGAACGAATACTTCACGCTGATGGTCGACTGCATCCAGAACGAAGGCGGCATGCTCGACAAGTTCATCGGCGACGCCATAATGGCTGGGTTCGGCATGCCGGTGGCGCATGACGATGACGTGGACCGCTCGGTTCGCGCCTCCATTTCCATGATCAAGGAACTGCGCCGCTGGAACGTACAGCGGGCCGGCGAAGGCAAGGCGCCCATCGACATCGGCATCGGCCTCAATACCGACATGGTGGTGTCGGGCAACATCGGCTCCAAGAAGCGCATGGATTACACCATGATCGGCGACGGGGTGAACCTCGCCTCGCGCCTGGAATCGGCCTGCAAGCAGTATGGCGCACACATCCTCATCAGCGAATACACCTACAAAAAGCTGCGCGGCACCTATCGCACGCGCGATATCGACCTCGTGGTGGTCAAGGGCAAGACACAGCCCGTGGGCGTGTATGAAATCCTCGATTACCACACCGAGGAAACCTACCCCCACCTGATCGACGCCATGGGTTATTTCCGCGACGGCCTGAACAAGTACCGCTCGAAGGCCTTCGGTCCGGCGAGGGAATTGTTCGAGAAGGTGCTTTCGCTCAATCCCAATGACAAGACTGCGAAGCTCTACGTTGAACGCTGCGACACCCTCACGGCAACCCCGTTGCCCGACGACTGGTGCGGTGTCTGGGTAATGGAAGAAAAATAGGTTTTCGACCGTCCTGAACACCGGTAGCCGGTGTGACCCGATGAGGTTATGCGGTGCATGGCCGTGATACACGAGCACCCGCACATTCTGTAATCTATTGATTATTAATATAATTATCATATTCCGTCATGCCGCTCATTGACCCAATCGTTCGATTTGGTCAAAATGAGCGAATTATCTCTACCCGGAAATGTTCCGTGAAAACCTATACCGCCAACGAAGCCAAGACCCGTTTCGGCGAATTCATCGACGAAGCCCAACGTCAGCCCGTACGCGTGATGCGGCACGACCGAGTCGTCGGTGTGATGGTCAGCGCGCAGGACTATGAGGCCATGCGTGCTTTTTATTCAGATCGACTTCGGCAGACCATGAACCGGGCCTCCGACGCCGCGGAACGTGCCGGCCTGACTGAAGAAAAACTGGCCGAATTGCTGGCCGATGAGAGCTGATAACGGCCTTCGTGTCGTTGTTGATACGAATGTCTGGATCAGCGGCCTGCTGAAAAAAGACGGCACGCCGGCTCACCTGATCCACTGGATCATCGCGGAAGGCCAACCCGTGTTCACCGATTCCACATTCGCGGAACTCGAAACGAGGCTATGGCGCCCCAAGTTCGACCGTTACCTGAACATGGAAATTCGCAAGGAATTTCTTCATGACCTCAGCGGGCTGGCACGTTGGGCTGATGTACCGAAGAGCATTGCGATCCAGGCTTTCAGCCGCGATATCGATGACGGCAAATTTGTACATGCTGCATTGGCCGCCAATGCACCGTGGCTCGTCACAGGCGACCACGACCTTCTGGAACTGCCTCCCCTGCCAAACCTGCGTATCCTCACGCCTTCGGATGCGCTGCATCTGACAAAAAACCAAACCTGACCTTTTATCCTGGTATCCAATTGAAAACGCCCCGGATAGCCATCATCGGCGGCGGCATCGGTGGTCTTGCTGCCGCCGTCGCCCTTCGCGCACACGGCGTGGACGTCAGCGTGCATGAGCGCTCGGCCGAACTGAAGGAAATCGGCGCCGGCCTGCGGCTGACGCCCAACGCACTGAAGGCGCTTCGCGCGCTCGGCCTTGAGAATGAGGCCATGGCAGTGGGTGTGCGCATGGATCGCTCGGTGACGCGAAGCTGGCGCAGCAACGGCATCATTTCCACTCAGGACACCAGTGCCACCCGCTATGGCGCCTCGGCGCTTACCATTCACCGCGCCGACATGCTCGATCTGTTCCGCCAAAGGCTTCCGGATCAGGTGACCTCCCTCAACGCCCAGTGCACCGGCATCGAGGTGCATGAGGATTTCGCCGTGGCGCGATTCGCCGACGGATCCGAAATCGAAGCCAATGCGGTCATCGGCGCCGATGGCATTCACTCCGCAGTGCGGGAAAGCCTCTTCGGTGCCGACAAGCCCCGCTTCACGGGCTGCGTGTGCTGGCGGGGACTCATTCCGATCGACCGCTATCCGCATGCCGCGAACGCCAGCACCCGATGGCTGGGACCGCACGGGCATGTGGTGAGCTATCCGGTACGGCGCGGAGAGCTCCTCAATTTTGTGGCGCACTACGACAGCGACGCCTGGACGGAAGAGTCCTGGACGCGCGAAGCGGAGCGCGACGAGTTGCTTCATACCTATGCCCGCTGGAACGATGCCGTGCTTCGCATGCTCGAATCGGCCGAGGGCTACTTCAAATGGGCGCTCTATGATCGGGCCCCGATGGATGCATGGGGCAAGGGGCGCGCAACGCTGCTCGGTGACGCCGCGCATTCCATGCTGCCTTACCTGAGTCAGGGAAGCTCGATGACGCTGGAGGATGCCTGCGTACTTGCGCAGGAAGTGGCGCGCACACCTTCCGACCTGGCCGATTCCCTTCGGCGCTACGAGCGCGCACGCATGCCGCGCACCCGCCGCGCACAGCTGGGCTCCAGCGCCCGCGCGAAAGAAAACCACCTCGCCTCGCCATTGGCGCGTTTCCGGCGCGATTTACAGACCCGTTGGCGGGCGCGATTCGGTGCGGACAGGACACCCGATGGAGTGTCCTGGATTTACGATTACGACGTGGCATCCCTGTAGGCCGAGTTCGGTCGCGTCCGTGTCACGCGAATCAATAAGTCACTAAAATCGCGACAATTCTTTAGACTACGCGCTTTCCGCCAGACGCCGTCCGCACTTTCTTTCACTTTCACAATCAGGATCCTCATCATGGCCGACCCGATACTCAGAACCGTCACCCGCACGCAGGGCAACAACGCATCGCTGAAGGACGGAACCGTCCGGCCCGTGGGCTTTGCGTTTGATTTCGTCGAGGTCGATCCGCTGATCGATGCCTTTCGCCGCATGACGCGCGGAATGGAATTCGACGTCTGCGAAATGGCGATCACCACCTACATCTGCGGCCGCGAGCATGGCAAGAAATACACCGCCCTGCCGATCTTTATCGTTCGCGCATTTCACCACGGCGCGATCCTCGTCAACACAAAGGCCGGCATCAAGACCCCCAAGGACCTCGAAGGAAAGAAAGTCGGCGTCAACCGCGGCTACACCGTGACCACCGGCCTTTGGGCACGCGGCGTGCTCGCACGCGAACATGGCGTTGATTTGAGCAAGATCACCTGGGTGCTGTCCGGCGATGAACACGTGGCCGAATTCCAGAACCCCTCCAATGTCGTTCCGATCGAGAAAGGCAAGAAGATCGCCGACATGCTGGCCTCAGGCGAATTGGTGGCGGCCATTGGTGCCGAATGCGACCACCCCGACATCAAGCCGCTGATTCCCGATGCCAAGGAAGCAGGTTTTGCAGCGCTCGCCAAACTGGGCCACTATCCCATCAATCACACAGTGGTCATCCGCGACGAACTGCTTGCCGCCAATCCAGCGCTGGGACCGGCGGTGTTCAACGCCTTCGTTGACGCCAAGCGACTGTATGTCGAGCGCCTGAAATCGGGTCAGATCGCAAAAATGAACGCGGTCGATGAGATGCACAAGCGCGTGATGGAAATCACCGGGCGCGATCCGCTGCCCTACGGCGTTGAGGCCAACCGCCAGACCATGGGCGAAGTCATCGACTACGCGCTTGAGCAGGGCATCATCACCAAGCGCGTCAGCGTGGATTCGCTGTTCGCCGCGAATACGCTGGGTTTGACCGGCTGATCAGGCCAATTTGAGGTAGGTCAGTCGTCCCATTGCCGATGATGCGGCGCTGACCGTGACGCCCCAGGCAATGTCCGCCAAGGACATGCCCAGAGGCCAATCCCTGAGCAGTGCCAGATTGGTCAGATCGTAGGTTGCATAGGTAAAAAAGCCGAAGATGCCGCCTGCCACGGCGGCTTTTTTCCATCCCTGCTCGGCAGGCAATCCGAGCACGCCAAAGCGCATCAGACCCGCGGCGTACATCAGATAGAAGAGGCCTGCCACAGGCAGATTGGGTTTTTCCGCCATCAAATGGCCGATGCCCGACTGATACATGGGGGTGGCAACGACCCCAAGCCAGAGGAAGTCAAGAACAACCAGCGTGACCAGCGTTGCCGCGTAAGCCGGAAGAATTCTTTTCATGGTCGACGTCCCGCCAGAAGCAAAGCACAATACTAACCCTTGTATAGCCGCTGGAGATCCCCCATGTACCCAAGAATCACAGCACGAATTTCGGCCGCGCTCCTTACATTGACGCTCACCCTGAGTTCTACGCTGGCCACAGCGCAAAGCGGCTTTCCCGACCGTCCGATCAGGCTGCTGGTCGGATTTCCTCCTGGCGGTTCGACCGATATCCTCGCCCGCGCGCTGGCCAATGAAGCCCGTTCGATCCTGAATCAGGAGGTGGTTGTGGTGAACCGGGCCGGTGCCAGCGGCGCGATTTCGGTCAGCGAAGTCGCCGCCGCGAAACCCGATGGCCACACGATTGGCATCAATCCGAGTACCGCATTCACTCTGGGATTCCATTTCATGGACATCCGGCCGGACTTCATCGATGTGATCGAGCCATTGATGATGGCGGCGCGACAGAGAGTAGGACTGGTGGTCAGGAGCGACAGCCCTCACAAGACGCTTAAGGATCTGATGGAATTTGGCAAAAGAAATCCGGGAAAAGTTTCGATAGGCGTTCCCGGCGTCGGCACTTCGGTCGAAGTGTTCACGAGGGCCATTCTGCACAATGCAAAGATTGAAGCGATCGTGGTGCCGTTCAAGGGAGACGCCGAGGTGAATACCGCCCTGGTCGGAGGGCAGATTGTCGCCGGGGGTTATGCCGCGGGTGGCTGGGCACAGCAGGTGCAAACCGGAGGAATGCGCCTCATCGCCTCATTCGAGGCAGACCGCTTCGACGTGGCGCCCGACGTGCCGACTCTCGAGGAAATGGGCTATGGGATGGCAGGGAAAAACATACAGTTCATCTATGGCCCCAAGGGACTGCCGCCCGCGGTAGCGCAGCGCCTGATCAGTGTTTTTACGCAAGCGTCCCGAAGCCCGCGATATATCGACATCGCAACCAAAAACGGACTGTATGACAAGACCCCACTCGTTGGCGCGGAACTGACCGCTGTTCTGGTCAAGGATCGGGCGAGCAACGCGGAACTGGTGGAAAAGCTGGGGATGAAGAAACCGCGCTAGGACTTCCAGTGCGATTTGTCAGTTGCTACCGATTGAATTGCCGGCGAGGGTCTGCAAACCCAAACCGCGCAATCGTATTCGCGACTCGGTGCAGTCACTCGAAGAAGACTCCGCAAACGGCTGGTTCTCGGCCGATCCTGCCGCTCATTGTTTAAGTGTCTATGTGCAATACCGGGTCGTTACCGGGCAGTGAGTGGCAAGAGTAGCTATCGGAGGTTCAAGCGGCCACTTGCCAGTGGGCCTGGAACTCGGCTTGGCTAATTCAAGTCGATGCCAACAACATCGTCGGCTTCGAATTCGTCAGGAACCGTGCCATCACCTTTGCCGCTGACCATGGCTGCCAGGCTTTCGCTCTGTTTTACGAA
>CAIUKQ010000197.1 GCA_903899705.1 uncultured beta proteobacterium
AACAGCCGCTCTCGATGCGCGGGCAATATCGACTCGACCTTGTCCAACAACTCCGGACCCGTCAGAAGATTAAAAAACGCGTAGGCATCACTGTTGCGGGCATAAGACCGAACACGTTGTTGTTGCGCTCGCGACCTACCGTCGCGCCATTGACCAATGGCTCTGCGGCGATAAAGGGCATCCAGGAAATGATCGACAAGAACCGGAGGGGTTACTCGCCGGTTTTCAGCTTCGCCTCATTTTTGATGCGCACGTAGAGTGCCTTGTCTCGCACCAGAAACTGGGAAAAGGATTCCACCGTCTCACCCGTCGGCGCGGCAGCCTCGAACCCCTGCGGTTCCAGCACCTTCTGGATGTAGGCCTTGTCTAACACCGCCTTGGAGAGGGTCCTGTTCCAGCGCTCGACGATGTCGCGCGGCGTGCCCGCCCGCGCGAAGGTGCCCACCCAGTTGCGAATGACAAGGTCCACACCTTCTTCCTTGATCGTGGGCAGAGTCGGCATGGCTGACAGGCGCTGCTCGGAGATGGCGGCAAGGATCTTCACCTTGCCCGCTTTGGCCTGACCGCTGGCGCCGCCCAGGGCGAACAGGGTGCCCTGGACTTCACCCGAGGCCGTGGCGGCCAGTGTCTGCAGGTTGTTCTTGTAGGGCACGTTGTAGAAGTCGATGCCCAGCGCGTACCGGAACCATTCCGCGTACATGTGGCTGGTCCCGTTGGTTCCCGTGGCGCCCCAGGACAGCGTGCCGGGTTTTGATTTTGCCAGCGCCAGCAGTTCCCGGAAACTGGAAACAGGCACCGCCGCATTGACGATCATCACGCTGTTGAACTGACCGGTCATGGCCACGGGCGTGAAATCCGTCTGCGGATCGTATGGCAGCTTGGGGTAGATCACCGGGTTGAGCGAGATGGGCCCCGCACTGGTGTGAAGAAGTGTGTAGCCATCAGGCGCGGCGCGCGCAAAGGTCTGGGCCGCCACGATGCCATCGGCGGCCCCCTGGTTCTCGATGATGACCGGCTGGCCCAGGTCGGCCCGCAGTGCATCCACCAGCCCGCGCATGCCGATATCAACGGGGCCGCCGGGGGCGCTGGAGATGAGCATGCGCACGGGTTTGGAGGGGTAGGCCTGGGCCATGCATTGCGTACTGGCGGTCGCGAGCAGGGTTACGAAGAACAGGGTCGATGTTGCGCGCGGCATGGCTTTCTCCTCGACTTGCAAGATGCGAAGGTTTGAACGGCGCAATCATATTCCGCTCCGGCGGTTGCCGTGCCGGAACGTCGCGCGGTGTTGGCGGCTCGCGGCTAGAATCGCCAACAATCCTAGGCGCCGGGGGGATTCCCCCGGCAATTAAACAATCATCGGGAAATCACCATGGCCACCGTCGCTGAAATCGTCGCGAAAACCCTGCGTGCCTACGGCACGGAAAATTATTTTTGCCTCACCGGCGGGGACCACGAACTGTGGGTGGCTCTGGCCGATGCCGGCATACGCATCGTCAATTGCCGCAATGAAGCCTCCGCGGTCTACATGGCCGATGGCTACGCGCGCGTCTCGGGTCGACCGGGTTTCGTCTACGGCCAGCGCGGACCGGGCGTGGCCAATGTGGCGGCGGCGATGGCCGATCCCTACTGGGCTTTCAGTCCGGTGATATCGCTGACCACATCCATCATGAATCGTTCGCGTGACCGCTACGAGTATCAGGATGTGGACGGCATGCCCATGCATGCGCCGACATGCAAATGGAACAAGAGTCTCGCGGCCCCAACGCGCGCGGGCGCCATGACGCGCGCGGTCATACGCGCGGCGACCGGCCCTGTGTCATGCCCGGCGCATTTGGAAATTCCTGCCGATATGCTGGGGCTGGATTCGGGGGAAGCAGAGGGATATCAGGAAGAGGCGCTGGGCATGGTGAACTCGCGGCGCCTTGCCGCCGACGTTGCACGGGTGCCGGAGCTGGTGACGCGCCTCCTGCAGGCGGAGCGCCCGTTGATTCTTGCCGGCAGCGGCGTGGTGCTGGCCGAGGCATGGCCGGAATTGAATGAACTCGCCGAGGCGCTCAGCATTCCGGTGGCGACCACGCTGGGAGGCAAGGGCGCGATATCGGAGCTCGACAGCGAACTGGCGGTGGGTGTCATCGGCCGCTATTCGCGACGCGTGGCAAACGATACGGTCACCGAGGCCGACATGGTGTTCGCAGTGGGCACGCGTTTCGGCGGCCTTGCCACCAACGCCTGGCAGTTGCCCTTCAGCCAGAAGCGCCTCCTGCAACTCGATGCGGATCCGCAGGTTATCGGCCAGAATTTCCGCGTCGAGTACAGCCTCGTGGGAGACGCCAAGCTGACGCTGGCCGCGGTCGTGTCCGAGGTCAAGGCACGTGGTGCGGCGCGCGGCAGAACGCCGTGGGCCAAGAGTGTCATTGCAAAACTGGTGACCTGGAAAGCGGCGGCGAAGGAGATGGCGGAATCAAAGCCCGCCGACGGCATGCACCCCGCTGAAGTGGTGGCGGCGTTGCGGTCCGTGATGAAACGCGATGACCTGCTCGCGGCCGATACCGGCGCCATCGCAGCCTGGGCCGGCACGCTGTTTCCGACGCCGGCGGGGCGTTTCCTGTTGCGCTCCACCGGATCATTGGGTTGGGTGGTTCCCGGCGCGCTGGGCGCGGCACTCGCCGCCCCGCAGCGCAAGACCGTGGCGCTCTCCGGTGACGGCGGCTTGCTCTATCACATCGGGGAGCTGGAGACGGCGATCCGCTGCAAGATCCCGCTGATGATCGTGGTGGTCAACAACCGCGCCTTCGCCTCCGAGTTCCATCTGCAAAAGCGCGGCAAGAACAGTCGGATCATTCCCGAGGTGATTGATTTTTCAGACGCGGATTTCGCCGCCATTGCGCGCGGCTTCGGCGCGCATGGTGTGCGCGTCACAAAAAGCGAGGAACTGTTGCCGGCGCTGCGCGAGGCCTACGCACTTGGCAAGCCCGCGCTGGTGGATGTGTTGTGCAGCAAGGAAACCGCGGCGCCATCGGCGTCCTATCGGGGTGACAGCCTGGTGTAAAGGGAGTGGCGAGGTAATATTAACTAAGGAAACACTGAACAAGTTCCCGATTGCGTTGTCAAAGTAAGGTGCGCAAACGGGAGGGTTGAATTGTGAAGCAAATGACACTGGCGGCGGCGAAAGGATTCGAGGTGCACGGTAGAGCTACCCGTAAAGCAGAATT
>CAIUKQ010000198.1 GCA_903899705.1 uncultured beta proteobacterium
AGAAGCGGACTGTGCGATGCGCCGACGCCGAAAACGATGCTGGCCATTGAAAATTCCTTTTCCATCATTTTGATGACTATGAATGTAGGAGCGAAATGGCAGACTGACTTGAGGTGGATCAAGTTGATCCCAGATCATTCGGATTTTCGTTTGGGTATGTGTTAAACCTTCAACGATGAAATTCGATCGCAAACTTCTGGTCGCCGGGGTCGCCGCCGCATGCTCGTGGATCGGCAGCGAAAACAGCATGGCCGCAAACGACCACACCGTGACCATTCAAGCGATGGTGACCGGCAAATGCAAATTCAATGCCGCAAGTTCGACCATTGTCCTTTCCATCGATCCGGCCGCAACGACCACGATCACGGCACTGGGAAACATCCTCTACCGCTGCACCAGAGGCACAACACCGGCGTTCGACCACGTCTCCACATCCACGGGCAGCGGCAGCAGCGGCCGGTTGAGTGCGGGCGCCGAAGGGTTTGCCTACGGGTTTTCAGGTTCGGGCGCATCTGCCGGTGGCGGCATCGGTTCGGGACAGGACAGAACCCATGTGGTTACGATCACAGTTGATCAGGCGATCGCGGCCAACGTGACGCCGGCAACGTATTCCGACACCATCGTCATCTCCGTCAGTCCATGAGGCCCGCCTCCCTAAAAGAGCAGAACCGGGCCAACACCCGGACGCGGTCATGAATACCCGAGATCGCGTTTGTGCAAGCGCGTTCGCCGCCTCGGTCATTGCAGTGGGACTTGGCCTCCCGGGGGCCGCCGCTCAGTCCGCAGGCACCCATCAAGTTCTCGTCAGCGCCGTCATCGTGTCCAAAAGCGACTGCAGCTTCAATACAAAAGGCGGGAGCACCATCAGTCTTTCCATAGACCCGGCGGCGACAGGGAATTTAACGGCAAGCGGTTCGATCACGATACGGTGCAAAGGATCGCGCACCGCGTCATTCTCGGTTTCCAACAACAATGGCCTTTACGGCAGTTCGCCGGCCACATTGCGTATGCGCCACGCAACCCTAACGACGGAGCACCTCGGATATGCGATGTCCTACCCGCCCAGCGGCATGACACCCAAGGATACCGATACGAGATTTACGGTCACGGTATCCGTCTCGCCGGCGGACTTTCAGAACATGGTGCCCGGTAGCTACTCCGATACCGTGATTCTGACCATCACACCTTGAGCCCCCCGTCTGGAGCCGGCAGGAACGCAAGCGAATTGCATCACCCACAGTGTTGACCTGCATCAATAAGTCAGGTTGCGAATCATCTAGCATTTGTGCATACGCCATCACATCGAAGGCGCATACGCCATCACATCGAAGGAACAGTCATGAAATTCGACAGAAAAATCCTGGCATTCGGCACCGCGGCGGCATGCGCCTGGCTGGGAAGCCCCGGCGCCAACGCGGCCGATTCGCACATCATCACCGTGAATGCCACGTCAAGTACCAAATGTGTCTTCAACGCCCGGTCTTCAACCATCGGCATCTCGGTCGATCCGGCGGCCACCGGGACCGTGACGGGAACCTCCCTTCTGGTCTACCGCTGCACCTCCGGCACAACACCGTCCTTCACCTACGCTTCGGCCAATTCAAACCAGTTGGTGTGGCCCGGAACTGCCAGCTTCGCCTATTCCTTTTCGAACTCGGGGGGCGGCGTCGGCTCGGGCTTGGGCATTGCCCAGGCAAAGACACTCACGGTATCCGCCGCGGTTGACCAGACGCTGACGGCGGACAAGCCGGCGGGAACCTACTCCGACACAATTACGGTAAGCGTCCAACCATAACCATTGAAGCCGGGGGAAGCGAACTGGCGCAGGACATTAATGGCATTCCAGCGTCAGGTTTTTGCCGTTTTGCTGGCACTCGCGCCCGCCGCGGCCGCGTGGGCCCAGGGTTTTGGGGTGTCACCGATTCGCCTTGATCTTGATCGCGCCACCCGCAATGCATCGATTACCGTCAACAACGACGATGTCACGCCACTGGGATTTCAGGTGCGACCCATGGAGTGGATTCAGGACGCGCAGGGCCGCGACCAATATCTGGAGACCCGAGATCTCATTGTTTTTCCACAGCAATTCCAGGTTCCCGCCGGGAAGAACCGGATATTCCGGGTCGGCTACCGCAATCCGGCGACCGGCGTGGAAAAGGCGTACCGCGTATTTATTGAGGACCTGCCCGCTCCTGCTTCGACGAGCCCTGCTGAAAACTCATCTGTGGTCATATCGGTACAGTTCGGGGTGCCGGTGTTTCTGCGTCCGGCGGCAATCGAACAGCGCGCGCAATTGCTGCCCTTCTCGATCGTTGACAACAGAATCGTCGGGGAATTGCGCAACAGCGGCACGGTTCACGTACGTCCGACGTCTGTTCGGGTACAGGGATTTGACGAACGGGGCACCAACGTAGTCGAACAGGTGTTTGACGGTTGGTACATTCTGAGCGGCGCCTCACGGCACTTCAACGCGCCGCTGCCTCCGGGGACCTGCGAAAAAACACGAAAATTGATTGTCGAGGCGATCGGAGAAAAACTGGCACTCAAATCCGAATTCGCGATCAAACCCGCTGGCTGCCTTCAGTAGAGACGGAGATGGCGCAGGGGGTCTGTTTGAACAAAGGGATTGATCGCGCAATTTTGCAGGCCGGACGGCGTAAGTCCACGGGTGACACGGAGGATCATGCGCTTTCTGCTTCAAACCCTGGTAGGAGCAGGCATACTGGCAATCGCCGCGGTGCAAGCGGCAGAACCCATCCCGGATCGGGCGCTGAAACTGCGCATCTCCGAGACCTGTGAGGGCTGCGCCACATCAACCCCGAGGGCGATGCAGCCATCGGCGACCGAGGCCATTGTGACGCTGTCGGTGAATCTCGAACCCAAGGGCGACTTTATTGTGCTGGTCGCGCAAAACGGGGATGTGTTGATCAGGGAGCAGGACGTTCGCACCCTGGGCCTGTCAGGTTTCACCTATGTGCCGAACCGTATCGAGGACGTGAATTATGTGTCGTTGCGATCGGTCCGGGGCCTCGAATACGACCTCGACGAAACCACCCTGGAATTGCAATTGCGTGTGGCCGTGCGCAATCTGGCAAACCGGCAGTTGATCGACCTCGGCCGGCAATCTGCGAGCAATGCCATCCGGCCGGCGCCAGGCGGCGCATTCATCAACTACAACCTGACAGCCTCGGGAAGTGATCGCTCCGGTTCAGGCAGGCTGTCGGCAGCCGGGGAAATCGGGGCGCACTTCGGCGATTTCCTGTTTATCAGTGACGGCGTCGTTATTCGGGATGGGGAGAGTGGACGCACCAACGCGACACGTCTGTCCACCAGTCTCGTGCGGGATCGACCCGACACGCTACAACGCCTGGTCATCGGAGATTTCGTCACCACGCCCGGTGCCCTGGGGAGTTCGCTTCGCCTGGGTGGATTAAGCTTTTCCCGGCGCTTTTCTCTCGACCCTTACCTGGTGAGATTTCCCGGCCAGATTGTCAGCGGATCAGCCGCGCTGCCCTCCGAAATTTTCCTCTACAGCAACGGCGTGCTCTTGCGGCGAGATCGCATCGCGCCAGGCGCATTCCAGTTGCAGAATCTTGTAAACCTCAACGGATTGCAGGTCACCGAGGTGGTGATCAGGGACGTTCTCGGTGGAGAACAGCGCATCGTCAATCCTTTTTATTTCTCGGACAGCCTGCTGCGTCGCGGACTGGACGAATACAGTGCCGATGTCGGATTCGAGCGCCAGTCATTTGGAACCCGGAGCGGCGACTATGGCAAATTGGGCGGAACACTTTTTTACCGACGGGGTCAGACCGACAACCTCACGCTGGGCGTGCGCGGCGAAGCGCTTGGCGACCGGATCAATATGGGTCCGAGCGCCAATTTCAGGCTGGGGGTGTTTGGCATTTCCAGTGCCGCGCTGGACTACGGCCACGCGCCCAATGCCAGCGGCGCCGCGCTGTCCCTGAGTCACTCCTATCAGGACAAGCGCTTCGGATCCAGCATCGCCCTCAAATCCGAGCAACGCGATCACCCGCAAGTCGCCTCCTTCGCCCTTGCAAGCCGGTTGGAACTGGCGGGCATCGTCTCGTTTCCAGTGGCGGTCGCCTCCTCTGTTTCGGTAAGCCACAGCCGGCGGGACTCATGGGATGGCGCGACCGGTCGATCCAGCGCGGTGAGCTTTCGCCGAAGTTTCGGCCGTGATGTCTCTTTCTCCATGACCGCGCGCAATACCGCGGGTGTCCAGGCCGGGAGCGAAATCGTACTTACCCTCTCCGTCAATTTTGACCGCCTGCCAACCCGGCCAACAATCAGCGCGCAAAGCCAGAACGCCGCCAACACCAACATGCAGACACTGCAGGTATCAGGAGGCAGCACAGACAGCGAGGGCGTTTCCTATCGCATGAATTACGACAAAGGCACAAGCTCAGGAACACAGCGGGAAACCTTCAATCCGTTTGTTCAGTACAACTTCAGCAATGCCATCGGCCGGGCCGAGTACATCCTGGATGAGGTGGCCGGCACCGGCAGTTATCAATTCGGCTTGTCAGGGGCACTGGCGGGCGTTGCCGGCCAATGGGGGGCTTCGCGCCCCATCAGCGACAGCTTCGGCATGGTCAGCGTTGGCAATCTTCCGGGGATTCGCGTCTACGCAAACAACCTGGAGATCGGCCGAACTCGGGAAAACGGAACGCTGTTCGTGCCCCGCATGGCGTCGTATTTCGAGAACCCCATCGCCATCGAGGACCGGGATTTACCGATGAACATCACCGTGCCCGAGGTGCGATACATTGTGATGCCTGCTCTTCGAAGCGGAACACTGATCGACTTCCGTCCAAGGCGCGTGCAGGCGGTCGCCGGACGTCTCGTGCTCGAGGAGGCACAGCGCCCCCCGGTGGGAAACGGGGAAGGATCGATCATGGTATCGGGCAACGCGATGCCGATATACACCTCTCGAACCGGAGAGTTCTACCTGGAAGACATTGGAGCCGGCGAATACACCGGACGGGTGTTGCATTCGAAGGGAGAATGCGAATTCAGCCTGAATGTACCGTCCAACGAAGAGACGGTTTTCGAATTGGGCAGCGTGGATTGCCATGCGACGCACTAGCCGCTGCGCATTTGTCTGCCTCGCATTGTTTCTCAATGTCGGCGCCACCCACGCCAAATGCAAGGTCACGAGCGGACCACTGTCATTCGGGCCGTACGACCCGCTAACCGGCTCCATGTCCAGCACCTCGGGCGTAATCGCCGTCTCATGCTCGGAGAGTCCGTCCCCGAACGTCCGCGTGAGCGCCACTCCCAGCGCCGTGTCGGGCACCTTCGCCCCCCGACGGATGCGTCAAACCGGCGGCCAGGAGACGCTTGCCTACAACCTCTATGTCGATCCCGGTGGAAACGGTGTCTGGGGAGACGGGTCGGGCGGCACGCTCACATTGAGCGACAACGTGCAGCCCGGACAATCCTGGATTGTCACCATTTACGCAAAGCTGCCTCCCGGCCAGGATGTCACGCCCGGCGCCTATACAGACACCATCAGCGTTGTTGTGGAGTTCTAGGAACCCATGGAAAATCCGCCCGCAACGTCCGCTCAGGAATCGATTCCGCAAATGCTGGACGAGGCGCTTGGCCACCACAATGCGCAACGTCTGGAGGAAGCAAGCCGGCGTTACCGCGAAATCCTGGCCCGCGATCCGAAACATCCCGGCGCACTCCACCTTTTGGGCGTGATCGCCCTTCAGTTAAAACAGGTGGACCAAGCCATCGAACTCATCGGCAGGGCGATTGATGTCAGGCCGGATAGTGAGGCGTATCACAATAATTTGGGCAACGCCCTGCTTGCGAAGGGGCTGCGCGAGCAGGCAATAGACAGCTACCGCAAGGGTGTCGCCCTGAACAGGAATTTTGTGGATGGCCTGGTGAATCTGGGTTCAGCCCTCCGTGTCAAAGGCGAAGCCGTCGAGGCCGAAGCGGTGCTTGAACGCGCCATGGCGCTCGCACCGGACAACGCCGCGGTGCTGAACAACCTAGGGAAACACTGAACAAGTTCCCGATTGCGTTGTCAAAGTAAGGTGCGCAAACGGGAGGGTTGAATTGTGAAGCAAATGACACTGGCGGCGGCGAAAGGATTCGAGGTGCACGGTAGAGCTACCCGTAAAGCAGAAT
>CAIUKQ010000199.1 GCA_903899705.1 uncultured beta proteobacterium
TGACACCATGCTGCTGGTTTCCAATCTTGCGCAGGGCCGCGACATGGCGAAATGCCTGGGCGCGAACAAGACGGTGCTGATGCGGGGGCACGGGTTCACCTCCACGGGACGCACCATCGTCGATGCGGTGAAGGCCGCCGTCTACCTGCCGCAGAACGCGCGCGTGCTGAAAGAGGCCTTGCTGATGGGCGGTGGTGCGAAGACGCTGTCGCCCGGTGAAATTGCCGTGCGCTCGAACGTCGACCCGTATTCGCCGCAGGTGCAAAGGGCGTGGGAATATTGGGCCCTGCGCGCGGGGGTCAAGCCGTATCTGTAGACGAACGGCCTGTCGGGCGTGTCGGATTTCCATTCGGGAGGAGCGCCAATGAACAGCGTCAGGGGATGGCTTGCCGCATTGATCATGGGATTGACGGGCGTATCCACCGCCCATGCCGCGACAAAAATCGTTTTCCTCTACACCGCCGTACCCAGCTATATCGGCAGCTTCGTCGCCAAGAACGAAGGCCTCTTCGAAAAGTACAGCCTGGATGTGGAACTCACCATGGCAGCCACCGGCTCCCATCATTCCCGCGGCCATGGTGGCGGGATCGGCCCAGGTCGGCGCGCCGACTCCCACGGTGCTGCTGCAGGCCAATGATGGCGGATTGGATCTTGTCTATTTCGCCGGATGCGACGTCTACCCCACACAGTCAAAGACTGGCATTCTTGCGCGTGTGGGAAGCAACCTTCAGGGGCCCAGGGATCTGCCGGGGAAAAAAGATTGGTGTTCCCGGTTTCAACGGCATCGTTGATCTTCTGACACGCCAGTGGATTCAGTCGGCCGGTGGCGACGCGAAGAAAGTCACCTATATCGAATTGCAGTTTCCTGCCATGGGTGATGCGCTGAAGAGCGGTCTCGTGGATGCGGTGGCATTGCTCGATCCCTTCTATAGCCGGATTGCCGATGCCCTGTCGATACCGAACAACCTCACCAACCGGCCGACCGTGGCGTCGATGCGGTTTTGGGTGGAACTGATGAAGGAGCAGTCACTGATCCGTGGCAATCCGGATGCGTCGCGGCTTATCACGCCCTGATTCAAACAGCAAAAACAGACTGCCGGAAGCAGGGCTATTTGCAGCGCAGGTTGCCACCATCGAGTTCGATGGGCTTGGAACAGTCCTGCTCGCTGATCCTGCGCGTGGGGTCGGGTTCGGGCGCTGGATCATGGTCCCTTCGGTAATCATCACCCGTGCCGGCGCGACCTTTCGCGGCGGCATGGCCGAATAGGATCGCACCCAGGATGATTCCGAGGGTCAGGTTCCTTTCGGCTACGACCGAGGGCCCTTGCCTCGTTGTCGCGGCTTCCGCGCCACATGCATTAGAGGTCGCGATTATCAAGGCAAGTAAAAATGAACCGCTTGCGTTACGTGCTCCGATACTCACCTCTACCTCCCTAATACGAAGGCCGGGCCGGAACCGGTTGCCAGTCACCCGGGCAATACTGGACGTAAGGATAGTAGGCGTTGTATTCGGGGCAAAAATACCAGTAGGCCGGTTGTGGTGGCGCGGGTGCATAGCGGGGCGGCGGATAGTAATAACGGGGACTCGCAATTATTAGAGGCGCCGCGAGCGCCGCCCCCACAAATACGCCGGCTGCCGCGCGCCCTCCATAATGATGTACCGGGCCTGACACCGACCGGCCAACGGAAGCGTTGTGACCGCCACCGTGGCCGCCACCCGAGTGGCCCCGGGCGAACGCGGGGCTGCTGACAGATACTGTCAGCATCACGATGATCGCAAGCCCCGCCTTTGTCTGCCTCATTGGCCTCTCCTTACAGCCAGTATATGTCCGGGCCATTGCCCAATGGCAAACAACTTTGTAAGCATCCGTTTCGGATCCGGCAACAAATTCCGGCTGCCGGCCTATGCAAGTCACGGATCCGGTTCAGGTCGGAGGCATAATAGAAGGCTGCATCTGGGATCCATCAGGAGAGGCAATGGCGGCGCAATTCATTCGAAACGCGTGGTACGTGGCCGCCTGGTCAAAAGAAGTCGGCCGGCAGTTGTTGCCCCGCCGCATTCTCGATGAACCGGTGCTTCTTTACCGCAAGAATGACGGCACGCCGGTGGCCCTGCTGGACCGATGCGCGCACAAACTGGCACCCCTGTCGATGGGCCGGCTGGTGGATGACGTGGTGCAATGCGGCTATCACGGCATGGAATATGACTGCACCGGCCAGTGCGTGCGCGTCCCGGGACAAGACAAGATTCCCAAGACCGCCAAGGTGCGAAGCTTCCCGCTGGTGGAGCGCTACAACGCCATCTGGATCTGGACCGGCGAGCCGGCACTGGCCGACCCGGACAAAATCATGGACATCGAGCATTACGGCGAGTCCGGTTGGAAGATTCTCGATGGCGGCTACCAGTACCACGAGGCGAGTTACGTGAACATCGCCGACAACCTCATGGACCCGGCGCACACCACCTTTGTGCACGGGCGCACCATCGGCATGCCGGCGGCAAGCGAAGTGCCGGTGGAGGTGGAGGAGTCCGATATCCACGTCTGCGCACACCGCTGGTCCAACAACATCGATCCCATTCCCAGTGACCGAAAGATCGCGCAGTTCTCGGGCCGGGTCGACCGGCGGCAGTCTTACAACTATTTTCCGCCGGGCATCTCGCGAGTCGATGCGGTGACCATCTCCACCGGACAGGAACACACGGAGGCGGTCATCGCGCGCGGCATACGCACTGCCGGTTATAAATTCCTCACCCCGGAGAGCGAACAGCGCACGCATTTTTTCTGGCTGCAGTTGCGCAACTTCGACGTGCCCGAATACAAGATGGCCGATTACATCAGCGCCCAGGACACCACCTTTCAGGAGGACAACGTGGTGCTCTCATCGATCCAGCGCGAACAGGCCGCCACCGGCGTGGTGCAGCAGACCTGGATCGCAATCGACGAAGCGCCCACCAAGATGCGGCGCATGCTTCAGCGCATGCTGGATGCGGAGCGCGCGCAGGCGCAGCCCTAGCGTGCGCCGTACAAACTAACGGGGAGCTTCCTGATGCCCATCGCCCTGATTGTCCTGTTCCTAGTGCTGATTGCAGTCATGGTCTTCGCCTGGCGCAGGCTTCGCGCCTCCCGGCGAGTCGACTTCATCCGCCATTATTCGCTGCCCATCGGCCTGTATGAAAAGCTGCGCAAGCGCCGCCCCGATCTCACCACCAAGGATTGTCAGCTGGTGGGGAACGCCCTGAGGCAGTTCTTCCTCGCCCATCTGGCCAGCGGCCGCCGGTTCGTCTCCATGCCTTCACAGGTGGTGGACGATCTTTGGCATGAATTCATCCTGTACACGCGCAATTACCAGGACTTCTGCCATGAGGCCTTCGGCCGGTTCATGCACCATACCCCCGCTGTGGTGATGACTGGCGAGAAGAACGCCAACAGCGGTCTGCGACGCTGCTGGTGGTACGCCTGCAAGGAGGAAAACATCAACCCCAGAAAACCGCTTCGACTGCCCCTTCTGTTCGCACTCGATGCGAAGCTCAATATTGCCGACGGATTTCGCTATCTGCCCAACTGCCATATCACCGGCCTGCAGGCCGGTGAGGGCAGGGGCACGATCTATTGCGGCAGCGACTTTTCAAGCGCCGGCGCTGACGGCTCCACGAACGGTTTCGGCGATTCCGGATTTTTTGGCGGCAGCACCGACAGCAGCGGGTCGGACGGCGGCGGTGACGGTGACGGCGGCGGTTGCGGCGGTGGCGATTGAATTCGAAAACCGGGAAACCAGACATGGCGGCAGACAAGGTGGGCCTATCCAAAGCGGCATTGCGGGCGGCACTCGTGCCGCTCCATGCACAGGTCGGCATGGAGATCCGCGGTGTGGATTTGTCGCACCCGCTGGAGGAGGCGGATTTTTCCGTGATCAGGAATGCCCTGTTCGGGCATTGCATCATCCTGATTCGCGCGCAGTCCCTGAGCGAGGAAGACCAGGTCGGATTTGCTTCGCGACTGGGGGAACTCGGGCGGGTTCTGCACAACCACAAGGGGGGATCAAAGCACCATCCCGGCGTGATGTTCATCTCCAACATCCGCGAAAACGGCGAGCTGATCGGCGCGCTGCCTGACGGCGAAATGCATTTCCATTCCGACCAGTGCTACATGGAGCGCCCCACGGCAATCTCCATGCTGTACGCGCTGGAAATACCCTCAAAAGGCGGGAACACGCTGTTTGCCAACATGTACGCGGCCTACGATGCATTGCCCGTGGATCTGAAGGCAAAGCTCGAAGGCCAGAGGGCGCTCAATGTCTACGACTATGACAACTCCCCGAATCTGCGTGCGGCGGTGAAAGCGGACGCCCCCCGATTCGCGCATCCGGTGGTCCGCACGCATCCGGCCACGGGCCGCCGCGCGCTGTACATCAACCGCCTCATGACCGAATCCATCATCGGGATGCCGCGTAACGAAAGCGACGCCCTGCTCGCACAACTGTTCGACCATGCGGAGAACCCCGCCTGGATCTACGAGCACGTGTGGAAAGTAGGCGACCTCATTGCCTGGGACAACCGCTGCTCGATGCATGCGCGCACCGATTTTGACGCCTCCGAACGCCGCCTGATGCGCCGCTGCGTGGTCCTGGGGGAAGTTCCGCAATAGGGCCTTGATTCCGGCAAACGGCATCGCCGGCCGTTTTCTGCCTTCCTGCCAAGATAAGATGATGGGGTGAATACACCCACGCCTTCGTTTCTAGACCGACTGCTGAAGAATTCTCCGCTGCGGCATCCGCAATTTCGGCTGTACTACACGGGTTCGATTGCCGTGGCCATGGGCTACACGATTCAATCGACGATCGCGGCCTGGCTGATGGCCACCCTCACGCCCTCGACCCTGATGGTGGCGCTGGTGCAGACAGCCAGCACGCTTCCCACGCTGCTGTTCGGGCTCGCCGCCGGCGCCCTGGCCGACATTGTCGACCGCCGCCGCATCATGCTGGTCACCCAGATCGGCCTGATCGCCCTCTCCGTAATGATCGGCGTTGCAGAACTGATCGGCGAACTGGGCCCCATTCCCCTTCTCATCGGTACCTTTCTGTTCGGGTTCGGCTTCACCTTCTACATGCCGGCCCAGCAGGCCAATGTGAACGATCTGGTCGCCCGCGCCGATTTGCCGCAGGCACTTTCGCTGGGCTCGGTGTCGTTCAATCTGTCGCGCGCCATCGGGCCTGCACTGGCGGGGGTCATCGCCGCCCTGCTCGGTTCGGGCAGTGCGTTTCTGGCGAGTGCGCTGCTCTTCACCTTCATGATTTACGCCATCAGCGGTTTCAAGCCGCGCGAGCGCGCCATCCCCGGCGTGCCGGACACCTTGTTCTCGGGCATGAAAAGCGGCCTGCGGTATGCCAGGCATTCCCCGCCGATGCGCGCGCTGATCGGCCGCACCTTTTCCTTCAGCCTGTGCGCGAGCGGCATGTGGGCCCTGCTGCCCGTGATTGCGCGCGACCAGTTGAAACTTGATGCCGGCGGATTCGGCATGCTCTCGGCAAGCTTCGGCATCGGCGCGGTGGTGTGGGTGCTGGGCCTGCAGCGACGCCTCTCGCTGCCGCTCAATACGCTGGTCGCGGGAGGACACCTTCTGTGGATGGCGGCAATATTGATGATCGCGTTCGCCACCAATACCCTGATGGCCGTGGTCGGATGCTTTGCCGCGGGGGCCGCCTGGGTAGCCGTGCTTCCGGCGCTGTCAGCGGGAATTCAAAGCACCGCGCCCGGCTGGGTGCGCGCGCGCGCCGTTGCAATGAACCTCGTGGCCATGCAGGCGAGTCTGGCATTGGGCAGTGTCATCTGGGGCTGGGTGGCATCGCATCTGGGGCTGGGCTTTGCGCTTGCCGCCTCCTCCGGCGCCATGGCGGTGCTGTATGCATTGACTTACCGGGTCAAGGTCCGGATGGGCGACGAAGCCGATGTCACGCCGGGTTCGCAGTTGCCGGATTTTTCCATCGCCGTGGAACCCTTGCCTGACGACGGACCCGTATTGATTCAGGTGCAGTATCAGATCGACCCGAAGGACAGCGCTCCATTTCTGCGCGCCATACACGCCAACGAACGCGCACGTCGCCGCAACGGCGTGAGTGACTGGCGCGTGTTCCGGGATCTCGGGGCGGAAGGACGTTATGTCGAACGCTTCATCGTGACGTCATGGGCGGAATACGTGCGCCTTCGCAGCCGCATGACGGTTGCCGACCAGCAGGCTCAGGATCGCGTGGAGGCCTTCCTGCTGCCGGGGACGGATATCGTGGTCACGCGATTGCTGAGCACCCGCCCCGAAGGACATGCAGAAAATATTAATATAATCAATTAGTTAATGGCATGCCGTCTTAGAACCACGCCTCCCGGTGCAGGCGGCCGCCATCGATGTTGATCACCTCGCCACATACCCAGCTCGCGCGGTCGGAGCAAAGGAATACCGTCACTTCGGCAATTTCTTCAGGTGCCGCCGCACGTCGCAGGGGCTGGTCGTGCAGGACTTCACGCCAGCGTGAGGAATCGCCCAGCAGCTTTTCCGCGCGCCCCTTGTGGATGGCGCGCCAGCGCTCGGTCTCGACCGCGCCGGGGTTCACAGCGAGCACGCGAATGCCATCGTCGAGGCTTCGCCCGCCGAGCGACATGGTCACCCCGTTCAACGCGATGTTGGAGGCATTGCCGCACACATAGCGCCACATGGGTTTCTCGGCGCCGGTGCCGATCACGTTCATGATCACCTTGGGCGGTTTGCCCTTCATATGGCGATACATGGCACGCGTGAGGTTGACGTAGCCGAACACTTTCAAATCCCAGGAAGCGCGCCAGCGGGCCTCGTCGACTTCGAAGATGTCGCCAATCGGAATGGCGCCGGCATTATTCACAAGGATGTCCGTGTCGGGATATGTGTCGGCAAGCTTCTCCGCCGCGCCCTGCACCGAAAGGTCAATTGAATGGGCACTGATGCTGCCCTTGCCAACGGCTTTCAGTTCCGCCACCGCCGCGTCGAGCTTGGCCTGATTGCGCGCGGCGATCACCACCGTGCAGTCCTCGGCGAGAAACGATTTCGCAACCGCGAGACCGATGCCTTCCGATCCTCCGGTGATGAGGATGCGCCGTCCTTTGAGTCCCAGATCCAATGCCTTGCTCCTTGAAATTACAGAAAATTAATACGACCGCGGCAACCCGAGCACGTGCTCCGCAAGATAGGACAACACCAGATTGGTCGATATCGGCGCAATCTGGTAGAGCCGGGTTTCACGGAATTTGCGCTCGATGTCGTACTCCTCCGCGAATCCGTAACCGCCGTGCGTCTGCAGGCACATGTCCGCCGCCTGCCAGGATGCCTCGGCCGCAAGCTGCTTGGCCATGTTGGCTTCCTTGCCCGCGGGCTGACCCGATTCATAAAGTGTGGCCGCGCGTGTCACCATCAGTGCCGCCGCTTCACTGGCCATGTAGGCTCGGGCAATGGGAAACTGCACCCCCTGGTTCTGGCCGATGGCGCGGCCGAACACGACTCTTTCTTTGGCGTAGTTCGTCGCCTTGCCAATGAACCAGCGCGCATCGCCGATGCATTCGGCGGCAATCAGGATGCGCTCCGCATTCATGCCATCAAGGATGTAGCGAAAGCCCTTGCCCTCTTCACCGATGAGGTTCTCCACCGGGACTTCAAGGTTCTCGAAAAACACTTCCGTGGTGGCATGGTTGATCATGGTGCGGATCGGCCGGATGGTGAGGCCGCGGCCCACGGCGGCCTTCATGTCCACCAGAAACACCGACATGCCCTCGGTCCGTTTGGCCACCTTGTCGCGCGGGGTGGTGCGCGCGAGCAGCAGCATCAGATCGGAGTGTTCTGCGCGAGAAGTCCACACCTTCTGGCCGTTGACGATGTACCTGTCGCCCTGCTTCACCGCTGTCGTGCGAATGGAGGTGGTGTCCGTGCCTGCCGAGGGCTCGGTGACTCCAAAGGCCTGCAATCTCAATTTGCCCTGCGCGATGCCGGGCAGGTATTTCGCCTTCTGCATCGCATTGCCGTGGCGCAGGAGCGTGCCCATGATGTACATCTGCGCATGGCAGGCTGCGCCGTTGGCGCCGCTCGCCTGCACCTCCTCCAGTATCGCCGCAGCCGTCGTGAGTCCCAGGCCCGAGCCACCGTATTCCTCGGGGATCAGGCAGGAAAGGTAACCCGCTTCAGTCAGCGCCTTGACGAATTCAGTGGGATAA